>CAVPKR010000029.1:0-26413 GCA_963705675.1 Terriglobia bacterium
GGAGGGATCCTTTGCCTGAACGCTCTGTGGTTTCCGCAGGATGCTGAGAATCCCGCCAATCCGGCGATCAGTCCCACGAATAAAAGGGTGGTCGTCTTCATCGCGGCCTTCCCGGCAGATCGCACCAGGCTCCTATTTCGCGGATGCGCTCGGATAACTTATGTAACGAAAAACCAGGTGAATGACAGAATTCGATCAATTCCCGCTCGTCATTCAGCATTTTAGCTGCCATTTCAGGTATTTCCGCGGCAATCGATAGGGGTACGGCCAAGACGCCGTGGAGGTCACCATGAACCAGGTCCCGGGTGAAATTTTCAGGCCGCCGATCTCTACAGGCTCGCCAAATTCAACGATATGCGCGTAGGAATGCGAGGGCGACACGCTGCCGGAGAACAAATGAAATCCCAGCGCCTCCACTTCCGTCAAATCCCGGACCGCCCCATTGGTAACACAGCCCACGCACTTCAAGGCCGAACCGATGTTGGCGTGGATTTCGCCCACGAACGCGCCCACCCCGGCTCGATGGTCGCAATCTTGCAAAACCAGGACTCTGGGCTCGGGAAGAGATGCCACGTAATCCCACCAATCCATACGGTCGTAATAGCAACGATGGTTGACAGGCGGGGAGGAGTACGAACTCGGCCGGTAGCGGCGTAACCCACCATGGGGGGCAGGTTTGGAAATCGGCACCTTGCGGTACCGCTGACAAAACCCTCGTTGCGCAAGCGCACGTCCAGCCGCTCGATCGCATTCGATACAGTACAAGTGCTTAGCGCACGCAGCTTTTCGATGTTTACGGCCGAACCAGCGTTTTTGTGAGTCATCGCTCCTACGATACAACTGGGGCTCGCCCAGCGGAAGCGGGGCAGGCGGATAGCACGAATCTTCTACATCAATAAGATACGACGGATCGCAGCGGGTCCCCATACCGGGGATCTGGTATTTCCAGGCCAAAAATCTAGTAGGGCGGTCTGATCGAAAGGACCCTCCGTTAGCATTGGGTAGCGCCGGAATCTATGAGTTCGATTCGCATCCTGTTAGCTGACGACCACTCGGTGATGCGCCGGGGCCTGCGGCTTCTGCTGGAGAGTCAGCCAGAGTTCGTCGTGGTCGCGGAAGCGTCGAATGGCCGCCAGGCAGCCGAGCAAGCGGAAGCCGCTCAGCCGGATGTCGCGGTAGTCGATATCGCGATGCCCAACTCGAGCGGAATCGAAGCGGCCCAGCGCATGACTGCGGAGCTTCCTAATATCGCGATCGTGATCCTGAGCATGCACTCGGATGAAGGATATGTCCTGCGAGCGCTAAAAGCGGGCGTGAAAGCCTACGTACTGAAAGATTCGGCAGGGGGCGATCTCATCGATGCAATTAAGGCTGTGCATCAAGGCAAGACGTTTCTTAGTCCGGAAATTCGCAAAATGCTGGTAGCGGACGATGAACGGGAGGTCAGAACGCGGGGCGTCGAAGACAGCTACGATCTGCTGACGTCAACAGAGCGGGAAATCCTGCAACTACTGGCAGAACGGAAATCGAACCAGGAAATCGCAATGGCCTTGAACTTAAGTTCCTTCACGATCGAAACTCATCACCGAAACCTTCAGGAAAAACTCAACCTTCATAGCGTAGCGGAGTTTATCTTGTATGCCGTAAGAAAAGGCGTTATTTCCTAAGCGATCGCCTCCACCATCTCGAAAAAAATTCGTTTTTTGAAACAGCTCGCCCCTGAAAATCATTACCGTATACGGAGAAGCGATGTCTCAGGGTCTAGACAATCTAAAACACGTCGTCGTGCTCATGATGGAGAACCGGTCCTTCGACCACATGCTGGGGTCCCTGAAGGCCCTGGATCCGAGAATTAATGGTCTGACCGGCGCCGAAACGAATCTGGATACGACCAACGAACCCGCCAAGGTGATGCCGCTCGCGGAGTTCCAAAGCCAACTGGATCCCGACCCGGACCACCATTTCCGGCGGTACAAAAGCAATTGTTCTACGGTACGCCCGGGCCTCCCGGACTTCCCGCCATGAACGGCTTTGTACAGAGCTACTACGATCAGCAGAAAGACGTGGCGCACTCCCGCAAGATTATGTATTACTTTCCGCAAGGAAAACTTCCAGTTTTACAGACGCTGGCGCAAAGTTATGCCCTATTCAACGGATGGTTCGCCTCGATTCCTGGTCCGACGATCTGTAATCGCGCGTTTGCCCACTATGGCACCTCGTTCGGCCAGGTGAGCATGGACATGTTTTATCTTAAAGATCCGATCCTGAGCATCTATGAACGTTTGCTGGCAGCTAACCCGCAGCGCACGACTAAACTGTACTACTACGACACGTCGAGCTCGACGATGGAGATCGTTAATTTATTGAAAAATCAGCCTAAAATCTTTGGAACATACGAGCAGTTCCTGTCCGATTGCGGCAACGGCGAGCTTCCCGATTATTGCTTTGTCGAGCCGAACTATAGCGATCATATTGGTGACGGGGGCGGCGAAGAACTCGCGTCGGACCAGCATCCCGATCACGACGTCCAGGCGGGTGAGGTCTTCATCGGGAGTGTTTATAACGCGATCCGGCAAAATGCCGACCTCTTTAAGAGTACGGCGCTGCTGATCGTTTACGACGAACACGGCGGCATTTACGATCACGTCCCTCCGCCGTCCTGCACGCCGGATGGGTATCACGCAAATTTGGGCGATACGGGCGGCATCCCCTTTGCTTTCGATCGTTTAGGCGTTCGGGTGCCCGCGATTCTGGTGTCGCCCTGGATCGCCAAAGCGACGGTAATTCCAGGACCCGAGGATCCCAGTGGACGAATTTTCGAACATGCGTCGATTCCCGCGACGGTGACACAGCATTTTATCGGCGCATACGATCAGCGCACGCCTCGGGAAAAGGCCGCTCCAACGTTTTTGGATCTGTTAACCGACACGCTTCGACCGGATTCCGATTGTCCGACGTTCAGCTTCGATTAGGAGATTTATGGCGAGCTCATCCAATGTAGTCCGCGTTCCTAAGCCCGCGAAAAGTTCGTTCAATCCTAACCGGCTCCTCGAGAAAAATCTCTTATTGAAAAATCAAGTGGAGCATTTTCATCGGCTGGAGTTGGAACTCGCTCCGGAAAAGCGTACCGGCGTAGACTTTGGCTCGCTGAAGACTGAAGGCCAGGCCGCGGAGTATATCCGCAAGATGACTGAAATTTTACACCCCCAGGCGGCCAGATCCGGCGGTCGATGAATATGCAACATCTCTGCTTAGCTGGACTGGTCCTGAGTGCGATGGCGTTCGGACAGGAAACTCCGCTGGGGGTGGACTTCCGAAAAGAAGGCGAGTCGTTGCAGGCGAGCTGTTCCAGTTTCCAGTCGATTCTGGGCTGCGCCGAGGTGCTCTTCACGGATCACCCGTTGCACATTGCAGTGGGCAGCCTCGCTCCGCAAAATGGATTTGGCGCCGGGCCGGCCTTCGTCGCTCACTGGACCCCGAATGAGTCTTGGCGGCTGAACTGGGATATGGACGCGGTCGCAACACCGAATGGATCCTGGCGCGCCGGAGCGTACATGACGGCGGTATGGGATCGCCATCGCAAGATTGTCGTGAATACCGGTGGATCGCCGCCGGCGAAGAAATCGAACCTCGCCGTGACGGAGTATCCCGTGTTTCACGTCTACGCGCAGGCGACGTCATTGAACAAACTTATCTTCTTCGGGGAAGGCGCAAACACCAGCGATACCGCGCGATCATATTTCGGGATGACCGAAACAATCGTGGGGGGCAATGCCGTTTTTCCCGTGCTGCCCAAGCTTAAAATGTCGCTGTTGGGCGAAGCGAATGGACGGTTTGTGGACCTGAGGCCGAACCAGACTCAAACCAGCCCCTCAATCGAGCAGATTTATTCGCCGCTACCGCGCCGGGCCTGAATAGCCAGCCTGGATTCGCTCAGTTCGGCGAGGGGATTCGTATCCGGCCGGAGTTCGCGGCGGGATATGTCCGGCTGAATTACCTGGTTAACTTCCAGGAGTTCGCCGCGGGCGATTCCAAGTTTTCCTTTGAGCGGCTGACGGTGGATTTATCGCACGAGTTCCCGATATACAAGAAGACTCGCTCCGTGATTCCCGGCGACTTCAACGGACCTGACGACTGTTCCGTGGCAGCCGGCGTGTATCGTGTCCCTCGGTGACTCGCGATCGCCAAGGCAGCTTCGCGCTGCGGTTTCTGTTAAACGAATCCTTCGTGCCATCCCGGAACGTGGTGCCGTTTTATTTCCAGCCCACACTCGGAGGATCGGACATCAACGGCGACCCCTCTCTTTCCAGTTATCAGGATTACCGCTTCCGCGCTCCCAACGCGCTGCTGGTTCGAGCGAGCTTTGAGCATTCGGTTTACGGACCGCTAGGAGTCACGGCCATGCTTGACGAAGGGAAGGTCGCGCTGACGCGGGGCGACATCGACTTCACCCATCTTCTGCACAGCTATTCGGCCGGATTAACCTTGCGCGCCGGCGGATTTCCGATGGTCTATCTTTTGTTTTCGTGGGGCGGCCACGAGGGGATGCATACGATCGCGAGTATGAACACGTCTTTATTGGGCGGCGCGTCACGTCCGTCGCTGTTCTAAGCTGTTCACCGAGTCGACTGAAGGTTCGGCGCCACCCAAGAAAACAGGAAGTTCGAAATCGGCGGGAACAGGTGAGCCAGCAATCCCAACAGCGGAAGTCCGCCAAGAGCGATCAAGTGTAACCAGAAAGAGCCGTCCAGCTCGCCAGGGTTCGTGCGGGCGATCCGGCTGAGCGTATGATTTCGCTCGATTCCCGCGAAAACTTGAAACATAACCACACCGACCGAAACAAATAAAACCGCCAGAAACTGCGCAACCAGCGTGGGAGACTGCGCATTGTACGAATGAAAGAGAAGAATCAGCATCAGGAGGCCCAATGAAATGCAAAGCGCAATCCGGCGGGCTTGCTGCACCACATAAATCAGGAATCGTGAAATCTCCAAGATAACGAACCCACGGGAATACTTGAGAAAATCCGCGACTTTCGTCTGGTCTTGCGGCCCCGCGGTCCGCCAGAGGGGAAGAAGGTCCCGTTCCACAATCGTAGCGGCGATGTCCGCGCTGCACTGCTCGAATTGCTGACGAGAGGTTAGATGTTCGGCAACTCCGCTGCCGCCTGCAAGATGGGTGATGGCGCTGTCAGACAGTTGGACCCTAAAATTGGGGCGTTCTTCGATCCCCAGCGAGTTTTCTCTTTCACGGAGCTCCTCCAACATTTGAGAAGTTAACGCCTCTCTCGATACCGATCTGCCAAAATCCCAAATGGGCTGCCGAAACCACTTTTCCGAAACCCGATCCATTTCAACATTTAGAGAGAGAAGATCCAGCCGCTCCAACAGCCGTGAAAGGTGCGTCCAGATTCGGACCAGGTCATAGCATCCGGTCGCCAGGCAGAAAAGCAATACTATGATCGCGGCCAACAGCGCCCAGTTGTAATGCCACAGTTCGAAGGCGTAGACACGGGCCCCATGCGCCAATATCATTGCGCAAATGAAGACGAAGAACGTGCAGACGCCGAGGCGAATCGACCAGTCCCTGAGCGGCAGATGACCCGGCGCCATGATCGCGCTCTCAATTCCTCGACTCAGACGCCTCGGTTCTTGGAGCTCTGGCCAGTTCGGCAGACGATCCAGCGGAAGAATCGGACGAATCTTACCTGCTTCCGTGTAACGCTTGTAATAAATGTGCGAGATTCCGAAAAACGCGATGGTGAGCAGCACAAATGGCACCGCGGGGGATTCGCCCGAGTACAGTTCGAGCGCCCGGAAGCGAAACATAAACCCTGGGTTCTCGGGGTTCATACAGGAAACCGCCCACTCCGCGGTTACGATCACAAAAAGCGTTCCGGCAATCAGAACATAAGCGAACTCTTGAAGCCGCCATCCGGCTTTTTCGATTCCAGACTCGGCGGTTGCATCTTGCTTCGTACCTTTGGCCGCCACCATCAGCAAGCTAAGGAAGGGAACGATAAAGCTCGCGGCGGTGGCGATAGCCGCTAAGATCGTTCCCAATCCCAGTTCCGGGTATCGGCCTTCGTAGATCGCAACCTCGACAGCGCGCCAAAACGGAAACGCCAGGACCCAAGAAAGCGCGCTGAGCGAAAGGCACACGCCGAAAAGCGCAATGAGTCGAATCTCGACCTGGTCCGCTACCACCAGCCAGAGAGGTCTTTTCATCAAACCGAAGTTGCAGGCCACCAGCAGGAAACAATACACGAAGATGGCCGCCGTCGCGAGGAGGGCAGTCATGAACCACTCGGATGGCGGCGGTTCATCCGGCAAAGGGGTCGGCGACGAATGCGGGTGGCTCGCCAATAGCCCTTGAGGGCTATCTGGAACGTCCAGCGGGAGAAATCCGGATCGGCTGAGAGTCAATAGCCACAAACCTGGATAGGGGCGGTTGTTCTTCAATTGTCCATAGCCATGCAGATGCGTCTGCCCGCTGTCGCTGAAGTTCGCGCCAAGATCTCGCGCCAGCAACTGGGCGACGTTAAAGATACCTTGGAAGTTCGGTCCGGCGAACTTAAGAAGATCCTGCGGAGGCCCGCCGCCATCCAGCCACTGGCCTCCCTGTAGAAATAGAGGGTAGGAAGACAGAAACAGCGTTCCACTTAGGCCTTCCCGATAGGCCGCGGCGACGAAGAGGACATCCGCGTTGCCGACCAACACTCGAGTCCCGGGCGAATTTCGCCGGACCAGTTGGGTGAGAAAAAGCGCATCGAGCGGATTGGTAGCGGCGATGAAAACGATGCGCGTGTTGTTTCGCCGAAGCTGTGCCGTGATCGAATCGACAATGCTGTTCTGGGACAAGGGCGTCTGTACGGTCGAAAAGATCGGAATGCTATCTTCGCCGTTTTCCGGGTCTTTGATAGAGAAATCGATACCAGGGGTATGCTCCGGGTTCGATCGAGCCGAGGTTACGGCCACGTCCTGGTAGGCATTTCTGAGATGAGAAATATCGCGTGGAAAGACAAAGACCGGAATCTGAGCGGTGCCCGCCGGCGACGCGGCGGCGATGAAACTCCGTGAAAAACCGGTCGCATTCTCGCGGAGGTACGCCGCCTGATCGGGCTTGATCCCATACCCCGAGAGCACCGCCTCATACGCGTGGCGATAGCCCTCAGAATCCACAATGCCCGAATAAAATTTATATTTCGCAGGACACTTGCACTCGGGATCTGCAAAGCTATTCTCGAACGCGGTGGCGTATTCCTGGCCTGAGATCGATCCTCCGTATACGGCTTGGCTGATAATCCCCGGCGAATTGTTGCGGTCCCACTCCGCCAAAAGATGACTCAACGACGAAAAGGAGCCAGTGAACGAAGGGGCCAGGAGCCCGATTTTTGGACCTGGTTTAGAGGCGCGGACGACCGCCCTTGCGAAGTTCATTGCCGCAAAGAATGAGCGTCCATTGATTCCGGTCGTAGGCGTTTCCGGGACCAGTAAGACAAAAAGGGCCCGTTTGGCGAAATCCGGTCTTCCAGGCGGTCCGGGCGGCGAACGGAAGATCAGGATGCCAGGATAATCTTCCTGCTCGCTTTGCAGGCGGCGCTGTTTCCTTCGATTACTGATGTCGGTCTCGGCCGGATCCGCATGATCCATCCAGGGCAGCCATTGCCCGGCGAAGTCCCATCCGGTGGCTTGAAACGCGCGCTCGATCGCTTCAAGCTGGTTATCCAGGAACAAGGACAGACGGGTATGGAGCGGATCGGCCACGGTCGCGACGATGCTCCACATTTCGGCCTGACCCGGCTGGGGGAGCCCAAGAAGGCGCTGCAGTTCGCCCTTGGCGTCGGCCGATTTCGGATCGAACAGATCTTTCGGGGGGGCAGGGATCTCCGATTTCGGAACGAAGAAGGATCTGGTTGCGATCCAGGGTCCTTCGGGCGGCGGGTCGGAAGTATTTTCTTCCTTTTTCGCGGGATTACTCTTCTTGTTTTTCGAATCGGCGGCCGCCTGAGTGGCCGCGTTCTCGGATGAAGTGGGGGATTGCGTATGAATCAATAGCCCGATGATGGCTAAGAGACCTGCTAGTCCTCCAATACTCTGTTTCATATCAAGAATCGGTTGTCATATTTTCAGGGCGGACACCGCGGCGATGGTCCGGTTCGGCGTCTTGGGCTCCGGGAATCCATTCGAGGGTTGCCGGCCCCGCAGAGATGAATCGCATGAGATGTGCGCCTCCCTCTTCCGCCCGCACCGGCGGCGCAGCCGGCAGGAACGAAAGTGCAAGTGACATCACGGAAGTATATCCATTAACGATTGGGTTTTCCAGGGAAATCGCTCGCCGTTGCGGCTTTTACGCTTCGGCCGCGTCGTGAATATCAAAGAGAGACGGCGGTCCGGCAGAAAGTGAAAAAATCGCACAGAAAATGAATTGAAAATACCTGGAATCAGGTGTATATTGTTTCACGCCAGTTCGTGAGCGAAGTTGCGGATCACAACCTAATCGGCTGCGTCGGCTCTCAGGATCGCTGTGTGCGGGCCGCGGAATCCCGGAGGAGGAACGTATGTTTTCGATGCCCATCCTGGACGTCGCCATTGGACTGAGCTTCTTCTACTTATTGCTCGGGCTTATCTGCTCCACCGTGAACGAAATGATCGCCGCGAAGTTAAAAACGCGCGCGAAGTTTCTGGACCAGGGAATCGACCGGCTGCTGGGTTGCGATCCGCATCTCAAGTCTGAGCTGTACCGGCATCCCATGATCAGCTCCCTGGCGCCGAACAATCAAGAAGTGTGTCCGTCTTACATTCCGGCGGAGAAGTTCGCAACGGCGTTGCTGGATATCGTTTCGGGAGCGGACAAGCCTCTGACGGATGTCGACGCCATCCGCGAAGGGGTCAAGAAGATGGGGACCCCTGCATTGCAGACGGCCCTCCAGGCTCTGATAGATTCATCCTCCGACGCCGCCGCGCTAAAGACGAACGTGGAGGAGTGGTTTAACGACACGATGGACCGTGTCAGCGGCTGGTACAAGCGGAATGCCCAGCGCAACAATCTTATCCTGGCATGCGTGATCACGCTGGTGATCAATGCCGATACCGTTCATGTGGCCAAGGTCCTGTGGACCAACCCTTCCATGCGCGCCGCCGTGGTCGACGAAGCGCGCGTGCGGGCCCAGAAAAAGCCGCCGGAAGAAAGCCTTCCTATGGTGGAGTATCCGAATCCGAATGATGCAACGGCAAGCAAGCCGGTAAACGTGCCATCGTCCGCCGAAGAAGCTCTCACGCCGAATGAACAAAAGCTGCTGGGACAACTCACCGGCTGGGATCCCGATTGGGAGAAACTCGGCGCCGCGAAAGGTGTCACGCTCTGGATCATGGCGCTGTTGTCGATCCTCTACAACCACGGCATTGGCTGGATTCTTACCGCGATCGCCGTATCGTTGGGCGCACCGTTCTGGTTCGACACGCTCAATCAATTCATGAATATTCGGAACGCAGGCCGCGCGCCCGACGAGCCGCGGGATAAGAGCAGCTCCACTCAGCAACCGAGCAACGCTTAGGAGAAGCCAGATGCGCAGCTTGAGCCGAACTCTTGTCATTCTACTGGCGCTGACTGGATGGGCCCGCGCCGGAAGCATTGTCTTGAAGCGTGCCTGGATCGAGAATTTCAAGGATCGGGCGACTATCGATGCTACTTTCACCATCGATCATGCGCATCCTCATCCGAACCCTCCGGCCAAAGACGGCGATATGCACGTGGCCGGCCGGGCTCCCAAGGAAATCGGGTTGCCCATGGTGGCCGAGATCATGAACGCGGCGGCGGCCGGCGAACAAGGCGCGGTGAACACCGTCCACAGCGACGAAGGGAACGGCCAATTCATCACCGTCAGCGGAGCTTGGCGGCTCTGGTTCGAACATCCGCCGTCCACCGGGGCCCAGATTCAGTTCGACGATGTGCCTCCCGCCGCCAACACCAATCCGGATCACTGCTTTGAGATCCATCCTTTGACTAAGGTAGGTTCCGATGATTTGAGGGCTTCGCTGCACGACATTAGCGGATTCACCTACAAGGATGCAGCAGCGGCATTCGGGTCGTACGAAAAATTATCGGTTTCGTTGCAGTCCAACGCCAGCGCCGTCACGCTGACGTCCGCTAAATCGGGATACAACTATGTCCTCTTCACGATGCGGGTTGCCTCCAAGGCCACCGCGCTTAAGGATGGTGGCATTTCGGTTCTCGCCGATGTCGTGCCGGAAGCTGGGGATGACGCGGATGCGCTCGCCAGCGGTGTGCGCATGATTTTCGTTCCCGGGACTGCGCCGTTCCAGAAAGCGTCCGCGGGCTTCGGGAACGGAGCCGAATTGACAGTGGTGGGTATCCCGCGTGTCAACTTGAACGCAATCTCAACGTTTCTGGCCGCAGCCGGAAGTGTTAAGGTCACCCGCAAGCTTCCCTATGAAATGATCATCGTGGCGCTGGAGGGATCAGACGCCGCCGAGCCAACCCCGGCCGCCCGGCGCGTCGCCGCCCGCAAAAGGTAGCTCGGACGATCGCGGGAGCGGCTAAACAGGTTTTTTGACCGGATTTGGTCATTTGGCCCGCGAACGGCGACTTGCCGTGCAATCGCCAGTGCGTCTTCCCTGCCATCCCGGCAGAAACACTGTTTGGGCAGTAAATTGCCTCTCCAGAAACGTTCGAAAAGGAGAACGATCATATGTTGTGGACAATTTGCGTCATTCTGTTGGTCCTATGGGCGCTAGGGATGGTTACTTCCTATACCGCGGGGGGCCTGTTGCACATTCTGCTGGTGGTAGCGCTGGTGATGGTAGTTGTTAACCTGATTCTGGGACGCAGGTCGAGAATCTAGCCGGTCGAGAATCAAGATGCCTCTAGTCAATCTTGTTTTTGTGCTCATTATCGTCGGGGTGGGGTTATGGCTGATCAATCGCTTCATCCCTATGGCTTCGAGCATTAAATCGATTCTGAATGTCGTGGTCGTGGTTGCGGTAGCGGTATGGGTGTTGCAAGCAGTCGGGTTGTGGGGTAATATCAGCAGCTTCCGCATTGGAAAATAGAAAAATGGATATCGAACGTTTCAAACAGCGCCTGATCGACAAAGAGCGCGAGCTGATGGCGAACCAGGCAAGACTAATCGGGGAGGCGCGTGTTTCGGGCGAAGCCGAAGTCAGAGACTTGACTGACGATGCCACTTCCGACCAAGCCTCTTCAGAAGCCATGGAAGAGGAGACGCTGGCATCCAAAACGCTGGCGCAGGTAAGGGCCGCCTTGCGCCGGATAGAGGATGGCACGTATGGACGCTGTCTTTTGTGCGGCCGTCGGATTGAGGCGGCTCGCCTGGAGGCGAGTCCGTGGGCGGCCTATTGCCTTGAGGATCAAGAGAAGGAAGACCAAAGGTCGCACGCCCCGCATGGCGGTTCCACCCTCTGATTCGGATACCATAGTAGGAGGAATTTATGCACGAATCGCACCGGGAAGCCGCGGAACAGCATGAAATGGCCGCACGTTCGCATCGTACGGCCGCGGAGCACAATGAGAAGGGCGACAACCCTACAGGCAACTGGCATTCGGAACGCGCGCTCGAATACGCCGACCACGCCTACCAGCTTGCTAAGGAAGCCCACGGAAAATCGGGGAAGATAGAGAGCCTCTAATGTCCAGTCGATACAATAGCGGATCGCATTACGAAAATCATCAACGGGCGGCCGAGCTGCACGACCTGGCAGCGCATGCGCACCGCGCTGCCGCGGAGCACGGCCAGCAGGATCACCAGAGCGGGCATGAGTTGTCGAGGCAGGCGCTCGAACATTCGCGGCAAGCGTTTCTGAAGAGCCGTGAAGTTCATGAAGCGAAGCCTGAATCGGAAAGCCCAGATCCCAAAGCTTGAGCCTGCCTGCGCGGGCCCCTGCGAGGGCCTTAGATAGGTATTGATTCCTCTTTTTCCATAATCGCGACCATATCCGGTCAGTCGACCACATACGGTTAGGATTTCCGCCATCCCGCCTCCTCCGATTTCTTCCGCGATGCTGCACCTGATGAAGTTATTGCCAGAGTTGAGGCTGGGGCTATGCGTGCATCAGCTAACTCTGTCGCGGGCTCTCCTTCGACAGAAGAGGCGAAGAAATGAAATTCATTCTGGTAACTGCTCTGGCACTCACGCCGTTGATGGCTATGGACAAAGACTCGGCCAAGCGCCTGGATCAGGCCGCGGTCGTGTTTTCAGAGGTCATGGGGGCGCCCGACAAAGGTATTCCACAAGAGCTGCTTGAGAACGCGCGTTGTATCGTAATTGTTCCGGCATTGAAAACGGCGGCGTTTGTCTTTGGCGGAAAATACGGCAAGGGATATTTATCTTGCCGCAACAAAGGCGGCGATGGCTGGTCGGCGCCAGGCACGGTTCGGGTCGAAGGCGGAAGCTTTGGCTTTCAGATCGGCGGTTCGGAAACCGACGTAATCATGCTGGTGATGAACCAGGGTGGACGCGAGCATCTGCTTTCGAGCAAGTTCACTCTAGGGGCGGAAGGTTCGGTTGCGGGCGGACCGGTAGGACGTACGGCTACGGCACAAACAGACGCGCAGATGCATGCCGAGATTCTGTCATGGTCGCGATCGCAAGGGTTGTTTGCGGGAGTCGCTCTCGAAGGTGCGACGCTGCGTCAGGACCTGGACGATAACGCGGCAATGTACGGCAGGAAGATCGACAATCGCGAAGTGGTGACTTCGGGAGTTCGCGCACCCCGTGCGGCGATGCGGCTGCTTGGAATGCTCAACAAATATTCGTGGCACGAACATCGGGAAGTGCCGACCGGATCCCCCGATAAACAACAGTAACCAATCGACAATAAGGATCAAATATGAAAACGATCAGCACCTTTCTGCTGGCTTGCGGCGTACTGTCGGCACAGGCGACGCAGGCCCCCAATCCAACCCAGCAACCCCAGTCCGAGAATGCCGCCAGGATGGCCGCGGGATCGGTACCCATTTACCGGGTCACGGTGGTCGCCAGGACCACTAAGGCGATTAACTACAATCACCGCAGCGGGTCCACGCGGATCGGGTTTCGCGGAACGGAGTTGATGCCCAGGGCCATTGGCGAGGCCAAGGTGGAGAGCAAGCAGGGTGTGATTAAGATCGACGCTGAAATGGAGAAGCTGGAGCCGGCCACCAAGTTCGGTCCCGAGTATCTCACCTATGTAATGTGGGCGATCACTCCGGAAGGCCGGGCGACGAACGTCGGCGAGGTGCTCCTGAACGGCGGCAAGAGCAAGCTGGATGCGACCACGGAGTTGCAATCCTTCGGTTTGATTATCACGGCGGAGCCTTATTTCGCCGTGACCCAACCGAGCGATGTGGTGGTGATGGAAAATTTCGTCCGGCACGATACGGTGGGCACCATCGAGGAGCTGGATGCGAAATATGAGCTGTTGCAACGCGGCCAATATACGCTGAACGTCAATCCCGCGGATATCAAGCCGATCGGGCTGGATCGCAAAGTTCCGCTGGAACTGTATGAGGCGCGGAACGCCGTACAAATTGCGCGCTGGACGGGTGCTTCGACTTACGCCGCGGAGACGTTCCAGAAGGCATTAGACGGGCTGACTAATGCCGAAGGCTACTTGAAAGGCAAAGCGGGCCGCAAGCCCATCGGGACTGTCGCCCGCGAGGCCGTTCAAATGGCCGAAGATGCGCGGATCATCACGATCAAGAAAATCGAAGGCGAGCAACTGGCAGCCGAACGGCAAGGCGGATTGGATCGCGAAGCACGCGCCGAGATAGCACGCGCGGCCGCCCAATCCGAAAGCGAGCGCATCGCGCTGCAAGCGGAGACGGCTCGAATCACCGCTCAAGCGGAAGCCCAGCGCGTGGCCCGGGAACACGATGCCCAGAACGCGGCATCGCAGGCCGATGCGGATCGCTTGAAGCGGGAAAGCGATGACCGGATCGCTGCTGCGCAATCCGAAACTGATCGCGTGAAGCGCGACAATGAGGCGCGAGCGGCGGCTGCGCAAATCGAGGCCGATCGTCTGAAGCGAGCGAACGATGCGCAAACCGCGGCCAATCAGACGGAAGCGGATCGCTTGAAAGAAGTGAACGATGCGCAGGCCGTTGCCAATCTGACCGAGGCGGATCGCCTGAAGCGGGAAAATGACGCGCAGATGGCGGCCAATCAGCATGAGGCGGATCGTCTGAAGCGGGAGAATGAGGCGCAGATGGCCGCCAACCAGACTGAGGCGAATCGGCTGAAGCGGGAGAATGAGGCGCAGATGGCCGCCAACCAAACCGAGGCGGATCGCCTGAAGCGCGAGAACGACGCTCAACGGGCCACGGCAGCGGGCGAGAAAGCCCAGTCCGACGCAGAGAAAACCCAGCTGAGGGCGCAGCTTCGCTTCAGTTCAACGCGATTCTTCAGACTCGCGACGGCTCGCGGCTTGATCGTGAATATGTCGGATGTCCTGTTCGATACGGCGAAATTCTCTCTCCGTCCGCTGGCGCGCGAAAAATTGGCGCGAGTGGCCGGAATTCTGGCGGGGCACCCCGGCCTGCGATTGCAGGTAGAAGGGTTCACCGACAGCGTGGGCGGTGACGATTACAATCAGACGCTTTCCGAAAATCGCGCATCTTCGGTAAGGGACTATATCTCACAGGAACGGGAATTCCTACGACGTCGGTAACCTCCAAAGGGTTCGGCAAGACTCAACCGGTCGCGTCCAACGATACGTCGAGCGGCCGCCAGCAGAATCGGCGGGTGGAATTGGTGGTAACGGGCGAGATCATCGGGTCGTTAATCCAGCCGGCAGCGGTATTGGTTGAAGTGAAGTAGCTTACTGGCCGCATCGGGGGCCGGGGCATTCCGCTCCGGCCTCTGTGCGCGCCGGAAGTGAGGAACTGTCTGTGATCATGAAAATCATTAAATGGATTACGATCCCGCTACTCCTGATCGGGTCCATGTTTACGCGGTATGCCACCAGCTACGAGATCCTCTTGAACGTGACGATTTGTATCGGAGCTTTGGTGGTGGTTCAGCAGGCGTTCCGGGCTCGATCATATTTATGGGCGGCTGGATTCGTGGCCATTGCCATCGTTTTCAGCCCCTTAATTCTCGTCGCTAAGATTTTTCTGCTGATGAGCTTTACCTGTGTCGCGTCGTTCGTCACTCTTCTGGACACTTGGAAAACTCGACCGTCGCCGGCTGGCTAGGATTCCAACCCAGGCTCACCTTGCCAGCCCGTCGATCCGGTCGCGCACTGCACGCCGCGCGCGCAATAGTCTGATCCGGATCGCCGTCTTAGTAACCCCTTGTTCCTGTGCAATTTCCTGAGAAGTTAAGCCGTGCATCTGTTGCTCAAACAGCACGCGGTCTCGAGGGCGGCACGCCTGAAGAATGCGGGCTACTTCGATGGCGGCCAGATCGATTCTCGCGACCTTACCTGACAGCCTGGGAGTAGGCTCTTCGGAGGCTTGCCGCGGCAGCTCCGCACGAAGAAGCCCCCGATACGCGTTCAGCGCGATGGTATTTACCCAACGCACCACCAGTTCGTCGTCACGGAGCTGTTCTACCCGCTCCCAGCCGCGCGCCCAAGCGGCTTGCGCGGTTTCCCGGGCTCCCTCCCACGACGCGCCGCGGGATACCAGGAATCGCGCCGTCTTCTCAAACCCGTGCTGGTAAGCTTCACCGTAGCTTTCTCTGGTCATGCCGGTCTCGAAGTTCCTTCTAAGATCAAAGCGCCCTGCTTTCGTACTGACGATTTGCATGTCGAGGGCCAGGATGGTCCAAACGCGTGGTACAGCGGTTCCAGAGAGCGGTCCAATCTCTTTCTTCGCGATTTGCACTTAGCTGCGAATTGACCGCATATGGTCGCATGACCCTGCACGGTCAACTCCGGCCGGAGCACCCAACTCGAATGAGCGATGGCAGCTTAGCCCTGTCGTCGTTGAAACGAGGGTTAAGCCTAGTATTTGAAGCTCAATAGGGGTCGTAAATCGGCGGAATCACCGATTCCGCGCCGTAAGGAATGCAATGGGCCCGCGAATGCCTCAGCAAATGCACGGAAGCAAGATAGCCCTCATGCGATTTTTGGAAATCTTAAGGAGACTTACAGTGAAAATGTCGGGAACGGTCACAACGGTATTTTGTGCGGTGGTATTGGGAGCGATGTTCGTCCCGGGCGCCCGCGCAGATGATTGGAACAGAAAAACTGAGGTGACCTTCAGCGGTCCCGTAGAGATTCCAGGCGTCCATTTGCAGGGTTGGGGAGTGCTACCCGCCGGAACCTATGTTTTCAAGATTCTAGATTCAAAGTCGGACCGGCACATCGTCCAGATCTTCAATCAGGACGAAACCGTCATCTACGCCACAATTCTCGCGATTCCAAACTATCGCTTGAAAGCTACGGATAAAACCGTGATTTCCTTCAGTGAAAGACCGCCGGCGAGCCGGAAGCTCTTCGGGCGTGGTTTTATCCCGGCAGAAATTGGGGCGAGGAATTCGTCTATCCGAAGGCGAGGGCCGTGGAACTGGCCAAGACGACCAATGTTCCGGTCCTCTTTACTCCTGCCGAGATCCCGGTCGAAGTGGCCGCCGCGATCAAGTCCCCGGATGAGCCGGTGGTAGTCAAGCTGAAACGCGCTCCCATCATGGCAATTCAGCCTACCGGAGAAGAAGTGCAACTGGCTGTAGTGGTCACGCCGCCGCCGCCCGCGGAATTGCAGGTAGCCGCCGCGCCGATTCCGGACGCCTTACCGGCCCAATTGCCTGCCACGTCGAGCTCGACGCCGCTGATCGGCTTGGCCGGACTCATAAGCCTGTGCGGCGCATTCTGGTTTCGAAAGGCCGCAAAAGTCTAAGAACATCGGCGAGTCTGTCGTGCGGCGCTTGTCCTGCGCCGCCTGCGGCGGGCGAGGGAAGAGAAGACATGTCTCCTGCAAGCAATATGGTGATCAGGGCCTTCAAGATGATCCGCGGAACGACACAGGTGCACGCTAATGATCGAGAGCATACAGCGTCAGCGATCTAGGCGTCCCATGACGCAGCGAGTGATTCCGCTACTCCCGCCGGGTTCGAGGCGCCGCGAGAACTCGGATGGCGATTGTCAGACCAAGGCTCGCGGGTTGGATGTGCTTAACTCGCCGCTGCTGAACAAAGGAACGGCCTTTACGGCGGAGGAACGGTCGGCTCTGGGTCTGACGGGCCTGCTGCCGCCTGAAATCAGCACGCTGGCCACCCAGGTCAAGCGAGCATACGTC
Organism: Terriglobia bacterium; assembly: GCA_963705675.1. GTDB lineage: Bacteria > Acidobacteriota > Terriglobia > Bryobacterales > Bryobacteraceae > Palsa-187. Next base: position 17,260 of record CAVPKR010000029.1, read on the forward strand.
CAGTATGAACGCCTGGGGGACGCGCTCAGCAAGAACATTTATCTGACCGCTTTGCACGATCGCAATGAGGTGCTGTTTTACCGCCTGTTTTCGGAGCACCTGCGCGAAATGATTCCGATTGTCAATGACCTGACCGTCGGCATGGCCATGACGCAGTATCACCATGAGTGCCGGCGGCCGCGCGGGGTTTACCTGTCGATTGACCACCTCGAAGGGATCGAAGAGGCATTCGCCAATTTCGGAGCGAACGCCGGCGATATCGACTTGGTGCTGGCAACCGACGCCGAGCAAATTCCGGGAATTGGCGATTGGGGAATCGGCGGCATTGAAATATCCATCGGTAAGCTGGCGATTTATACCGCGGCGGGGGGAATCGATCCGGCGCGGGTTATTCCTGTCATGCTCGACGTCGGCACGAATCGGGAGAATCTGCTCGAAGATCCCATGTACATCGGGAACCGGCATCCGCGGATTCGTGGAAATCGCTACGACGAGTTCATCGACGCCTACGTGCAGGCCGCGACCCGGCTGTTCCCGACAGCGTTGATCCAGTGGGAGGATTTCGCGCCCGGCAACGGCCGGAGGATTCTCGAGAAGTACCGCCGCAGGATCTGCACTTTCAACGACGACATTCAGGGCACGGGCGCGATCGCGCTGGCCGCGGCCATCTCAGCCGTGCGGGTTTGCGGTACGCCGCTGCGACATCACCGTGTGGTCATCTTCGGCGCGGGGACCGCGGGCATCGGCGTCGCCGATCAGATTCGCGATGCCATGGTGCGTGAGGGCCTTTCTAGAGACGATGCCGCGCGGCGCTTCTGGTGTGTAGACCGCCAGGGGCTTCTCACGTCCGACATGGCCGGCGAGCTGCGGGACTATCAAGTCACCTATGCCCGGCCGGCCGATGAGAGCCGGGCCTGGAAACATGACGGTCATCGAAATGGTGTAAGCCTTGAAGAGGTGGTGCGCCGCGTAGGGCCTACCATGCTGATTGGCGCGTCGACCGTTGCACGTAGCTTCACGGAGCCGATTGTCAGGGAAATGGCGGCGCGCACGGAACGGCCCATCATCTTCGCTCTTTCAAGTCCAACCGCGCTTGCGGAGGCGAACCCTGTCGATCTGCTGCATTGGACCAATGGGCGGGCACTGATTGCCACGGGGAGTCCGTTCGCACCGGTCACGTATAAGGGCGTCACCTATGTCATCGCCCAACTGAACAACGCCACCCTGTACCCGGGGCTGGGCCTCGGGGTAGTCGTGTCGAAAGCCGCCAGGATTAGCGACGGAATGTTCGCCGCGGCAGCGAGTGCGCTATCCAGCCTGGTGACGGTGCGCCAGCCGGGCGCATCGCTTCTGCCGCATGTTGACGACCTTCGCAGCGTTTCGGTCACCCTGGCAGTGGCGGTGGCTGAGGCCGCGGATGCGGAGGGATTGTCGGGAGCAAACTTAGGCGATATCGTTCAACAGGTTGAAGATGCCATGTGGCAACCCGACTATCGCCGCATCCAGGCATGCTGAACCTCTAAGGCCGCAGAAGCATCCGGAAATGCTCCCGCAATTGGGCGACGGCGCGGTCGAAAGGTTCCACCGAGCCGTACGATCGGGACAACATCACCCCGCCTTCCATGACTGCCAAAACATAGGTAGCCAGGGACTCCGGATCGGTCTGCTCCGGCAATTCAGGCTTGATCCGTTGAAGGCACTCACGGATTACCGTGATCCAGCCTTGAAAGTTTCTGGCGATCAGATCGTGTGCCGGACGGTTCTCCGGATCCACTTCCAACGCCAATCGGCCTAGCGGGCAGCCGTACCGGCATTCGGTCTGAATGATCCGGTCGCGATATCCCGCCAGGATTGCGAAGATTCGCGCCACCGGCTCCTCCGTCCGGGCGAACGCCGGTTCGACCACCATCGGGCGAAGCGCCTCCAGATACATCTGGAGGACCGCCCGCAGCAGGGCCTCCTTACTTTCGAAGAAGTGATAGAAGCTGCCGGAATTCACCCCTGCATGGCTCAGCAGCTCGACCATGCTGGTCCCCGCAAAGCCGCGCTCCCAGAAGAGATAGCGTGCGGACTCGATAAGCCGGGTCCGGGTAGCGGAAGGTTTAGACATAAAATTTCTTGACTTTCCTAGCTTAGTGCGATTTACTTGAATGATCAATCAAGTCGTTACTGGAGACACCATGCGAATCTTCGGTTGGCTGGCAATCGCGTCGGTCGCCTTGGCCCAGAACCAGGTCAAGATCGTGAAGCAGTCCGATCCCGAAAAGGCGCTTATTCTGGAAGTCGTTATCGCGGCGCAACGTGCCGCGGTTTGGGATGCGGTTACAACCAGCGCCGGGTTGAGCACCTGGCTGACGCCGGGGGCGGTGGTGGATCTTCGCAAAGGCGGGGAATGGACGGCCCACTATCCGGGCGGAAAGACCGGCGGAGGAACGATTCTAAGCTTTATTCCCGATCGGGAGATCACTTTGTCGGCGATGGCTCCCGAGCAATTCCCCACCGTGCGCTCGGAACGGACTACGGCGCGCTTTGAATTTATCGCGAACGGCGACACAACGCTGGTGCGGCTGGTCCAAACCGGATGGAGGAGCGGCGAAGAGTGGGACAAGGCGTACGATTACCTTGCCACCGGCAATGCTGAATTGCTGGAAACCCTGCGCCGCCGTTTCGTGACCGGGCCAATCGATTGGTCCAAAGAATGGGCGTTACCAAAAAAATAGGAGATCCATCCGATGGTGATTCAGACTTTGAATCCGTGGGCGCTTCTAGTGGCGGCGATTTCCGTTTTTTTGTTGGGCGGGTTGTGGTATTCGCCGGTGATGCTCGGGGGTTGGTGGAAGAAGGCTAACGGCTTCGCGGAAAACCAGCCTCCTGCCGCCGGCCCCAAGATTTTTGCATTGAGCTTCCTACTGAGCCTGGTGATGTCCTTCAACCTGGCGATGTTTCTGAACGATCCGAAAACCACCGCATCCTGGGGAGCCACCGCGGGGTTTCTGGCGGGTTTTGGGTGGGTGGCGATGGGCATCGGGATGGTTGCTTTGTTCGAACGGCGGCCTTGGTCCTACGTTCTCGTGAACGGGGGATATTTGACAATTTCCCTGACGCTGATGGGGGCCATTCTGGGCGCTTGGCGATAGAAATCGCTTAATTTCGATCCCAACTTCCCGGCCCTATCGCGATCTGAGACGATGGAACAGGCGCTGGCCTGCCGTGACATTTCACGTCCTTTCACGATGAAGAAGTTACTCGAGAAGCCTATTCCTGAACCTACGGACGTCCTGGCTGTCTTTCATTCGCCTGTGCGGGAATGGTTCGAGGCGGTTTTCTCAACGCCCACGGCTCCGCAGTCGCTCGGGTGGCCCGCGATTTCTCGAGGAGAATCGACATTAATCCTGGCGCCGACCGGCACCGGGAAAACGCTGGCCGCATTTCTATGGTGCATCGACAGGCTGATGTTTGTTCCGCCTCCGCCCGCGGCGGAGCGATGCCGCGTACTTTATATTTCGCCGATCAAAGCGCTCGCCGTCGATGTGGAGCGCAATCTTCGCGCACCTCTGGCGGGCGTCGCCCGGATGGCGAGCAAGCAAGGGGTCACGGTGTATGAGCCGTCGATTGCCATTCGAACCGGGGACACGCCGGCGGGTGACCGGGCGCGATTTGCACGGCGTCCGGCCGATATTCTCATCACGACGCCGGAGTCGATCTATCTTCTGCTGACCTCTAACGCGCGCGAAACTTTGCGGTCCATCGAGACCGTGATCATCGACGAAATTCACGCACTGGTGCCAGGAAAACGAGGCTCGCATCTGGCGCTCTCCCTCGAAAGACTGGAGCGTCTGTGCGGGCGCAAGCTACAGCGGATCGGACTCTCCGCGACGCAACGTCCGCTCGAGGAAGTGGCCCGATTCCTGGGCGGCGCGACGCCGCAAGAGCGCCCACCGCTCGACGACGGGCGCCCGGAAGTATTGACCGAGTTCGAATCCCGCACTATGACCGCGCGATACCGCCCCGTGACGATCATCGACGCGAGCGCGCCGAAGCGGCTGGATCTGCGTATCGAAGTTCCGCTCGACGACATGAAGCGGCTCGATGAGATCGAGCCGATCCCCGAGCGGTCCTGCTTCGCAAGGACCCGTTCGCCCGTCCATCTGGAGCGCGATCCATCCGAAGCTGCTCGAACTGGTGCGGCCCATCGATCCACGCTCATTTTCGTCAACAGCCGCCGTCTTGCGGAGCGGATCTCAGGCGCAATGAACGACCTGGCGGGCGAAATCCTGGTGCGCGCGCATCACGGAAGCGTGGCCGCCGAGCAGCGCAAAGAAATCGAGGAGCGCCTGAAAACCGGAACCCTGCGAGGCATCGTGGCCACTTCTTCGCTGGAACTCGGCATCGACATGGGCGCCGTGGACCTGGTGGTGCAGATGGAAGCGCCGCCGTCGGTATCGAGCGGCATGCAGCGGATCGGCCGAGCGAGCCATCACGTCGGCGGCGTGAGCTCCGCCGTGATCTTTCCGAAGTATCGAGGCGATCTGGTGGCCTGCGCCGCCATCACGCGCGCCATGCACGAAGGCAACGTGGAACGCGTCGCCTATCCACGCAATCCGCTGGATGTTCTGGCGCAGCAATGGTGGCGATGATCGCGATGGATACGTGGAACGTCGACGATCTGTACGGCGTCATCGCGCGCGCCGCGCCGTACGCGCTACTGCCGCGATCGACGTTCGAAAGCGTGCTCGACATGCTTTCAGGCCGTTACCCTTCGGATGAATTCGTGGAGCTGCGGCCCCGCGTGACATGGGACCGCGTCTCGGGTCAGATCACCGCTCGCGAAGGCGCGCGTCGCGTCGCGGTGATCAACGGCGGCACGATTCCGGACCGCGGACTGTTCGGCGTTTTTCTCGCGGGCGCCACTCGCGGCGCGCGAGTGGGCGAACTCGATGAAGAAATGGTCTTCGAGAGCCGCACCGGCGACACCATCATTCTGGGCGCCAGCACCTGGCGGATCGAGGAGATCACCCACGATCGCGTCACTGGTTTCGCCCGCGCCTGGCGAGCCCGGCAAAATGCCCTTCTGGCATGGCGATACCGCTGGACGGCCCGCCGAGTTCGGCAGAACGGATCGGCGCGATGACCCGCGAATTGCTGCTGCTTCCGCGGCCGGTCGCGTATACGCGACTCATCGAAGATCACAACCTGGACGCGAACGCCGCCGAAAATCTGATGCGCTATCTGGACGAGCAGGCGGCCGCCACCGGCCGTGTGCCGAGCGATCAAGATATCGTGATCGAGCGCTGCCGCGACGAGCTTGGCGATTGGCGCGTCTGCGTGCTCACTCCCTTCGGCAGCCGCGTGCACGCGCCGTGGTGCATGGCCGTCAGCGGCGAGGCTGCGCGCGGAGCGAGGGCTGGAAGTCGAAACCATGTGGTCCGACGACGGCTTCGTGATTCGCGTGCCGGAAAGCGAAGAAGCGCTGGAGTCGGACGCGTTGCTGCCCTCGAGCCGCCGAATTGAAGGACCTAGTCCTGCGGCAACTGGGGAGCACGTCGATGTTCGCCGCGAAGTTTCGCGAAGCCGCGGGACGCGCGCTGCTATTGCCCCGACGCAGCGGCCAGGCATGCGCGCGCCCCTGTGGCAGCAGCGCAAGACGATCCGCCGACTTGATGGCGGTCGCGGCGCGCTACTCGTCGTTTCCGATTCTGCTCGAAACCTATCGCGAGTGCGTGCGCGACGTGCTCGATCTGGCCTCCGCCGCCGAAGTTCTGAAGAAGATCGAGCGCGGCGATATTCGCGTCACCACCAGTCGAATCGGCCAAGCCGTCGCCGTTTGCTTCCGCGCTGCTGTTTTCCTACATCGCGAATTACATATACGAAGGCGACGCTCCGCTGGCCGAACGGCGCGCGCAGGCGCTCGCCATCGATCAATCGCAGCTCGAGGAAATCCTCGGCAGCACCGATTTTCGCGAGCTGCTCGACAAGGCCGCGATCGATGAAGTGGAGGCGCAACTGCAATCGCTCGAGCCCGAATATCAGGCGAAGCATGCCGACGGCGTGCACGACCTGCTGTTGAAGCTGGGGGATCTCACGCGCGGACGAAGTCGCGCGCGCGGTCGTACTTCGCCGGAGGTCGCCGCGACCGTCGAGCACTGGTCGCAGACCCGGCGCGCGGTGCGCATCCGAATCGGAGGCGAGCCGCGATTCATTCCGGTCGAGTACGCGGCCCGCTATCGCGATGCGCTGGGCACGCCGCTGCCGCCGGGGTTGGCCGAGACTTTTCTGGCGCCGGTCGTGGATCCGCTCGCCGGCGATTCTCCGGCGCTATTCCCGAACCCACGGGCCTTTCACCACGGCGGAATTGCGGGGCGCTACGGCATCGTCCGATCGAAGAAGCCGGTGCCGCGCTGCAGGCTTCTGCATGGAGAAGGGAAGCTGCTCGAAGGCGAGTTCCGCCCGGGCGGAACGCACATGCGAATGGTGCGATCCGGAGGTTCTTCAGCAGATCCGCCGCAAGACCCTGTCGCGTTTGCGCCGCGAGGTGGTTCCAGCCGAACAGTATGTTTTCGCCAGGTTGCTGGGGCGCTGGCAAGGAGTGACGGCGCCCCGGAAAGGCGCGGACGCGTTGCTTGATGCGATCGAAATTCTGCAGGGCGTCGACTTGATCGCCTCGGATTTGGAACGCGAAATCCTGCCCGCGCGGGTCAAAAATTATCAGCCCGCCGATCTGGACGCGCTGCTGTCTGCGGGGGAAATCGTCTGGATCGGAAAAGGCCCCCTGGGGCTACGCGATGGCCGAATTTCCCTCTTTCTGGTTGAATCGCTGGGGCGATTGATTCCTCCCGGTTTTTTCGACCAACTGCCTGAAGGTTTGTCCCCGCTCGCCGTCCGAATCCTGGATTTTCTTCAACAACACGGCGCTTCCTTCCAATCCGCAATTCATCATGCCATGGGTGATGGGTTTTTGAACGACACCAGTGACGCCCTTTGGGAATTGACGTGGACCGGATTGGTGACCAACGATACTCTCAATCCGCTGCGCGTGCTGTTGTCTGGTAGAGATAACGAGCCGCAACGTGCGAAAGGCGGGTACGCGCCGCCGGGCTCGCCGGAGTTCATTCGCCGCATGCGAGCTCGACGTGGAGAAGACGTCGGCTTGGGCCGTTGGTCTTTGGTACGGCAGCGCATGGTGGGCGCAGGCCACTCCCACCAGTGGAACGCGGCAATCTGCCAGCAAATGCTGGTGCGAAACGGCATCGTGATGCGCGAGACAGGAATCGCCGAAAATGTTCCGGGCGGTTATGCGGCTGTTTATCCGACGTTGAAGATGATGGAGGAGAACGGCTGGGTTCGGCGAGGAATGTTCGTAGCGGGAATGGGCGCGGCGCAATTTGCGACTCCGCCGCGGTCGATATGTTGCGAAGTCTGCGGCATGCCTCGGATCGGCCGGAGGCGGTGCATCTGGCGGCCTCGGATCCGGCGAATCCATACGGCAGCTTGCTTCCCTGGGTGGAGAGGAGGCGCCGAGCATCCCATGGCTCGCGCGGCCGGGGCCAGCGTGATTCTGGTGAACGGCCGGCTCGCAGTGTTTTTCCGCCGCCGGAACACCGCGATTCGCGTCATGCTTCCCGAAGACGAGCCGGACCGTACTCAGGTGGCGCGAGCGGTGGCCCAGAAGCTGGCCGAGGTGGCGATTCAGCGCCAATCCCGCCGCAGCGGGCTGCTGATCGAAACCATCAACGATGCGCCGGCGGCGAGTCGATTTTCTAGCGCGATTCCTAGAAGAGAGCGGATTCGTCCCAACGGCCGCGGGTTTTCAGATGCGGCGCGTCGTCACATCCGCGCCGGAGCCCGATCCAGAGCCTGACGAGGTGCCGGAGAATACGTAAATGCGGGAAGGGGACGCGCGGCGCGCCCTTTGCATCTCGGCGCCAGGCGCTGTGAGGTAGCCTGTGGGTGTGAGCGCGAAAGAGGCCGCCGAGACTCTGTCGATCGAGGGACGCGAAGTTCGCGTCACGCATCCGGACAAAGCGTACTTTTCGAAGCAGGTAAAGCTATCGAAGCTGGCCATCGTACGCTATTATTTGTCGATTGCGCCAGGCGCTCTGGCCGGAATTCAGGATCGCCCATTCGTGCTCAAGCGCTTCGTCAACGGCGCCGAAAGCGAGGCGTTTTATCAGAAGCGCGCTCCCACGGAACGGCCGGATTGGCTGCGCACCGTAACGCTGTCTTTTCCATCGGGACGGACAGCGGAAGAAATCGTGATCGACGATGCGCCCGGCCTCGCGTGGGTGGTCAATCTCGGATGCATTGAGCTGCACCCCCATGCCGTGCGCTCCGGCGATCTCGACCATCCCGACGAATTGCGGGTCGACCTGGATCCTGGGCCGGGTGTAGGGTGGGCGGACGTTCGCGCGGTGGCTCTCGAGGTGCGGGCGTTCCTTGAAGAAGTGGGTCTTCGAGGCTGGCCCAAGACCAGCGGGTCCCGCGGAATCCATGTAAATGTTCGGATCGAACCGCGGTGGACCTTCACTGAAGTTCGACGCGCCGCACTCGCGCTATCGCGAGCCATCGAGCGCCGTGCGCCTGCTTTGGCCAGCTCGAAATGGTGGAAAGAGGAGCGTCACGGCGTGTTTCTCGACTATAACCAGAACGCGAAGGATCGAACCACCTGCTCCGCGTATTCGGTGCGGCCGCTGCCGGATGCGCGTGTGTCCACTCCGCTTCACTGGCATGAAGTTCCCGATTGCGATCCGGCTGATTTTACGGTGCTGACGGTCCCGAAGCGCTTCGCGGAGACCGGCGATCCGCACGCTGGAATGAACGAAGCGGCCGGATCGCTCGAAAGACTGCTCGAATTGGCTGAAAAAGACGATCGCGATGGCCTGGGCGACGCCCCTTGGCCGCCGCACTTTCGCAAGATGGAAGGCGAAGCTCCTCGCGTCGCGCCGTCTCGTGCCAAAAAAACGCCGCGAACGAAGATGCCGCTACTGACGATTGCGAATTCTCCCCAAAAAGACGCGGCGCTGGCAGGTCTCGAGCGATGGAAGAGCAAACATTCGGAAATCAGCGGATTTCTTGCGGCAGACGACGTGTTAATCGACTCCATGCGAGGCCGCTCCTCCACCTGGACCCGCATTCGAGTGAATCTGCGTAACGTGCC
>CAVPKR010000030.1:0-38338 GCA_963705675.1 Terriglobia bacterium
GATCAGCCGCTGCTGGAAACGCGCTATCGGTTGAATCGCGCTCGACCGCCGTTCTCGTCGCTTGAACATTGGATCTGCTGCATGGCGCGCGAAGCCTGTGGAAACTGCGTTTCGATAGCTGCCGCCTGGTGGACCTCGAAAACCAGGTCCTCGGCGTGGAGCGTCACGGCGACATGCCCGGGGCGCTGATACCGTATGTCTATTTCGAATATCTGCGGACGCGCCAGGCCGCGCGCATGCTGCCGGTGTTTCATCACAATGCGACGGACATCCTGACGCTCGCATGCCTGACCGCGATCGTCCCCTATGCGTTAAGACCCCGCAACGCGCCCTTAAGTCATGGCACGGAGATGGCCGGCATCGCACGATGGCTGCGTCAGGCGGGAGAAATCGATCAGGCCCTGGAACTATTCCGCCGCGCCGTAAAGCCGGCCTGCCCGACAACCTGATGTTCCGGACTCAATGGGACGTCGGAATGCTGGAGCGCAAGCAGGCCGTCCACTCGCAACCTGGACCGATCTCACGGCGGCGAAAAATCCATTCCGCGTGCGTGCGCTCGAAGAACTCGCGAAACACCACGAGCATCCGAAAAAAATTACGGGCGAGCCTTGGAGTTTACACGTCAAGCGCTGGAAAACGAAGACTCGCAAACCCTCCGGAAGCGCGAACAGAGGCTGCTGAAAAGGCAATTTGGCCGCAGATGAACGACGATCAACGCCGATAAGACAGACTTAGCTTCTTTGTTTTAAATCGGCGTTCACTTGCGTCAATCTGCGGCCAAGAAAATTAAGCCCCGGCTGCGGACTCTTTTTCTTTGTCGAAGCTCTCGAATGTCTTGCCCGATTCCGCCAGCTGTTTCAGCAGCGGAGCCGGAGCCCACAGGTCCGAGCCGTGACGCTTCTCGAACTCTTCGATCTTCTCGAGCACCTTCGGGAGCCCGACGGTATCCGCGTAGAACATCGGACCGCCGCGCCAAGCCGGGAAGCCGTAGCCGTTGAGATAGACGATGTCGATGTCGACCGCCCGCAGCGCGATGCCTTCTTCCAGAATCCGCGCGCCTTCATTCACCAGCGCGTAGATCGTCCGCTCGATGATCTCTTCATTGGTGATGTTGCGCCGTTCGATGCCGGCTGCTCTCGCTACCTTCTCGATCAGCGCTGCGACTTCCGGGTCGGGTGACGGTTTGCGATTCGCATCATAGAGATACCAGCCCTTGCCGGTTTTCTGTCCATAGCGGCCGATCTCGCACAGCGCGTCCGCGATCAGCGCGCGGCGCACACCCGGTTTTTCCAGATGCTTGAACTCCTTACGAATACGCCAGCCGACGTCGAGCCCCGCCAGGTCGCCCATGGCCAGCGGACCCATGGCCATCCCGAACTCGTATAGCGCGCCGTCTACGGCTTCGGGGGCCGCGCCTTCTTCCACCAGGAACTGAGCCTCGCGGCCGTAGCAGTGGATCATGCGGTTCCCGATGAACCCGCGGCAATTCCCGGCCAGCACTCCGATCTTGCCCAGCTTCTTCGCCAACCCCATCGAGGTGGCGATCACTTCCTTGCTGGTGGCTTTCCCCCGCACGATTTCAAGCAGCTTCATCACGTTTGCGGGACTGAAAAAGTGATGGCCGATGACCATCTGCGGACGCGCCGTCGCGGAAGCGATCTCATCGATGCTCAGCGTCGATGTGTTCGACGCCAGAATGCAATCCGGCTTGGCGATTTTATCCAGGTCGCCGAAGATCTGCTTCTTCAGGTCCATCCCTTCGAACACGGCTTCAACGATGATGTCGGCTTGGTCGAACCCGTCGTAGGTAAGCTGCGGCGTGATCAGCGCCATGCGCTTCTCCATCGCATCGGCGGAAAAACGGCCCTTTTTCACGGAATTTTCGTAATTCTTGCGAATGATTCCGATACCGCGGTCGAGCGCATCCTGCGCGGTTTCCTTCACGATCACGGGGATCCCGGCGTTGGCGTAGTTCATCGCGATGCCGCCGCCCATGGTGCCCGCTCCGATGATGGCCGCCCGCTTGATGTCGTAGGTTTTGGTTTCCTTGGGGATGTCGGGAATCTTGGCGACCGTGCGCTCGCCAAAGAAGGCATGGATCAGCGCTTTCGATTGCGTCGAGAACAGGCACACCCGGAAAATTTCGGCCTCGCGCGCGATCCCGTCTTCGAAGTTCAGCCGCGTCGCCGCTTCCACCGCATCGATCGCCGACAGCGGAGCCATCTGTCCGCGGCGCGTCTTCCTCGCCTGCTCCCGCGCGAGAGCGAAAATCGCTGTATTTCCTGCGGCATCTTGCAGCTTTTCGTTTCTTTCGCGAGTCTTCAGCGCCAGCTTGCCGGCCATGCCGCGTGCGAACTCCATCGCGCCTGCGAGTAAATCTCCCTCGACGATCTTGTCGAGAATCCCGGCAGCCAGGGCCGTTTTGGCATCGATAGGTTCGCCAAACGCGCACATCTCCACGGCCTTCGCGACACCGGCCAGCCTAGGCAGGCGCTGCGTCCCGCCGGCGCCTGGAATAATTCCGAGCTTCACTTCAGGCTGGCCCACCTGCGCTGACGCCACTGCGACCCGGTAATGCCCCGACATGGCCGTTTCCAGACCGCCGCCGAATGCGGTGCCATGGATCGCCATGACTACGGGCTTCCTGGAATCCTCGATCTTGGTCATCACGGGAGTCAGCGGTACACGTCCGTTCCCGGCCGCGGTCATTTTCCCGAATTCGCGGATATCGGCTCCGGCGATGAAGGTACGCCCGCCGCCGATCACTACAATCGCTTTCACTTCCGGATCCTGGTTGGCCGCGTCGATCCCGGCGATGATGCCGTCGGGCACTCCGGGGCTCAGCGCGTTCACCGGCGGATTGTTAATCGTGATCACGCCAATCTCGCCTTGGCGCGTATAGTTAACCAGTTCACTCATAAGCTTCCATCTTATCGCGGCTTTCTATGGGACCAGCAGCGATTTCAGATCGAACCCCGCGTCGGCGGCCTGGGCGGGCGTCAAGATTACACCGGCGGCCAGCAGTTTTCGAGCCGCCAAGTGATCCCCGGGGCGGTTGATGGAATCCACTGCGATCAGGTGCTCGCCCTTGAAGTAGAATACTGAAAATTTCCCGGAGCCCGGCTCACCGCGCAAAACCTCTCGATCGGAGGCGCCCGACAGACCCGCCATCTGGAGCATGACGTCGTATTGATCGGTCCAGAACCACGGGACCACGTGATATGGAACATTTTGGCCGAGGATATTCGCGGCCGCGCACTTGGCTTGATCCACGGCGTTCTGCACGGATTCGAGGCGAATGCGATCGCCCGCGTATGGATTAGGATGGTCTGTGCAGTCGCCGATCGCGAAGATAGAGGGGTCTTCGGTCCTCATGAACCGGTCGACCACGATGCCATTTCGAATTGCCAGTCCTGCATCGCTTGCGAGTTCGACATTGGGCACAACGCCGATACCGGCGACGGTTAGATCGGCATCGGGTGGGGCAACCGGAGCGCCGAAAATTAATTCGACGCCGTGCGCTGTGTGAAGCTCCCGATAGAATTCAGAGACGATGGGCGAGACGGCACGCGGCATCAGACGCGGCTGAAGCTCGAAGACCGAAACCGATTTGCCGAGAACGCTGGCCGCCGCGGCGACTTCGAGTCCGATGAAGCCGCCGCCAATAATGGCGACGGTGGCGGCTGTGTCCAGGCGATGTTTCAACTGGACGGCGTCTTCACGGCCGCGCAGGTAATGCACGCGCGGAATCGCGATCGTTCGAACACGCGCGCCGGTCGCGAGAATCAGATGATCGTAAGGCACGCGGGCGCCTGACGCGAGGATGACCTGGCGCGTGACGCGGTCGACCTGGGTCACCCCGTCGCCTGCGATGAATTGAATCCGCTGCGTCGCGTAAAACGCTTCGGGTCGCAGAGTCACGCTGTCGATGGCCTGTTTGCCCAACAAGAATCCCTTCGATAGCGGCGGGCGCTGATAGGGGAGATACGGCTCATCGCCGATCAGCGTGATGGATTCTCCATAGCCGCCGGCGCGAAGCGAGGCCGCAACTTGAAAGCCCGCCTGCCCGGCTCCGGCGATGACAACCGCCATCTACTGCTGGGTCTCCGGCGTCTTCACCACCAGGCCGTCGAGCTCTTTGGTCACCTGGAGCTGGCATCCCAGGCGGCTATTCGGGCGGCGCGGACACGCCGTGGTGTCGAGCATCTCATTCTCGTCGTCCTGCATGGGCTTGAGGCGCGGCAGAAATTCCGGCTCGACGTAGACATGGCAAGTCCCGCACATGCAGGCGCCGCCACATTCGGCGACGATGCCGTCGACACCGTTCTTAATGGCGCCTTCCATGACGGAATCGCCGACGGGAACGTCAATCAGGCCGGCGACGCCCGCATGCGAAATATAAGTCACACGGGCAGTTTCTTTTTTTCCGAAGAGAGGCATGGGTTAGGGAAGATTTAGTAATTCACGGGCGTTTCTATGATAAATACGGTCTTTGTCGGCGGCGCTGAGGTCCAGGCTGTCGATAACGCGAATGGTCTCGCGGATGTAGAGGCCCGGCGTCGGCTCAAACGGAGTATCGGACGCGAACAGGACACGATCGACTCCGAAGAACGACAGGCCGCAGACCGTGGCCGCGCGAGCGCCGAACACGGCCGTATCGGCGTAGAACATTTTGAAATAGTCGAGTGGCCGCTTCTTCATGGACTTGAGCAGCGCTGCGTAATCCTGATCCGAAGTCCGCAGGCCGAGCTGGTCCCAGCCGTATCCGACGCGTCCTTCGAAATAGGGAATCATCGCGCCCAGATGATGGGTGATGATTTTCAGATTCGGATGGCGATCGAACAAGCCGGAGAAAACCAGGCGGGCCATGGCAACGCTGGTTTCGTAGGGCCAGCCGAAGGTCCACCAGATTTCATATTGCGAGCGATCTTCCGTCAGATAGTCGGAAAAATTTCCGGACCGAGCCGGGTGCAGCCAGATGGCTCGATCGCGGCGTGCGAGCTCGTCGAACAGCGGCGCGAATTCCGGCGCGTCCAGGGGCTTTCCCGCGGCGTTTGAATACAGTTGAACTCCCAACGCGCCCAGTTCGGTGATGGACCGGTCCAATTCCTGGAGCGATGCGTCGGGATTATTCATGGGCAGCGCGGCGACGAAAGCAGGGAAGCGAGCCGGGTACCGCTCGACCAGTTCCGCCATGCCGTCGTTCGCCATGCGCGCCAGATCGGGGGAATCGGCAGGCGATGCGAAGGATTCGATGGGCGGCGACGCCAGCGAGAGCACCTGGGAATATTCATCGAACTCGTCCATCATGCGGAAGCGGGCGTCCAGGTCGTGAATGGTGGGGATGTTTCGCGATCGCTTGCCCATGTCCTTCAAGCCCGGAGCGATGCGCAGGAATTCGGCGAAGAACCGCGCGGGCAGAATGTGGTTAAAGATGTCGAGCTTCACGGAAAGCCCATCATATCAATGGCAGCGTCAAGGGCAACGTGCTAGCGTTTTGAGATGACGCCGGATAAGCGGACGGTGGCCTACTCGAAAGCCGGCGCGGAGTACTTTGAGAAGCGCACGCTTCGCAGGCATGCCCGGGTGCTGCATCTGTGGGCGCTCGGCGTCGCGGCGGTGATCTCCGGCGATTTCTTCGGTTGGAATTTCGGACTGACCAGCGGCGGATTCGGCGGGATGTTCGTTGCCCTGGCAATTATGACGGTGATGTACGCGGGGTTGTGTTTCTCGATCGCGGAGATGTCGCCGGCCCTGCCGCACACCGGCGGCGCGTATTCTTTCGCTCGAACGGCGATGGGTCCGTGGGGCGGCTACATCACGGGCCTGGCCGAGAATATGGAATATATTCTGACGCCTGCGACCATCGTGGTGGGGATCGGCGGATATCTAGGCGCGATCTTCGGGACGCCGAAATCAATCGAGCCGGTGTGGTGGCTGGTGAGCTACGCGGTGTTCGTCGCGCTGAATATTTACGGCGTAGAACTGTCGTTCAAATTTTCGATCTTCATTGCGATGGCCGCGCTGGCGGTGCTGTGCGTGTTCTGGATCGGCGCGATTCCGCATCTCGATTTCAAACGCTGGGCATTAGACGGGCGCGGGCAATGGCTCCCCGGCGGAACGGCGGGCGTGTTCACGGCGCTGCCGTTCGCGTTATGGTTCTACCTGGCGATTGAGCAACTTCCTTTGGCGTCCGAAGAATCGCACGATCCGCGGCGCGACATGCCCAAGGGAATCCTGTATGGGTTGCTGACGCTGATCGCGTGCTCATTCCTCACCCTGTATACCAGCGCGTCGATTCCACCCGGAGCGGCGAAAGTTGGTGAATCGCAGGAGCCGTTGTTCTTAGGGTTCCAGGTGATGTTCGGATCGAGCGCGAAAGTATTGGCCGCGGTGGCATGCATCGGATTGATCGCGAGTTTTCACACGATCATTTTTGCGTATGGGCGGCAGATTTATTCGCTATCGCGCGCCGGATATTTTCCGACGTGGCTTTCGGTCACGGATGCAAAACATAAGACTCCGGTGCGTTCGCTGGTGGCAGGATCGGCGCTGGGCCTTGCGGCAGCTTTGGCGATTTATCTGTCGGGTCAGAAAGGCGCGGTGGGAGCGGTGTTGCTGAACATGGCCGTCTTCGGCGCGGTAATCGCGTACGTCTTGCAGATGGCGTCATTCATATTATTGCGGCTCAGATTTCCATCGATCGAGCGGCCTTACGTGAGTCCGCTGGGCATCGCGGGAGCGTCCATTGCCGCGATCATCGCGGCGGTCACGCTGGTGACGCTGTTTGTGAATCCCGATTACAACCGCAGTGTTTTGGGAGCGGCGGCGTGGTTCTTCCTGGGCATCGCGTACTTCGCGGTTTATGCGCGGCGCCATTTGGTGCGGTCGCCTGAGGAAGAATTCGCGCTGCAATATAAAAAATGAGACGCGAGCTAAGAACGCTGCTTGCGCTGGCTAGCCCTCGGCGATCCGGCGACGAATTGGCCGGAATCGCGGCGGCTAATGCGGAGGAACGGGCCAGGGCGCAAATGGAGCTCGCCGAGGTTCCGCTGAAGCGCTTTCTCGCCGAGCTGTTGATTCCTTATGAAACCGACGAAGTGACTCGCCTGATCTGCGATTCGCACGATGCGGCGGCCTTCACTCCCGTGGCGCATCTGACGGTGGGCGATTTTCGGGAGTGGCTCCTCGCCGATGAAACGACCGGTGAAATTCTAGCCGAGGTTGCTCCCGGCTTGACGCCGGAGATGGCGGCGGCGGTGTCGAAGATCATGCGCGTGCAGGATCTGATCACCGTGGGCGCCAAGCCGCGCGTGGTTACGCGATTTCGCGATACTATCGGCCTCGCCGGCAGGCTTTCGACGCGGCTTCAGCCGAATCATCCGACGGACGATCCTCGCGGCGTGGCGGCCAGCGTGGTCGACGGATTGCTGTATGCCAACGGCGACGCGGTGATCGGGGTGAATCCGGCGTCCGACGATGTGGCCAGCGTCGAAACGCTGCTGCGGATGCTTGACCGCGTGAGAGAGACGCTGGAAATTCCCACGCAGATTTGCGTACTGGCTCACGTGACCACGCAGATGCAAGCGATGGCTCGCGGGGCCCCGGTGGACCTGGTATTTCAATCGATCGCCGGGACGGAAGCAGCGAATCGCGCCTTCGGCGTGAATCTGGCGATGCTCGACGAGGCATGTGCCGCGGCGGTCGCGTTGAAACGCGGCGAGAATGTGATGTACTTCGAGACCGGACAAGGTAGCGCGCTATCGGCGAACGCGCATCACGGAGTGGATCAACAGACGTGCGAAGCCCGGTCCTACGCGGTAGCCCGGAGATATCGGCCGCTGCTGGTGAATACGGTGGTCGGATTCATCGGGCCCGAATATCTTTTCGACGGCAAACAGATCGCGCGCGCCGGCCTCGAAGATCATTTCTGCGGCAAACTGCTGGGTCTGCCGATGGGGTGCGATGTGTGTTATACGAACCACGCGGAGGCGGATCAGGATGATGTGGATTCGCTGCTGACGCTGCTGGGCGTGGCGGGATGCAACTACATAATGGGCGTTCCCGGCGCGGACGACGTCATGCTGAATTATCAGAGCACGTCTTTTCATGACACGCTCTACCTGCGATCGTTGTTGAAGCTGCGGCCCGCGCCCGAGTTTGAAGCGTGGCTCGAACGAATGGGGATCCTGGAGCAGGGAATTCGCTTGCGCGTGGGCCGGGCGCTGCCTCCGGCGTTCGAACGGGCGCTTGAGGCCGCGAAATGATCGAGAATTCCTGGACGCATCTCCGCGAATTGACCAGCGCCCGGATCGCGCTAGGTCGCGCGGGCCATAGTTTGCCCACGCGGGAGCTCCTGGCGTTCCAATTGGCGCATGCCAAGGCTCGCGATGCGGTGGGGCGCGCGCTCGATGCTTCGATCTTCGCGGAATTTCGGCCGTTGTGGTTGCACAGCGCGGCGCGGGATCGCACGACTTATCTGCGCCGGCCTGATTTGGGGCGGAAGCTGGCAGCGGATTCCGCGGCTGGTATCGCGCGAGGCGATTGGGACGCGGCGCTCATTCTGGCAGACGGGCTCTCCGCGACGGCTGTCGATCGGCACGCGCCGCCTCTGCTCCAGGAGTTATTCAGGCAACTGGAAGGCTGGCGATTCGCCCCGGTATGCATCGTCCGGCAAGGACGCGTCGCGATCGGCGATGAGATTGGCGAATTGCTGGGCGCGAAACTGGCAGTGGTGCTGATCGGAGAACGGCCGGGCTTAAGTTCGCCTGACAGCCTTGGGGTTTATCTGACATGGTCGCCCCGAATCGGCCGCACCGACGCGGAGCGGAATTGCGTCTCGAACATCCGGCCAGAGGGACTGGACCCCGCGATGGCGGCCCGTCGCGTCGCGACGATGATGCGCGCGGCGCGCGAATCAGAGACTTACTGGCGTGGGGCTCCACGCGCAATTGGCGATCGATTGAGGATCTTCGCGCGATCCGTCGGGTTCATCTTTTCGGCTGCATAGCGCAAAACCACTCGCGAAGCTTTGCCGGCCCATGGCAGCAGGAACTTCACCGTCTCCGCGGGTTTCTTTGGATAGGTCTCCTTGAGCAGCCAGCCGACGCCTTTCTGTACCATGTCGTCCGAGTCGGGAATCAGCGGCTGAGCCACCCGGAAAATTTCGGGTGTATGCAGACCCCGGCGCGCGGAGGGAACCAGCGCGACCGCGGCGGCTCGGCGCTTCCATCGATTCTTCGAAGCGGTCCACTTATAGAGTTGGGGGATTAGCGCTGGATCGTTTGCGATCGATGCGCCCAGCAGCCATAGGGATAGTCCGTCCGTATGCCCCCAGTTGTGAACGTATCGATCCAGCCAGCGCGTGAAGACTCGAAATTCGCGCGCTCCGCACTGCTTCGCGAAACGCTTGTAGACGTAGCATACCAGCGCGCATTCCTCATTCTTTGCGCTTTTCCACAGCTCGGTGCAGAGGCGATCGCGTTGCGATGCAGGCCAGAGCTTGATTTGCCGGTAGACATCTTGGGCGATGCGTTTTACGGCGGGAGAAGGGACTCCGTAGGAATCGGGGCGCTGCTCAGAGGTGAAGAATCGCTGCTGCGACGCGCGCACGCCTGCCGTGCCCAGCGATCGCAATTGCGCGCGGATGGCTTCAAGAAGTTCGTTCATGCGGAGGCCGCGTCCGGCGGCTTAGCGGTGATGATCTTTACCCGCACGATGCGGTTGCGGTCCATTTCCTGAACGATAAAGGTACGGTTTTTATAAGCGACGGATTCGCCCGGTGCGGGAATGTAACCGAACCGGAAGAGGAGAAACCCGGCCAGGGTTTCGAATCCCGCATCGCCAGGAAGCTCGATTCCGTACTGCGCCGCCAAGTCCCGGATGTTGGTGCTGCCCTCAATCTCGATCACGGGAGCGCCCGCCGCGGGCACCGGCCGGCGGATGTCGTGCTCATCGCCGATTTCACCGAAAACCTGCTCCAGCACATCTTCGAAGGTGACCATTCCGGTGATGGTTCCGAACTCATCCACCACCATGGCGAGGTGCGTGTGATGTTTGCGGAATTCGTCCACCAATTGATTCAGAGGCTTGGTCTCCGGGACCACCAGCAACTCCCGGAGGTAGCGGCGAAGACGAAAAACTGGGGCGGGCTGGCGGCGGTCGGCGGCGACTTTGCGCGCCTGCCAAGCTCCGATCAGGTCCTTGTAATGGACTACGCCGATCACGTTCTCGGGCTTGCCTTGATAGACCGGCAGGCGCGAATATTTGTGTTCGATGATCAGCCGAAGCAATTCGTCGAGATTGGCATCGACGGAGACCGACACGATGTCGATCCGCGGCGTCATGATCTCGCGTGTGTTGACGTCCTTCAATTCGAGCACGCGCTGAATCGCGTCTTCCTCGAAGTCCTGGATGTGTCCTTCGACGCGGCTGGATTCGACGATGAACTTCAGCTCTTCGGGCGAGTGTCCGCCGCCCGTGTGGCCGCCTCGCAACCCCAGCGCGTGGGTGAGAACCGCCGCAGAGCGTTCGATCACGAAAACAAACGGCTCAGAGATGCGCAGGAAAAAGAGCAAAGCGGGCGCCATCAGCAGGGCCACACGGTCGGCTTTTTCGATGGCGAGATTCTTGGGAACCACTTCGCCGATGACGACGTGCACGAAGCTGATCATCAGGAATGCGATGGTGAACGCGCCGCCGTGCCACCACGCGGTCGCGCGCGGCGAGAGCGCCGGATGAAACATCGAGAGCAGCATCTGATAGACCGTGTCTTCGCCCGCCCAGCCGAGGCCGAGACTGGCGCCAGTGACGCCGACCTGCGTTACGCTCAGCAAACGCCCGGGATTCGCGAGCAGGCCCAGAGCCGCGCGCGCGGCCACGCTTCCCTGTTCGGCAAGCTGGTTTAATCGCGACCGGCGCACCGATACGAGCGCGACTTCGGCGGCGGCGAAAAACGCGTTTGCCCCGACGATGACGGCCAGCAGAATCAGACGAAGCGACATTTGCTCCTGGTCAAGAAGGTTACAATCGAGCGAGTGTTATTCACCACGCCGATCCTGCGCGTGATCAATTTGAGCATAGCGGTTTTGCTGGTCGCTCTTCTCATTGCGATCTATTGGTTCGCTGTCCGTCCGCTAGCCGAAACCTCGGGCCAGATCACCGCGCCCGTCTCCGCGAAGGCGACGATCGCGCGCGATGCCCGGGGCATCCCCCATATCACGGCCGAGTCTTGGGAGGACGCGGTGTTTCTGCAAGGGTTCGTAACCGCGCAGGACCGGATGTGGCAGATGGACGCGCTGCGCCGGCTGGCTGCGGGCGAATTGGCCGAAGTGGTGGGGCCGCTGGCGCTCGAATCGGATGAGGAAGCCCGGCGGCTGAGGCTGGCGCGGATCGCGGAGGAAAACGAGCAGACCATGCCGGCGGAGGATCGCGCAGTGCTGGCGGCGTACGCGCGCGGCGTGAATTATTATCTCGAAACGCATCGTGGGCGATATCCCGTGGAATTTTCCCTGCTCAATTACGATCCACGCCCCTGGCGGGTGCGCGATTCCATCCTGGCGGGGCTGCACATGTACCGGACGCTGACCACCAGTTGGCGCAATGAAGTGATCAAGCAGCACATGCTGGAACGGGGCGACCGGGCGAAGGTCGAATTGTTGTTCCCCACCCGGACCGGTGGCGAATCGCAGCCGGGATCGAATGCGTGGGCGGTCTCCGGCGCGCATAGCTCGACGGGAAAGCCGATTCTGGCCAACGATCCGCACCTCGAGTTCGGGATCCCGTCCACTTGGTACATGGTGCGGCTGCATGCGCCGGGGCTCGACGTGACAGGGGTTTCTCTACCTGGTATTCCGGGTGTGATCATCGGGCACAATGAGCGAATTGCGTGGGGCGTGACGAACCTGCAAGCCGACGTGCAGGATCTATATCGCGAGCAGATCGATCCCCAGAATGGACGATACGCGTTTCGGGGCCAATTGGAGCAGGCTCGGCTGGAGCGGGGCGCCATTGCGGTTAAGGGACGCAAGCCGGTGCCGTTCGATCAGTGGATCACGCGGCACGGTCCGGTATTCTTGAACGACGAGAGCCATTCCTACTCGCTGCGCTGGGCCGCGGCCGAGCCGTCGACTTTTCAATTCCCCTTCCTGGAACTCGACCGGGCGCAGAACTGGCAGGAGTTCACTCACGCGATCGGGCGGTTCCCGGGGCCGGGGCAGAATTTCGTCTATGCCGATGTGGACGGCAACATCGGGTATCACGCGACGGGCAGGCTGCCGATCCGTCCCGCGAACTGCCGTGGCGATGTTCCCGCGGACGGAGCCGCCGGCGATTGCGAATGGCAGGGATTCATCCCGTTTGGCGACCTGCCGCAGTTCTACAATCCTGCCAGCGGCATGATCGTCACCGCGAATCAGAACCCGTTCCCTGAGGATTATCGATATCCCGGGGATTACGCGCCATATTATCGCTCCAGCGAGATCCGGATACTGCTGGAGCGGCAGCCTAAGTGGCAGCCGCATGACATGTTGAACGTCCAGAAAGACGTGTACTCCGTGTTTGCGGTGTTCTTCGCGAAACAGATCGTCGCTGGGTGGGACGCACACAAGGGCACGAATCCCCAGGTCCGGGACGCCGTGGATCTGCTGCGCAACTGGAACGGGCAAATGGAGAAAGGAACGGCGGCGCCGATGGTGACCGCGATCGCGTTTCAAGAACTGCGAAAATCCCTGGCCGAACGCGCCGCGCCCGGAGTGACCGATCTCTACGACTTCGGAATGGGCCCCGCCATCGCCGAGCGCCTCCTGCGTGAGCGCCCCTCTGGCTGGTTCCCCGATTGGGACGCGCTGCTGGTGAAGTGCCTGGAAGCGGCCGTCGAGACGGGCTCGAAAACCGAGGGCTCCAAGATTTCGCGCTGGGATTACGGGCAGTTCAACGAGCTTCGCATCGTGCATCCGGTATTAAGCCAGTTGCCGATGATCGGGAAATATTTCAATATCGGACCCGTTCCCATGAGCGGAGGATCGACGACCATCAAGCAGACGACGCGCCGGTTAGGGCCGTCGATGCGCATGGTAGTGGACCTCGGCAACCTGGACAATTCGCTCCAGAACATCACCATCGGCGAATCGGGGCAGGCATTGTCAAAGCACTATAAGGATCAGTGGAGCGCGTATTACGGCGCGACCAGTTTTCCGATGCAGTTCAATAAAGTGACCACCGATGAAGTCTTAACCGTCAAGCCTAAGTGATCACTTGCCGATGCAGAAGGTGGAAAAGATTCGATTCAGAATGTCGTCGACAGTGGTAGCGCCGGTGATCGCGTCGATGGGGCGCAGGGCGGCGTAAAGATCCAGCAGCACCATTTCATGCGGGATGCCGAGCATGGTCGCGCTGCGGGCTTGTTCCAGGGCTTCTCGGGACTCCTGCAACAACTGTTCGTGCCTGAGGCTGGTAATGAAGCCGCCCTCCTGTTCCAGGCGGCCGCGCGGAGCGATCGCTTCAACCAGGCGGCGGCGAAGCCCCGGGACGCCGTCGCCGGTTAGTGCGGAAACTGGAATGACATCGACATGAGCCGTGACCGACGGGAGCGCCACGAGGTCGCACTTGTTTCCGGCAATCAAATATCTCCCCTGCTCCCCCGCACGACGGATCAATTCCTGATCGGCGGGCTCCAGCGGTACCGACAGATCCACGATCACCAGCGTGAGATCGGCGTCGGCCATCGCTTGATAGCTTCGCTCGATCCCCAGCGTTTCGACCAGGTCCTGGCTGTGGCGAATGCCGGCGGTGTCGACGAACTTCACCGGTATCCCGTCGAGTGAGGCGGTTTCTGAAACCAGATCGCGCGTCGTGCCCGGGATCTCCGTGACAATCGCGCGATTCTGTTCGAGAAGCCGGTTGAACAGGCTGCTCTTGCCGACGTTCGGCCGACCTACGATGGCGAGCGTGAACCCTTCGTGAACCAGCTTGCCGTAAGCGAAGCTTGCGATCAGCTCGATGATGCCCTGGTGAATGGGCCCGATGCGGCGAAGAATTTCATCGGCGGGGGCGACGCTGATGTCGTCCTCAGCGAAGTCAATACCGGCTTCGAGCAGCGCGACTAATTCCAGCAACTGATCTTTAAGCGGCTTCATGCGCCGCGAGATCGACCCCTCGGCCTGCTGCGCGGCAATGCGAGCCTGATACAAGGTGGTGGCCTCGATCAGATCGCGAACCGCCTCGGCTTGCGGAAGATCGATGCGTCCGTTCACGTAAGCCCGCAGCGTAAATTCGCCTGGTTCGGCCAGGCGGGCTCCTGCTTGAACGGCGCGCTCTAGCGCATGGCGCAAGACTACGGGAGCGCCGTGGCAGGAGATCTCGACCATATCTTCAGCGGTATAGGAACGCGGCGCGGCGAAGCTGGTGACTACCACGTGGTCCACGGTGTGGTTCTCGGAATCGCAAAGTTCCGCCAGAGTGGAGGTCCAGGGCTTCCAGGCGTAAGACGCCGGAATACGCAGGATTTTTTCGGCGATGGCGCGGGCATCCGGGCCCGACAACCGAACGATGCCGATTCCACCTCGGCCTGGCGGAGTGGAAACCGCGACGATGGTGTCTTTGAGTTGCAGAACTGCTAGCGGCGGCGATCGCGATCTCGCCCGCCCCGGCCCGGAGGTCCACCTCGGCGGTCGCGTCCGAAGGGCCTGCGGGGGGCGTCGTCTTCAGGGCGCGGACGCGGCGGAATTACGGGTTCGGGAAGAACCTTCAAATCGGCGGGTACGATCACCACCTGCCTGATTGGGCCCACCCCGACGCTCTCACTACGGACGTCGGTTTCATTCCGTAGAGACAAGTGCAGGATGCGCCGCTCACGGCTGTTCATGGGGCTAAAATGGAACGGCGCGCGGGACTTCTTCACGCGCTCAGCCGCTGCCAGCGCGCTCATGCGGAGTTCCTCGATCCGGAGCACGCGATAATCGTTGGCGTCGAAGCAGATGCGCGAGTGCTCCTCCGAAGGCATGCCCATGGCTTCCATGGTCAACTGTTCCAAGGCCAGCAGCAGCTCGGCTTTATTCGCGAGCAGCAGGTCGACGTCGGCGCCGCTGAAGCGGACCAGCACGTCGGGATTCTCAAAGTCGGGGTGCGGGGTCTCGCCTTCCGTCACCATATAATCCAGCTTGAAACCGGCCAGCGGGAAAATGCGATTCAGGAATTTTTCGATGCGGGGCCTTGCTTCGGCCAGCGTATACTTCTTTTCGGACACGTTAAAAGAGAACCGTCCTAGCGCTTCTTCTTGGCGACCGGTTTTACATCTATTACCGCCGGGGGCGGTCCGCCCCGGTTCAGCAGCATTTGCTGCACGATCCCTACCAGATTGCCAGTCAGCCAGTATAGCACCAGGCCGGACGAAGCGAAGTAGAACATATACCCTAGCACCAGCGGCATGAACATCATCATTTTCTGCTGGGAAGGATCGGCGCCGGGTTGCGGAGTCATTCGCTGAGATAAAAATTGGGTGACGATCAGCAGCACCGGCAGCGCCCGGATGGCCAAGGTTTCCGGTTGCGAAAGATCGTGCACCCACAGCCAGCTCGCGCCGCGCATTTCGATCGAGACGCTTAAAACGCGATAAAAAGCGTAAAAGAACGGCATCTGAAGCAGCATCGGCAGGCAGCCGCCCACGGGATTCACGCCTTCGCGCTTGTACAGATCCATCATTTCCTGGTTCTGCTCGGTCTTCTTCGGATCGCGCAGGGAAAGATTCTTGTACTTCGCGTTGATGGCGGCAATCTGCGGCTGCAAGCGCTGCATCTTCTTCGAAGATTTCATGCTCGACAGGCGCAGCGGGAAGGTCAGCAGATTGATGCCGACGGTGACCAGCAATGATCGCCCAACCGTAGTTATGCGACCAGATGATCGGCGGTCCAGTTCATCACCAGGAACAGCGGCTTGGCGATCAATTCGAACCAGCCCCAGTCGATCAGGTGTTTCGAGCTTAGGATCGACGCGACGCAGCAGATCGGTATCTTTGGGACCTACAAAAAGGGAAAATGAGTTGACCCCATCGCCGCCGACGGCCGTCGCCCACGTGCTGCTCGTCGGAATTAGACTGGCCTTGAACCGTATCGGAGAAGATGGTCACTTCCACCGTCGAACGGTTCGCCGGGAGAAACACCGCGGCGAAATATTTGTCCTCAATTCCGGCAAACGAATACTGGCCGCTCAGCGATACCGGACCGTTCTTGGCCTCCTTCTGGTCCTTCACATACAGCTTGGTTCCGGGAAGATCGTAAAAGACCACCTTCTGGTCGGCGGCGGCGGTTGTGACCGTTTCATCGCCGAATCCGCCGCGCCACTCGAGCGAATGCGGGATCAGGACGCCGTTCTCGGTGACTTGCGACGTCACCCCCACCAGATAGCTGTTCTTCGCGAATTTGAACGACTTCTTGGTCACGCCGCGGCCATCGGAAAACTCGAAGTCGGCGCTCAAATCGTCCGCGGAGCGGTGAACCGTGAAAAGAGCCGTGTTCGGGTCAGTCTGCGGGAGCCTGCGATTTGAAAACCAGGGAAAACGGAGGAGGATATTTGCCGAGCGCCTTGGGATTCACCAGGTCGAGCGGCTTGCCTTTACGGTCCTTATAGGCCTTGAGGATCCAGTTCTGAACCACGGCGCCGCGATTCGAAAACGTCACACGATAGCAATCGGTCTCGATGGTGAAAGTTTCTTCGGCATCGGCGTGGATCTGCCCCGGCATATCCACAGCCGGTTTCGGTGGAGCGGGAGCTTGCGCCACGGGCGGAGTACTCGTCTTTGCCGCAGGATTCACTCCGGTCGCGCCGGACGCGGCGGTTGGCTTCGGAGGCGCAGGCGCGGGCTTATAGAAATACTGCGTGCCGAAGAGGACCAGGCCCATCAGCAGGAATGCGAGGAGCAGCCTCGCCTCCATCGACATTTCCTTTTTTTCCATAGCGAACTGACTACCGGACGGGGTCAAATCCTCCCTGATGGAACGGATGGCATTTCGCCAGCCGCTTGATGCCTAGCCAAAGGCCACGCGCGGCGCCGTGGGTTTCCACCGCCTCCAACATATATTCCGAGCAGGTCGGCTGGAACCGGCACGCCGACGGAAGCACCGGCGAGATCCATCGCTTATAGGTACGCAAAATGGCGATTGTCAGTGCGCGCATTTTTCGATCACCCTTTCGAGCGCCCGCTCGATTTCGGTAAACGGCGCCGTAAGCGCCGACCGGCGCGGATTGATGACGATATCCCATTGCGGCCCGAACCGGGTCCGCCGGAGGCGAAAAGCTTCGCGGAATCGCCGCTTGATGCGGTTCCTGACAACCGCTCCGCCGATGGCGCGCGGGACGGTAAGGCCCAGGCGCGCTCCTGCGTGCCCGCCTGGCGCGGTTTCGCTCCGGGCGAAACAAAACGCGGCGAACAGGGGACAGGTAACGCGGGTGCCGTTGTCATAGACGACTCGAAAATCGGCGGAGCGCAGAATCCTGGATGATTTCGGAAAGGTCCGCGCAGCGCCGGCGTCGATGTTAGCTGGCCTTGGCAGTCCGGACGGCTCTCTCATCGCTGACCGTCAATTTATGGCGGCCGCGTGCGCGACGACGCGAGAGCACCGCGCGTCCGTCTACTGATTTCATTCGCGCCCGGAATCCATGAGTCTTGGCGCGCTTGCGATTGTTCGGCTGAAATGTGCGTTTAGGCATGTTAGTGATCGACCGGGCAAGCGAAGGCGCACCCGTGCATTCGTTAGATTATCGATTCAAGTATAACAAGTCTAACTGCCGGTGGTGGACGCTTTGGTCATGCAGCTTGCTACCTTGCTGAAAATAGTGCTGATCGAGTTTGCCACGCCGGGCATAATGGCGCCGGCGGCCACTGCAACGAAGCCCGCCATCAACGCGTACTCGATCAGGTCCTGCCCGTGGGAATCTTTCCAGATGCGCGCTCTCACGAGGAAGCCGTTGAGCTTTTCCATACTTCGAGCATAAGTGACTACTGTCAATTGGGCAATGAGGAAGGCGTACCAAACCGATGAACTGCAAATACCTACCAAATAGAGACGTCCCTAGGACGAAAGTACTGGCATCGTCTGACGACCCTTGCGAAAAGGGGTATATCGCCGTACTCTAAGAATTCTTTAGGAGGCACAAGTGAGCCGGTTCACTCTGTTGTTTCTGATGATCGCGATCCAGCACGCTTGGTCGCAGGACGATGCCGATCGGGGCAAGAAGCTGTTCCAGGCACACTGCGCCCTGTGTCACGGCCAAACCGGAGCCGGCGGACGCGGCCCGAATCTGGCCCAGCCAAAGTTGGCTCACGCTCCCGACGACGTGCAGCTCGCCAAGGTGATCAGCGAAGGAATTCCCGGCTCAGAAATGCCGGGGGCCTGGCAGCTTACCGAGCGCGAAGTGATTCAAGTCGCTGGATATGTGAGGTCGCTGGGGCGCATCGCCGTGGTTGCACTGCCCGGTGATCCAGCACGCGGCAAGGTGCTTTATGAATCGAAAGGCGGGTGTGCGGGCTGCCACATCGTTAAAGGAGCCGGTGCGAGCGTCGGGCCGGAGTTGACGGAGATCGGCGCGCGGCGCAATGCGGAGTATCTCCGGGAAGCCTTGATCAAGCCAGGAGCTACCGTGCCGCCCAGCTTCCTGATGCTGACCGTGACCACGCGGGATGGCAAGACCATTCGCGGCATGCGGGTCAACGAAGATACGTTCACGATTCAACTGCGCGACACCGGCGGGCGGCTGTATTCCTTCCGTAAAAGGGATCTGGCGGGTTTGAAGAAGGAGCCGAATGTCAGCCTGATGCCGTCCTACGAGTCGAAGCTATCGCCAAGCGAGTTGGACGATTTGATCGCCTATCTGGCGGGGTTGCGAGGGGAATGATGAAAAGAACCACGCTGTTCGTGATGCTCGCCGCGATGGCCGCGGCGCAGGTGTCCTTCGACCGCATCCGTAAGACCGCGTCGGAGCCGGGGAGCTGGCTGACTTACTCGGGTAATTATGAAGCGCATCGATTTTCTCCGCTCACCCAATTAGCCCCGGCGAATGTAGCAGGCCTGAAGCCGATATGGACGTACCAGGTCCACGAGCCCGGCGGCGTCGAAGTGACTCCGCTGGTGTTCGATGGCGTCATGTATGTGACCGAGCCCCCGACCGTGGTCACCGCGCTCGATCTGAAAACCGGACGTCCGCTATGGCGCTGGGAGCGCACGCTTCCAGCCGATTTGCAAACCATCGGCTTCGGCAAAGTGAACCGGGGAGTGGCGGCGTTGGGGGACATGCTTTACGTCGGGACGCTGGATGCGCACCTGGTCGCGTTGGACGCAAAATCCGGAGTGGTCCGATGGGACGTCAAAGTGGCCGACTACAAATCGGGGCACTGCATTACGGTCGCTCCGTTGGCCATCGACGGGAAAATCGTCACGGGGATCAGCGGCGGCGAAGCCGGCATTCGCGGATTCATCGATGCTTACGATGCTAAGACCGGAACCCGCCTCTGGCGCTTCTGGACCATCCCCGGTGAAGGCGAGCCCGGCAACGATTCGTGGCACGCCGCAGATTCATGGAAGACCGGCGGCGGATCGACATGGGTTACCGGCTCGTATGATCCCGATTTGAAGCTGATCTACTGGGGCGTCGGCAATCCTGGCCCCGATTGGAACGGCGATCCGCGGCCGGGGGATAATCTGTACACCTGCTCGCTGGTCGCACTGGATGCGGACACCGGCAAGCTGCGCTGGCATTTCCAGTTCACCCCGCACGACACGCACGATTGGGACGCGACCGAAATTCCCGTGTTGCTCGACACCGTGGTTCGCGGGAAGCCTCGCAAAGTGGTCGCGATGGCGAATCGCAACGCGTTTTACTACCTGCTCGATCGCACGACCGGCGAGTTTCTGGTGGGTACTCCGTATGCGAAACAGACTTGGGCCAAGGGCCTGGACGACAGCGGTCGTCCCGTGGTGCTGCCTAACACCGAACCCACTGAAGCCGGCAATTTGATCTGGCCGAGTCTGCAAGGCGCGACCAACTGGTTCAGCCCGTCCTATGACTCGGGGCGCAAGCAGTTCTATGTCGCGGTGCGCGAAATGAGCTCGTATTACTACAAGGGGGAGGCTGAATATAAGCCGGGGACATTCTTCGCAGGCGGCGGCGAACGCGCGCTGAATGGCGATGACGCCTGGGGAGCGATTCGCGGGCTGGACGCGTCAAGCGGTAAGCAGAAGTGGGAATTTCGTCTGCAATCTCCGCCGTGGGCTGGCGTCATGGGAACGGCAGGCGGCTTGGTGTTCGGCGGAACGAACGAAGGGAATTTCTTCGCGCTGGATGCCATGACGGGCAAACCGCTGTGGGATTTTCAAACCGGCGGAGGGATGGCGTCGAATCCCATTTCGTTCCTGATCGACGGTAAACAGCGGGTCGCGATCGCGGCGGGACACGCGATCTTTGTTTTCGGCCTCTAGAACGGTGGTATGATTTGCCGAGACCTATGACACTCAGCCTATCTCGCACGTGCGCGATCGCGGCGCTTGCTTTCGCCGCAGGATCGCTGCTTACGAAAGAAATCAGCGTTTATGCGCAGAGCTCGCACGTTTACGAGTTGCGCGTCTATCACACGCTGCCCGGCCGCTTACCGGCTTTGGAATCGCGATTCCGCGACCACACCATTTCGATTTTCAACCGCCACCACATGACCAGCATCGGATACTGGGTGCCGCAGGATGCCGCCCAGAAGGACAACACGCTGATCTATATCCTGGCCCACGACAGCCGTGAATCGGCGAAGCAGAACTGGTCGGAATTTGGGAAAGACCCGGAATGGCAGCAGGTCTCGAAAGCCTCCGAGGCGGATGGGAAGATCGTTGAGAAGGTAGATTCGACGTATATGAATCCCGCGGATTATTCGCCGCTGAAGTAGGACGTGTCACAGGTGTATCATCGCTTTATGGCAAATTTCAAAACCACGCTGTTCCTGGCTGGCGCTTTGTCGGCATGGGCCGCCATCCCGGAGCCAATCCACGTGGAACAGGGTCCAGTTGCGGGCGTGGCTGGGACGGATGCCGAAGTCCGTGTATTCAAAGGGCTCCCGTTCGCCGCGCCACCGGTTGGGAATCTTCGTTGGAAAGCTCCAAAACCCGCGGCTGCCTGGGAAACCGTCCGAACGGCCGGTAGTTTCTCCCCAAATTGCATGCAGCGCGGCGGCGCGAATCGCCAGGTGAGTGAGGATTGCCTCTATCTAAACGTCTACACGGCCGCGAAGACTGCCAAAGATCATCGACCCGTGATGGTGTGGATTCACGGCGGCGCTTTCACCAGCGGCGCGGGATCGCTTTATGACGGCGAGGCGCTGGCGAAAAAGGGCGTCGTCGTAGTTACGGTGAATTACCGGCTGGGCGTTTTTGGATTTCTCGCGCATCCGGAATTGACCAAAGAGTCCGATCGAAATGCCTCGGGCAATTACGCTCTACTGGATCAAGTTGCGGCGCTCGAATGGGTTCAGAAGAACATCGCGGCGTTCGGCGGGGATCCGAAGCGCGTCACGATTTTTGGCGAATCGGCTGGGTCCTGGAGCGTGAATTACCTGATGGCATCTCCGCTGTCGCATGGACTTTTTCAGAGGGCCATTGGGGAGAGCGGCGGCGAATTTGCTCCGGCGAAGAAGCTTGCCGACGCCGAGCAATCCGGCGTGAAATTCGCGACATCGGCGGGTGCGGCATCGCTTGCCGAGCTGCGCGCCAAATCCGCCGAGGATATCCAGAAAACAACCGGATTCCAAGCCGCGGCGAACGTCGACGGATGGTTTCTGCCGGAGGATGTTTACACCATCTTCGCAAAGGGCAAACAATCCGATGTTCCTTTGTTGATCGGATCGAACAACGATGAGGGAACGATGTTCACGCCGGCGAGCGCGAATGCCGCGTCGTTCAAAGCTTTGGCCGAGCGGCGCTTCGGCAAGGATTCGGACGAATTTTTGAAGCTCTATCCATACTCGAGCGATCAGGAAGCATGGGCGGCTCAGGCGGCCAGCATGCGCGATCAAACTTTCGGCTGGGAGATGCGCACCTGGGCCCGGATGCAGAATAAGACCGGAAAATCCAAGGTTTATTTGTATTACTTTACCCGCGTGCCTCCCGGGAAGCATCGAGTGCCGGGGGCTTATCATGGATCCGAAATCGCGTATGTGTTCGACAATTTGAAGGTCGCGCCGTTTGTTGCGGGCGGAGACCCGACGCCATGGGAGGATGTTGATCACAAACTGGCTGACGCGATGTCGTCGTATTGGGTGAATTTCGCGACTACGGGAGATCCCAACGGAAAGGGCCTGCTGAAGTGGCCCGCTTATAAGGCCAAGGACGACGTGGCGATGGGTTTCGGGGACGAGATTCAGGTCAAGCCGCTGCCGCATGCGCAGGCGCTCGATTTCCTGGACAAGTATTACGAACATCAGCGGCAATCGCCGGCGACTGAGCAATAGACGGACTTAGAGTGGAGAGAATGAATCGAATGGCACGCTTATCCAAAATTTCGATGGCAGCCGCGGCCGTCATTTTACAGGCTGTGGGACAGACGCCCGCGTACAAAGCACCGCACGGTCCCGATGGACACCCCAACCTGAACGGGATCTGGCAGACGATTAACACGGCCAATTGGGACTTGCAGGATCACGTCGCGCAGCAGAGCCTGGTGCTCGACTTGGGCGCGGAAGGCGCAGAGCCGGGCGGGCTGAGCGTTGTCGAGGGCGGCACGATTCCATACCTTCCCGCGGCCGCGGCCCAGAAAAAGACCAATTACGAGAATCGGCTGAAGGCCGATCCCGAGATCAAGTGCTACCTGCCGGGCGTGCCGCGCGCTACCTATATGCCGTATCCGTTCCAGATTTTCCAAAGCCCGAAGGCCATTGCGATTACGTACGAGTATGACGGAGCTTTTCGAAATATCTATTTGAAAGATCCCGGACCGGCCCCGGTAGATTCGTGGATGGGGCAATCGGTAGGGCATTGGGAAGGCGATACGCTGGTGGTGGATGTGACCGGCCTTGACGAACGAACCTGGTTCGACCGGGCGGGCGATTATCATAGCGACGCGCTTCACGTGATCGAACGCTACACCCTGCATAGCCCCGAAGTGCTCTGGTATGAAGCCACCATCGACGACAAGAAAGTGTATTCGCGGCCCTGGAAGATCAGCATGCCGCTGTACAAACACGTCGAAAAGGACGCGCAGCTTCTGGATTTCAAGTGCGTCGAGTTCGTGGAAGATCTGATGTACGGCCAATTTAGCAAAAAGCCGAAACAATAATGCGGATTTACGGATCGATCTGGGTCATTCTCGCCGTGGTCGCTGGGCAGCTTGCTGCGCAGCCGGAGAAAACCTGGACCGCTCCGCGCACATCCGATGGGCATCCGGATATGCAAGGAATCTGGACCAACGCGACCATCACGCCACTCGAGCGGCTGCCGGTGTTGAAGGATCGGCCGACGCTGAACGAAAAAGAAGCGGTGGCGTATGAAACGCGGGTGAGCACGCAGTTCAATCAGGACCTGCATGGCGCTACGCCGGAGCAGGATCGCGATCAGGCTTACAACCGGTTGTTCCTGGACCGCGGCGATAAACTGGCTCGCGTGGATGGAGTGGCGCGGACGTCGCTGATCATCGATCCGCCGGACGGCAAGGTTCCGGCGCTGACAGAGCAAGCCCGCCGCCGTATCGGCGAAAGAATGCGGAACTCGTTCGACAGCGTGAAGAACCGTCCGTTGGGGGAACGCTGCCTGCTGGGTTTCGGGTCTACGTCAGGACCGCCGATGCTTCCGGTGTTGTACAACAACAATTATCAGATCCTACAGACGCCCGGACAGGTGATGATTCTGGTCGAGATGGTGCATGATGTTCGAATCATTCGCACAGACGGCAGCCCGCACGTTCCGGCCGCGATCCGCAAGTGGACAGGAGATTCCATCGGACACTGGGAAGGCGATACCCTGGTGGTGGATACTACCAACTTCACCGGCAAGACCAGGTTTCGCGGATCGGGCGAGAATCTTCATTTGATCGAGCGATTTAAGCGCACGGATGAGAATACGATTCTGTATCGGGCGACCATTGAGGACCCGGAGAGCTTTGTGAAGCCTTGGACGATCGAATATCCGTTCCTGGCAACCGCAGGTCCGGTCTACGAGTACGCATGTCATGAAGGGAATTACGCGATGCCGGACATCCTGGGCGGCGCGCGACTGCAAGAGAAGGAAACAGGTAAACTGAATCATTAAGGAGAAAACTAGATGAAAACCAATTTCATGGTTGCGATTGGATTTGCCGGGTTGATTGCGCTCGCCGCGCCAGCCTGGGCGCACCATGCGTTTGCGGCCGAATTCGACGCGAAACGGCCGGTCCACCTGGAGGGTACTCTCACGAAGGTGGAATTGATCAATCCGCACTCGTGGATTCACCTTGACGTAACCGGTCCGGATGGAAAAGTGACCAATTGGATGGTCGAGGCGGGCAGCCCCAACGTTTTGTTGCGGCGCGGCTTCAACAAGAACACCATCGCGGTGGGAACCAAAGTGGTAGTCGAAGGCTATCAGTCCAAGGATGGCTCAGAGCGCGCGAATGGCCGCGATATCACGCTGCCGAACGGCCAGAAGCTGTTCCTGGGCTCGCAGGGTACAGGCGCTCCCTACGAGAGCAAAGACAAACAATAAGCCGGTAAATGGCACGCGGGTGGCTTGGGTTGCGGTCGACGAAAGAGACTGCCGTCTGATGCGATACGATACTTAAGTACAGAGGTTTCTATGACTTGCCGATCTATCTCGATTGCATTGTTGGTTGCGGCGTCGCTGGCGGCGCAGGCTCCCGAGGCGGCTAAACCTGCCGCAAAGGCTAAGAGTAAGGCCATTCCGAGAACTCCGGATGGACATCCCGACTTGCAGGGTGTGTGGACCAACGCCACCATCACGCCTCTCGAGCGGCCTTCGGCGTTTGCATCGAAACCGACGCTTACCGACGCCGAAGCCACCGAATATGAGAAGAAGGATGCTAAGGAACTGAACGCGCAGGACGGCCAGTCCGATGGGCCGCTGATCGCCGCCGCCGGTTCCTCCGGCACGGGTGGATATAACGTGCTGTTCGTCGACCGCGGGTCGGAACTGGCGCGGGTGGACGGAACCAAGCGAACGTCGCTGGTGATTGATCCGCCGACGGGGAAAATCCCGCCGATTACGGCCGAGGCCCGCGAGAGAAACGCCCAGATGTTCCGGTCCTTCAACCGTTTTGAGAACGTCAAGGAGCGTCCCCTTTCGGAGCGCTGCCTGATCGGATTCGGCTCCACGTCAGGGCCGCCGATGCTTCCGGTTTTGTACAACAACAACTACCAGATCGTGCAAACCCCTGACGCGGTGATGATTCTGGTCGAGATGGTGCACGATGTCCGTGTTATTCGCATGAACCAGCAGCACGATCCGCCGGACATGAAGAAGTGGCTCGGCGATTCGGTGGGTCATTGGGATGGGGACACTCTGGTGGTGGATACAGTCAACTTCAGGCCCGACAACCGGTTCCGTGGCTCGTCGGACAACTTGCACGTGATCGAGCGATTCCAACGGGTGGATGGGGATACGATTTTGTATCGCGCAACGATTGACGATCCGGCCACATTCACCAAGCAATGGACGCTGGAATATCCTTTCCGAGCAACCGTGGGTCCAGTGTATGAATACGCTTGCCACGAAGGCAACTACGCAATGCCGGACATTCTGGGCGGGGCTCGCAAGATGGAATCTGAGCCGACCAAGAAGTAACTTCTAATTTTATTCCGGCTTCTTACGAACAATCCGTAGTAGGAGCGCGTCTATACGAGTGTATGGACGCACGACAGTCTTATCGTTACGCATTCGAAACATTTTCGCGGACTGCGCGACAAGTTCGAGTACGGATGGCGGATGCAAATCCGGATTCAGCGGCAATCGAAGAAGCGTTGCTGGAACTCGAGAAAGCACGGGTGGAATATAATTTCCGGCGCGACATCCTGGCGGAATCCTTAATGGCCGACCGCACGCTGCCGGAACCCCGAGCCGATCACGACAGCCGCGTGAGACCCATCGCGGAACTGCTTTGGGAAAGCGCGGGCAGGCCGACTGGCACAGCGGATCTGGATTGGCGCCGCGCCGAAGAAATCGTGCGGGAAGCAGCCTGGGCCACACAGGGATAGACCATCCGTTATTCGAGCAGAAAAGTCTTCGACACCTTTAGAAATTCCGGCCATCTCTCTCCGAGAACCGGTCCATGGCCCGCGTTCGGGACGATCCATAAACTGGATCGCGGAATGGATCTGGCCATCTCGACGGAGATTTCAACCGGATACAACGGATCGCGATCTCCCTGGACAATCAGGGTGCGTGCCTGGATGGTGGCAAGGTGCGGCGGCGTGAAGCTCATGTCGTCGTAACTATCCGCAAACGCCGCGGTACTTTCGAGAAGAGCATTAATTTGGGAATCGCCGCCCGGATGAGCGCGGCGCAGGGCCTCCCATTGCGCCTCGGGAAGGCTCTGGGCATACCGGCGCATAATCGCGCGAGCCTGGGCCGGGAAGTAAGGCGTCGCGCTGACCAGCACCATCGCGGTCAGGCGCTCGGGCTGCGAGGTTGCCATGTGGAGCAGGACGTTTCCGCCTCCGCTGATTCCAAGACCGCTGCAGGTTTCGATTTTTAGATGATCGAGCAAAGCGAATACGTCGGCGGCTGCATCCCGATGACGGAACGGTTTCTCAAGCGCGGCGGAGCGTCCGTGGCCGCGCAGGTCCGGCACGATTAGTTGAAAATCCGTAGCCCAGTTGGCGCAGACTGCCTTCCAATCCTGACTGGAGGCGGAGAAGCCGTGGAGTAAGAGCAGCGGTTTACCAGATCCGTGAACTTCGAAATAGAGATCCGCCCCGTTCAAGTTTTGGATCATCTGCCGATTGTGTCAACCGGCGAGGATGCAGGTCAATAGATGCGCCGCGGGCGTGATACTATTTTTTGCAAGATGCATAAACTGCTTCACAGCCGGCGGCGCTTTCTCGCGTGGACCGCACCTCTGGCTGGTTTGGCCGCCTGCAAGAAGGAAGTTCCCAGCGACATCGGCGCGCCGATGCGAGCCTACGGCGAACGTTCGCCGTATGAGAAGGCAGCTAGAGATGTCCGGGAATCCGTGACGCCGGGAACAGGATCAACTCGCACGCCGTTGCAGGATTTGGATGGCATGATCACGCCTTCTTCGCTCCACTTTGAGCGGCACCATGCCGGGGTCCCCGATATCGATCCGGCGAAGCATGAAGTCCTGGTCCATGGGCTGGTCGAAAAGCCGATGGTGTTCAGCATGGAAGATCTTCGGAGCTTCCCGTCGGTGTCGCAGATTAACTTCATCGAGTGCGCCGGCAATAGTGGAGCGGAACAGGCGGGGAATCCGCAGGCCACCCCACAGTTGAGCGCCGGTCTGTTCAGCTGCAGTGAGTGGACCGGCGTGCCGCTGTCGGCCCTTCTAAAGGCGGCCGGATTGAAGCCGGAAGGCAAGTGGCTGGTGGCCGAGGGGGCCGACGCGTGCCTGATGGCGCGCAGCATTCCGATCCAGAAGGCCCTGGACGATATCCTGCTGGCTTATGCGCAGAATGGCGAGCCGATTCGTCCCGAGCAAGGTTACCCGGTTCGCCTGGTGGTTCCCGGCTGGGAAGGAAACATCAACGTGAAGTGGCTGCACCGGATTCACGTGGTGGATCAACCGGCAATGACCAGGGACGAAACCTCGCATTACACGGACCTGATGCCGGACGGGAAGGCGCAGATATTTACGTTTCCGATGGAAGCGAAATCGATCATCACGCGTCCCGCGGGTGGGCAGAAGCTGGGGCATGGCAAAGGACCGTATGAAATCACGGGCCTCGCATGGTCGGGTCGCGGCAAGGTACAGCGGGTTGAGGTTTCGACCGATCGCGGGGTGAGCTGGCAGGACGCCGTCCTACAGACGCCGATCCTTTCTAAGGCCGCCACGCGATTTCGATTCGCGTGGGCGTGGAACGGCTCCCCGGCCACGCTGCAATCGCGCTGCACGGATGAAACCGGATACGTGCAACCGTCGCTGGAGGATCTGGTTCGCGTGCGCGGGCGGTTTAGCCAGTATCACTGCAACGCGATTAAGACGTGGTTTGTACACGAAGACGGGAGTGTCCAGCATGTGTAGACTGATCGCGGCGGCGTTGATCTGCGGCGCGGTGATGTTCGCGCAAACGCCGGGCCGTCCTGCGACGGACGCGGAGATCAAGGCGAAGGATCTTACGATCCTGCCTAACGGCCTGCCAACGGGTCACGGCACTGCGGCGCAAGGAAAAACCATTTTCGACCAGAAGTGCAAGGAGTGTCACGGCGAACACGGCGAAGGGCAGCCGGGCAAATATCCTGCATTGGCGGGCGGAATCGGAACCTTGAAATCCTTGAAGCCAGTGAAGACGGTAGGCAGCTATTGGCCTTACGCGACCACCTTGTTCGACTATGTCCGGCGTGCAATGCCTTACGATCATCCTCGGAGTCTTACGGCTGACGAAGTTTATTCCGCCTCGGCTTACGTTTTATACTTAAGCGGAATCGTGGCGGAAACGCAGGTGCTGAATGAGAAGACCCTTCCGCAGGTGAAAATGCCGAATCGCGACGGATTCGTTCCGGACGCGCGTCCCGACATCGGACGAACCAATAAATAAGGAGCAGATACGTGAAGCGTTTTGTGATTGAACGAGAAATCCCGGCGGTGGGCAGCCTGGACCGTGAGCAGTTGCGGGAAGCCGCGAAGAAATCGAATGGCGCGCTCCGCGAGCTTGGCGCCGATATTCAATGGATTGAATCCTTCGTAGCTGCCGACAAGACTTTTTGCGTATATCTGGCGAAGGATGAAGATGTGATCCGGCGTCACGCCGAGATCAGCGGTTTTCCGGCGACGAAGATTACGGAAATCCGCAAGATGATCGATCCGACCACAGAGCGCGGCCAGTAGACGGGCCGGCCCAGGCGTGAATCGGCGATACACTCTCCGCCGCTCGCTTGCTGAAAAATCGAAGGATTGCGTTGGCGCTTGAAATGCCACGTTTCTCTGATATCTTCGAAAGCAAAGGAGTGAAGGAATGCGTTTCGCCGCAATCGTTGTCACCGCAATTGCATTCGTTTCGGGTGCCTGGGCCGCCGATCCTTTCACCGGCGATTGGAAACTGAGCTCGCCGGCGTCGACATCCTCGGATGGCCGCATGGTGAAGGATGGCAGGGTGTTGATCGAGCCCGATAACTCGGGCGGCTATCTTCAGATCAGCGAAACCATATTTGGCGAGGGCGCGCCGCTATTTGGCGAAGGCGCGGTGCTGCGCTTCAACAGCCGTGTGCAATTCGACGGAACGCCGGGAGACGGCACACTGGAAGCTCATTTGATTCGGTACGTCTCGAAGCGAATCGACGGGAATACGTTCGAGATTTCGGTGAGCGATCCCGACACCGGGAAGATCACGCGGACGATTCGGGTTTCGGCCGCACCCCAAGCTCACACGCTGACGTACCTTTGGACTGATGGCGCCTCTTCGCCGATCCGCAAGCTGGTGTATGAGAAAGCCGCGGAAGGCCCGCTTCTCGAAACCGGCAAGACCGTCGAGCATGCGTTCGGTCCAGCGGCGACGCTCGAATACCGTGTCAACCTGCGGGCGGGCGAGTATTGCCATGGCAAGGTGGATCAGAAGGGCGGGACGATCAATATTGCCGCTTACGGGCCGGATGGGGCGAGAATCCATGGATTTGGGGGGCCACCGACCGGAGAGCGAGTTTTCTCCCTGGAAGCGCCCGTAGCGGGGACTTATAGGATTGTCCTGCGATCTCCGGCAAACCCGGCGAAAAACTTCGCGATCACGGTGGACAAGATCGTTCCTCTCGATCAGCGACTTCACAGCGAACCGGCGAAGGAGAAGTTCACGAGTCCTCGTATCGCGGCGTTGCGAAAGGAAATTGAGAACGGTAATAGCGGCGCGGTGGCGGCTTTCTGGCGCGATATCGAAAAACAGGGCGCTCCGATGGTGGAGCCGATGGAAGGCAACACCGCCGACAACCTGGTGACGTTTGTCTGGCGGGCGGCCACCGAAACACGCAACGTGCTGGTCGTATGGTATCCCTATACGCCTGGCGAAGCCTGACGATTTTCGAATGACTCGCCTCGGCAATACCGACATTTGGTATCGAACGATGAAGATCCGTCGTGGGGCGCGGTTTACCTATTCCTTATCCCCGAACGATCCGCTGACCTTTGACGAAGATGGATTTATGCAGCGGTCGGCAACCTCGCAGGCCGATCCGTTGAATCCGCACCACTGGTTCGATAGCCCGGGCAGCACGAAGTTCGAATTTTCCTCGATGCTGGAGATGCCCGACGCCAAGCCTCAACCTTACATTGCGAAACGGCCCGGAGTTCCGCAAGGCACGGTGGTGAAGAAGCGCATCAAGAGCGCGTTACTGGGGAATGAACGCGATCTATCGATCTACACACCGCCGGGTTATCGGCGCGACGGGCCGCCGAATGGACTGCTGGTGGTGTTCGATGAAGGCTCCTATCTGACGCTGGTGCCGACGCCGGTGATCCTCGACAATCTGCTTTCGGAGAAAAAGATTCAGCCGATGGTCGCGGTATTGATCGCCAATCCGGACCAGGAGACACGGACGCGCGAACTGCCGCCGAATCCTAAGTTCGCGAATTTTCTGAATAACGAATTGATCACCTGGGTGAGAGAGAACTACAACGTGACGAAGGATCCAAGCCAGGTGGTGGTAGCCGGCTCCAGCTTCGGCGGCATCGCGTCCGTCTATGCAGGCTTGCAGCATCCCGAGACGTTTGGAAACATTCTTTGCCAATCCGGTTCTTTCTGGTGGTCGGCACCCAAGCCGGAGCCGTACGCCGAGCCTAATTACTTAGCTAAGGAATTTGTGAAGAGCCCGAAGTTGCCCCTGAAATTCTATATGGATGCAGGATCGTTCGAAGTGGATTTGAACGGAGGGGGCGGCGCGATTCTGGAGCCGAGCCGGCACATGCGCGACGTTTTGCTCGCCAAGGGATATGAAGTCCATTATCAGGAAAATGTGGGCGGACACGATTATTTAAGCTGGCGAGGATCGCTCTCGGACGGATTGATCGCGTTAGTGGGGACGTCGAAATAGCAAGGCTATCCTGCCCGGCTGATCGCGTGTCTGCTCCAGCGGCGGCCGTTCAAGGATGAATAGCGCGCTATCTAGCCGGCGATGTTCCGTTCACTGGGACGGGCGCGTTTCATTTCGGCGACTCCGGCTTTCCTGGCTTCGTTGAAGGAACGATGCAGAGTCCCCGCAACGGTCCCTACGGTCTTCGATGCTCCCTCAACCTTGGCCGCAAGACCTTCAGCGCCTTTTTCGACTAAGCGCGAGGTCCATTCGAAGACCGCGGGTACGATCAGCGCTGCGCCCAAAATGCCGAGCCCGACTCCGGCCACTACCAGGCCAGAACCGGCAATTGCCATTTTTTGCTTTGTCTCCATCTTTCTCGTGACCTCCTCACCTCCATTGGAGCAGACAATGCCGTGAACGTTCAGCACGGATTCATCCGACGCCGATACCCGGATAGGGAAAGTCGCGGCTGGGGGCCACTGTCTGATCCACGTGTTTTCGAATGGCCGCGTCGCAGACAGCATAGCCCCAATTGATCAGATGCATCTGGTCCGGGTCGGAGAGCGCCTTCAATCGAGTCGGAATGCGGGCCAGCGCCATAGTTTTATCAAACGGGCAATCCAACGGGTCGACCACACCGAAATCCAGAATGTTGGTTCGAATTCCCCAGTAAGCGCCATTCCGTTGGCCTTGGTTGAATGCCGCAATCACTTGCCGCTTCCGCAGACTGCGCACCTGATTGTCAATGATGTCCAGAATCCGAAAGGCGTGGCGAGCCCAATCGCGGTGTGGGGACTCCTCCGGTTCCACGTGACCGCCTGCGTCGCTCACCAGGACCGTCTGATACTCCTTCCAGACGGTCTCGAGGCCCATGTTGTCGTATACGCCTCCGTCGGTCAGTACTGCGGTCGACGTGTAGGGCTCTTGTTGTAGATCTTGACCTGTGTTGGGCGTGAATACGCAGCCATACTTATTCAAGTCGAGTGTTGCGGGCGATAAAATCGGCGGGAAAGCCGACGAGGCAGCGACTGCGGCGGCGAGCGGAATGGTGGGATCGCGGACCTCTCCACCCGCCAGTCCCGCATGTAGGGCTTCGAAAACCGCCAGAGCACCGTCGACTGGACGTTGGTCGCATTAATGACAAAGCGAGGCGGTTCATCCGGCAGGTCCTGCAAAGTGGCGCCGTGAAACAGCATGTCATCATAGGACTGCTGCACCTTTTCCGAAACCGAGCCCGGTCCGAAAACTCCTTCGAGAACCGACCCTATGTCGATGGTGTGGGAGGCCATTTTTCGAATCTCGTCCACCACAATCGAAAAACGCGAAGCAACCCCGCTTGGAGTCATTTCTAATTCCTTCCAATGCAGCGCGAGCACGCCCGCAGTGATCGATCCTCCGGAAACGCTCGAAATTCGATCCAGCTTTCCGAGATACGCAGCGTCGTTGAGGCGCCAGAGCGTCCCGAGATGGAAAAGCATGGCCCGGTATCCGCCGCCGGAAAGGCATAATCCGATTGCTTGCTTGAGTGGAGCCGGCGGGTCAGTGGCAAGAGTGCGAACCGGTGAATCAGGGGCTGCGGGTTGAGGGTCGACGTCTGGCATGGTTCCTCCGCGCAAGAATCTTCGTGAGCCTATTTTAAGACCAATTGCCTGGAAATTCCATCTCATTCAGGAGATCAACAAGATAATGCTTGCGTTTAAACCGTGCCTGTTGAGATGCTATTGACGTGGCGAAACGAGGAGAAAAACGGCGATGACCATCGTAACCGTGTCAGAGGGCAATTTGATCGTCGAAGTGGAGGGCTGGGATAAGCTGTGGTCGCTGAGAAGCCACCTGGTGATTCCGGCCCAGCATGTGATCCGGGTATACGCGGATCCAGGAATCGCGGAGAGCTGGTGGAAAGGTTTACGAATCGCCGGGACGAATCTGCCGGGAGTGATTGCCGCGGGCACGTTTTATCATCATCACAACTGGGTCTTTTGGGATGTACACCATCCCGAGAAAGCTGTTGTCATCGATCTTCGGGACGAGCGCTACGAAAAACTGATCGTCGAGGTGGCCGACCCGGCAGAGACCGTCGCTCGCCTTCAGGCGGCACTCCCGGCACAATCGCCCCAGGGCGGTGTCTAGCGGAACGCCCAGCCTAGCGAGTTTACTCGCACCACGAATTCGAAGCCGAACACGTTGTCTTGGGTTCCGGAAGCTCCTTGCGGGTGCAGAATTTCGTAGCTTGCTTTCAGCAGCTCATTGCGGCCCAGCCAGGCTCCCGCAGCGAATTCGTACGATTGCAAGGTGGGCGCGTACCCGTTGACGGAGATACCGGACTTATCCACGGCGGTGCCGCCGGCCAGCCGCCGGCTCGGGTGGCCAGATAGAAGCGGGGTGTAAGGATGCGCTTCACCTCTCCGTAACCGGAGGTGACGGTCGGCGCGGAGGTGAAATTTGGGGAATCGAACCAGAAGCGTTGCAGTTCGCCGCTCACACTCCAGCGGCCTCTCGCGAATTGGACGTCGGTCCCGAACCCGCTGGCCGGGAAGCTTCGCACGGTGGTTCCAGCCGGCAGAAATGAAGTGACGCGATCGTCGAGATATGGACCTCGAAAACCGGAAACACCGATGCGAAATCCTTGACGAATTGTGTAGCCTGCTCCAGCCGCCCATTGCGCGTATGTTCCAGCGGCAGTGAGGCTCTGCGGACTCGCGGGCGAGCCGCTGGTGACCTGAAGGCGCCCGTCGAGTCGAGACAGAGAGAAGTCGGCTTCGATACCTGGCAAACTGTACAGGGTCGCTGGAACTAAGCCTGGGCCTCCGCCAGGGAGTCCCCCGCAGGAATTGTAGACGAAGCCGTAATGTTGCGACGCGAGATCCGCGGCGTTACAGGGAAACTGATCGCCGCGGAGCGGGATTTCGGTGATATAGCTAAGTGGCTGATCGAGAAGGGCATCGTCGGCGTCGTCATAGCGCAGCGGGAACGATCCGAATGCTGGCCTTCCACCGGCCAGCCTTGATTACCAGGGCGCGATTTCCGCTGGTCAACGAATATCCGATGAAGGCCTGCAACACGCCGGCATAGAGATCGTGATCGGGATCGAAGGCGTCGTAGTAAAAGTAGGGCGCCATCCGGACCTGAAAAGCTCCATACGCGAACCAGTGCGATCCCAGGCGTATGGTGGGACGGATCACCGCGCGAAAGCCTGCTGTCGCCAGCGGCCCATTGGGATCTGCAAATTGCAGGCGTTGCGAATAGAATGCGCCCCCGCTCAAGGTCATGGGAATGCTAATTCCGGATTCGGCATCCTGGGCCGCTGCCGTCGCGACGGAGGCGGCCACGACGCATAACCATCGGACTAACATCGACGGACACCCGCCAATTCAAGTTTTGCGGCGTCCACCGGCAGCGTGAGTGTGATTCGAAACGTGGAACCTTGGCCTTCCCGGCTTTCCACTGCGATGCGGCCCCCCATCGCTTCCACTAACTGTTTCACGATGGTTAGGCCAAGACCAGTGCCCCCGTAGCGCCTGGTCATAGAGCCGTCGGCTTGGGTGAACTTCTCGAAAATGGAGTTGAGCTTCGATGCTGGAATTCCGATGCCTGTATCGGTGACCGCCAAGCGGATCGCCGCCACGTCTGAGTTTGGTTCTGGCAGTCGACATGAATCTCAACCGTTTCCATGTTCGGTGAATTTGATCGCGTTCCCGACCAGGTTGGTTACCATCTGCCGGATGAGTCCTTCGTCTCCTATGAGCCAAGGAGGGGTTCGCGGGTCATAATGCAACTTAAGCCGCAGACCTTTCGCGGATACCTGGACTTGCAAAAGAGCGACGACTTCATCGAGTGTCTCGCGCAGGTTGAACGGAGCCGGGTTGAGCTCCATCTTCCCCGAATCGAGGCGCGCGAAGTCGAGAATCTCATTCACGATCGACATCAAGGAATCAGCCGAACGGCGGACGGTGGCGGCGTAATCCCGCTGTTCCTCATCGAGAGAAGTCATCAACAGGACTTCGGTGAGTCCGATGATTCCGTTCATGGGTGTGCGCAGCTCATGGCTGATGTTGGCCATAAACTCGCTCTTTGCCTGATTGGCAGACTCCG
Organism: Terriglobia bacterium; assembly: GCA_963705675.1. Taxonomy (GTDB): domain Bacteria; phylum Acidobacteriota; class Terriglobia; order Bryobacterales; family Bryobacteraceae; genus Palsa-187. The sequence goes on from CAVPKR010000030.1 coordinate 35,280, forward strand.
CGGCGACCTTGGCATGCTCCAATTCGGCGCGGGACCGGCGTTCGGCGGCCGCGACTCGATTGAATGTTTCGGCCAGGAGGTGCAGTTCTCCAGCGGCTTTCCCGGCGACGATCCGTTCCGGGAATTGATTGGCACGTTCTCCCTTCTGCAATTGGGCGATGAGTTCCCGCAAGGGCTTGGATACGGAACGCGAAGTGACTATCGTGAACAGCAGCGCCATCACTACCCCGGCGCCGCCGACTTTCAGCAGAATACGCAGCCAACCGGCTTTAAAATCGCGAACCGCCACGTCCAGAGAACGAAGCGCCAGCAAGCGGTAGGCGGAGCCAAGTCCGGCGTCGTGAACCGGCAGAATTAGCTGAGTTTCCCCACCCCGATCGATTTCACATTCTGAATCGGCGTCCGGGCAACGCTTCGCGATCTGTTGTTCAATGGACGTCCATTCGCGGTTCGGAACGCTGGCACGCAGTACCCGGCCGTCCTTCAGAAGCACGATGTCGCCGCCGAGGTGGTAGCGGGCAGGCGAACTTACGGCCAATCAAGAGCCGTCCAATCTCAGAGCCATCGATGTCGATGGGGGTGGAGGAAAGCTCGTAGAGTTGTCCGCCTGCGTCGAACAGCGTCGGCTGCCCTGGAATTTCACGAAGGCCCGCGGCCCCGGCCGCTGCGACTATGCGTCCTTTGGAATCCGCAACAGCCAAAAGATCATCTCCGATCAGGCCTCGCATCTCAAGGAGCTGCGCCTCGATGGTACGGCGGACGTCGGCTGCATTTTGGGGATTCCGAATTGGCTTCGCGCAGTAACCCGACCGCGGCTTTCAAGCTGGCGTTCTCCGCGAGCACTCCTACGAATTGTCCAATGCGGCGCGACGAGTCCTCATTGGCGCGAACGATCAGATTTTCGGATTCGGGTCAGGGATGTTTTCAAGCTGTTTTTCACGCGTTGCTCGACCAAGGCGTTAATAGCGAAAAAACTCGCGATTAAGACTACGCAGACCGGAATAAATGAGAACAGGAAAGCCCGGACGGTTAAGGAAGACGTGAATATGCGAGCGCTTCTCAAGGGCGCGACCCCGTATGGATCGGAACGCGGATGGTTACATCGACGGTGCCGTTCTCCGGAACGTCGACCTCAGTCTGAAAGGTCCCGGCAATCTTGTGCCATGCGATGACCTTATAGTGACCAGCGGGGACGTTGTTCCAGGAAAAGCTTCCGTCAGAAGACGGCTTGCTATACCATGGGCTGCCTGTGACCACGATCGCGGCGTACATATTCGCATGAATGTGGCAGTACACCTGGACAATGCCTTCGCGGTCGAATTTCACCGACCGGCTCTGACCCTTCGGGAAGAAACCCAGATCGAAGGATCGCGCGTGAGAAAGGGAAAAGACGTTGTGAAAGATTGGGTCCGCATTAGGAAACTGGATCGTCGAGCCGACCGGCACCACCAGAAGATCCGGCTCAAACCGTCCACTACGCTGCTCGACGATCGCGTTTTGGGGGGGCCGGGGAGTTAGTTTGCCTTCCAGCAGGATGATCATTCGGTCGAATTCGCTGACAGTTTCGGTCTCGTGAACCGCTGTTGGGACCAGCGTGCCGCGTAGATCGTAGACCGACGGCGGAAGCGCCTTCTTCGTGAGACGTTTGGTGATTAAGGTATGGCCGGACACGTCGCCGGCGCTTGCGGGCAACATGATTCCAAGAAGTGCTGCGAAGATGGGCAAGAGGGTCATCACCCCTCCGGTACGGCTCGCCATAATCTTAAATCGACCGCAGTTTGCCTTAGCAATAGACCTTGAGACCGCCGTTACGCACTTACCAGGGCTGCTAACCTAGTCCCAAATCGGTATGAGTTTGGCGATTCGATCCACCGTTTGAATTAGGGAAGCCGAGCTCGAAAACGAATCGGCGGCACCGGCATTCTCCGACGTGCCGGGGAATGACAATGCCGCGTTTCGGCAAACATAACGACCGATCATTTTTTGTTGGGGGCCACGTGACCGCGCCCATCCCGCACTTCGTTCCCTTTGAAGTGCGCACTATCGACGCGCTTTTCCGGCTCGGCTTTCTCGCCGCGCTGCGGGGCGGGACCCTTATAACCATGCTCCGGATGGAGACGGTTGTTTACGTTGCCATGGAATTCGGCAGCGCCATGAAACCACGGGCCGACGCCAATGAAGCCGTCCCCGTTAAACCACTCCGGACCATAGTAGCCGGTAGGAGCGCAATTGTAAGGAGCGACGTCATAATATCCATACGGACATTCAGGCGCTACTCCGATCTGAACCGAGACCTGAGCTTCCGCCCGGGGAGCGGTAACCGTGAAGCCGATTCCAGCCACGGCCGTTAATACCACAAATGTAAGTATACGCATAAATTCACCTCGGGGTTGTAAGAGCACCTCTTTGGCCCACTCCCGAAGCAGAGGATGTTCACGGTCCCATCGGTAAGGCGCCGCAAAGTTTTCCGCTTCATTGGCAGCTCCGTTCGAAAGGGGTTGCCATCGCCCAGGAATGACATCATGGCCGAAGCGGGTCGCCGGTTTGCAGATCGCCCTCCAAGGGTGAGACGCGGGGTCCATCCGCAACCAAATACGGTCATCCGACCAAGTGTGGTCAACCTAGAAGACCTGGGTCCTGGCCGTCCTGCATAACGCCTCGAACCGTCGGGGCGCAAAGAACCTTGTCGCTGACAACGACCGGTGATGCGTCGGTAAAGAAGTGACATTTACCGTCAAGTCACTGATAATCCGCCGGTGACCTTCAGGGGTCACTATTGAACTCCGTTCTTGGGAGAATCGGGTGAAGGCGTCGCCTCGGTCCGCGACCGCGCTGGCGCCCCGCTCAGGTCCAGGAAAACGTCGTACGACTCGACATCAAGGAGGGCGGTGCGGCTGACTGCCTCGCTGTAAGTAAGTACCACTCCATTAATCATAACGAAAGTGGCTAACCGTCCCATCGGCCCCCTCCGCCAGCTGGGCACAGGCGGTCCGCAGGCCGCGGCTGCTCCGCTGGCTCCGCGGCGCTGCTGGGTCAGGCAGCACCATGGCGGTCAGCGG
>CAVPKR010000031.1:0-19773 GCA_963705675.1 Terriglobia bacterium
CTGACCGCGAGCTATTCAAGCGACCGCGAAGCCACCGAGAAAATCCCCGCCGGTTTGTCTGCCTACTATCAACGAAAGTATCCTGCGATCGCCAGCCAGCGCACCGCCGATATCCAAGCGGCGGGACAGGCGTTGCTCGCCATTTTTCGCGACAACGTCTTTCCCGATCTCAAGGTCACCTGGGGAACTTACCCGAATAATCTTGGCCATACCAACGATCCCGGCTGCTTCCGCTGCCACGACGGGAATCATGCCACGTCCGGTCAGAAAATCGCGTCGTCGCTCATTACCCAAGATTGCAGCGCATGCCACCAGGCGTTGGCCGTCGAAGAAACGTCGCCGGAGATTCTGAAAACGCTGGGAATAGCGGATCGATTTACAAAGTTCGAAAAGCAGTGAAAAATGAGCAAGAGAGCCAAAAAGGAGCAAACAACATGAGAATGATCATCACGATATTGACCGCGGCCGTGTTATCGGCCACGGCCGTTTCAGCCGCCGACGCCAAGGCGGGCCAAGCCGTCTACGACAAGTCCTGCAAGTCCTGTCACGGGGCGGACGGTCTGGTAACCCTTCTGTCGCCAAGATGATGAAGGTCGAGATGAAGAGTCTAAGTTCGCCCGAAGAACAAGCGATGAGCGACGCCGACATCAAGAAAGTCATCACTGAGGGGAGGGCAAAACGCAGCCGGCGAAGACTGTATCCGGAGGGGCGGTGGATGATGTTATCGCCTACGTCCGCAGCTTGAAGAAGTGACAGCGAGGGCCTCCCGCCCTTTTTGTCACTTGCCTTAAACAAGGCCGCGGCCCACGATCGGTGTTAAGAATGAGGCAGCGTCATGCTGTCTCTGCCCTGATCGCCACCGTATGGGTTTCATGTCGTCGGTGAACATCATAATCACTTCACCTTCGTAATTGACGTCCATCAATCGAGTTCCATCGAAAGACCCATTCATGACTTCAATGATGGCCCCTTCAGGAACTATGATCGCAGTATGTCTTTCGTCTCGCATAGCAATCGCCATGGCGTAGCGGGTAAGACGAAAACGTTGGCCTATTTCCATGCATCCCTCTTCCTTATTCGGTTAGAAGAGGAGCCAACTGCGGAGTGTACGACGGCCCTGGAAAGAGAATGCGCTCCAGTGTGGGCAGTTACCTATCCGTTCCTTTGATCTGTAGTATCAACGCCAATCAATCATTGAGGGTTCACGAATCGACCATATACGGCCGCTCCTCGTCAAAACCGCAAGCCGGAAGGGGGTGGCGAATCGTCCCCGACAACGGGCCGCGTACCACGGCGATTCCGCTCCCCTGATCGACGGACACTCTCCCGCGATACTCGCCATAGTTGCGAACCGCAAGGCGTAAACAAGCCCAGGCCGTCGTCCGGCTAGTCATGGTAAACTGCGACCTGATTCAAGGAGACGTAATGATGAGGCTCGTTTTCTTAGCGATATTGCTAACCGTGCAGGTCGCTGACGCGCAGGACAAGAAGGGTTGCCAGGATTCCCCGCTTATCAGCCGCTTCCCCGGCAGCGTAATCAGCGACTGTAAGGACAGCCCTGACGATACCTTTGACTTCGCCATGCCCGGCGCGGGCTTTAAGCGAGTGGAAGGTGAATTTCATCACCTCGAATACAGGTCCCCCAAGACCGCGACCAACGCCCAGCTGGAGCGGAATCTGGGCACCGCTCTGCGGACCGCCGGGTACACGATCGTCTTCGAAAGCCAATCCCACGATACGATCGTGGGACACATGGGCAATACCTGGATTCAACTCGAGGTCGGCAGCAATGGAGAAATTGCGGAGCACACGGTCAAGGAGATCGCGCTCACCAGGACGTAGTCGCGAGCGCGGCCGAGATGTCCAACGGCTTGACCACCACCGGCCATTCCGTGGTGAATGGCATTCTGTTTGATACCGGCAAGGCGGAGATAAAGCCCGAGTCCGCGCACGCCATGGAGGAAGTGGTGAAGTTACTGAAGCAGAACGCGGCGATGAAAGTATACGTAGTAGGGCACACGGACAACGTAGGAGTCCTGGCGAGCAACCTGGATCTCTCCAAGCGCCGCGCCGCCGCTGTGGTGCAGATGCTCACCACGAAATATGGAGTGGCTGCCGGCAGGCTCCAATCCTTCGGCGCCGGCCCGTATGCTCCCTTGGCGTCGAACGACAACGAAGCCGGCCGCACGCTGAACCGCCGCGTGGAGCTGGTCAAGCAATAAGGGTTTCTCCGCGATCTGTACACTTTGGTACATCGCAAGGCACAAGTGGCGCGCTATACTTCGTCCACGAAAGGTTCATGGCCGGAGGGTTCCAACAAATCCCATACGGGCTTCGTTTGACCCAGTCCGGATCACCAACGCTAAGACCCCGCGTGAAGATTCTTTCTCAGATGTATACTGTGCGAACCATGCGGACCGCTCTTATCCTCGCCCTGACGCTGGCTGGGATCACAACGTCAACGGCGAGCAGCCGCGCAAGCTGAAAGGTCCTGATCTCAGTCGATAGGGAAGGAGTCGCGGGGGTGGTCTCTGCGGACCAGTTGTTGCCCAGCTCCTTCGAATACGAACGTTTTCGCCGGTTCATGACCTCGGAGGCGTTGGCCGCCGTGCACGGAGCAAATACGCTCAGCGATCGGCGATATTGAGGCGGTTCAGAACGAAGCACACGTGGGTTTTTCATGCGGCGGAGACCTTGACACCTGACGCACCGCAGAAGCTGATCCTGGCGAAATCTGCCGCGGCGTGAAGCGGCTGGCCGAACGAAAGAGGTGCCGGGTCACAAGCCCCATCGCCGTGGCCATCTCATTCAAGAGCATCACCCCTGTAGAAGCGGCTTCTTGTCTGACGCAAGTATTCACCCGAGTGGACTCCCACACGCTCCGCTTCACCGCGGAGGACATGGCTGAAGCGAGCGACATCCCAGTTCGGCATTCACAGTCCAAATGCCGAAGGATATCTACGCGCCCTTGAACGCCATCAAGAGCCCGAGGAACCAGCTCCATCGCCATGTAGGCTTCCTTTGGGAAAGGGCTTGCAAGGGACTGCGCTTTTTCACAGGAAAAGCCAAAGCGCGGATAGTAATCGGGATGTCCAAGCACGATTACGATCTGCTCGCCGCGATCGCGTAACAGGTCTAGGCCGCGCCGGATCATTGCTTCGCCGATTCCCTTGCGTTGATGCTGAGGCAAAACCGCAACTGGGGCCAAGGCTACTGCAGAAACGGAGCGATTGGCTGCCTCAATGCTCATCCTGCTGAACAGAATGTGTCCCACGATCTGTTTCTCGCTCTCTGCAACCAGCGAGACGAGCACAGCGTCATCAGCGCGCAAGCTATCGACCAAGCCGGCTTCATCCTTCCGGCCGAACGCTATCTCATTGACCGAACGGACCGTCTGGTAATCCTCGGTCGTCTCAGCCCGGATAATCAGTTTCTGCTCCGGCATCACCATTGATTCTACCGGCCGTTAACCGGCTTATGAACTGTCTCCGGGATCGGCGGGATCGGGCTGTTCGCGCAACCACGCTTTGCTTTCTGACGATGCGCAGTGTATAAAAAAATCCTGGGTCTCACCGTGCGACGATAGCGACATGTCACGTCGATTTGAAACTGCCGTTTTAGTGGCCGCCGGTTTGGTGCTCGTCGGAGCGGAATCCGGGCCCGTTCCGGCGGAGGCCTGGAACGCTATCACGCCACAAGGACTTCTGAAGCACATCAAGGTCCTCGCTTCGGACGACTTCGATGGTCGCGCGCCCGCGACTCCCGGTGAACAGAAGACGGTGGATTATCTGGTCAAAGCCTGCCGCGCGATGAAATTGTCGCCAGGCAATCCGAACGGCACTTACACACAGAAGGTGGAGTTGTGGGGCATCACGGCAGGCGGAGGCGAAATCTCAATTAAATCCGCGGGCTCGGCGTTCCCACTCACCGCTGAGGATTACCGAGTTTCCTCTTCGCAGCCGAAGTCCTCTATCGAGATTCCGGAATCGCCGATCGTTTTCATCGGCTACGGAATCGTCGCACCGGAATACGGCTGGGACGACTACAAAGGTGTCGACGTCAAAGGCAAAGCCGTCGTGTTGCTGGGCGGCGATCCTCCGATTCCGGATCCTAGCGATCCTTCGAAACTCGATCCCAAGATGTTCCTGGGACCGGAGCTCTCCTTTTATGGGAGGCCTGGATCGAAATCCGATCTCGCGCATGCGCGCGGCGCCACGGCAGTGATTACTCTGCAGGGAGGGCCCGCCGGCCGCGGCCCCACGCGTCCGCCGGGAGCAGGCGCAGGTCCCAACCGGTTCATTACACGCGAATCGATGATCGTGCGCGACGCTTCGTCCACGGACCGCATCGACGCGACCATTTCGCTGAAGTACGAGAAGGCCGCGGAATTGTTTGCCGCTTCCGAGCTCGATCTTGGCGCACTCCGCGAATCCGCGCTTTCCCGCGACTTCAAGCCGGTGGCGCTGAAGGCTGTGGTCTCGGGAACGGCGCACAATCAGGTGCGTGAGGTCGAGTCGGCAAACGTAGTCGCGAAGATTGAAGGTAGCGATCCGGTGCTTCGCAACGAGTACGTGATTTACTCCGGCCACTGGGATCACCTCGGACACCAAGGCGACAACATCTTTCATGGCGCCAGTGACAATGCCTCCGGCACGGCCGGCGTGCTGGAATTGGCTCACGCATTTTCTCGACTCCCTGCTCGGACGAAGCGCACGGTAGTGTTCCTATGGCCCACCGCGGAGGAGCGGGGCCTTCTTGGCGCGAAATATTATGTGCAGCACCCACTCTACCCGCTGGCGAACACTGTGGCCAATATCAATCTGGATTACTTCAGCAATTGGGGCTGGGGGCGCACGAAGGATTTCAGCATTCTCGGCATGGGCATGACTTCTTTGGACGATTTGACAAAGGAAGCAGTAGCCAGACAAGGGAGGGTAGTCACTGGTGATACCGATCCGGTCGAGGGCTTCTATTGGCGGTCGGACCACGTCGAATTCGCGATGGGCGGCGTGCCTTCGCTGGCGTCGAGCCCAGGCATCGACTTCGTGGGCAAGCCCGCGGAATACGGCGATCTGAAACGGCAGGAATTCATCCGAAACGATTACCACAAACCCACCGACCAGATTAAGCCAGACTGGGACCTAACCGGCGCAGTCCAAGACCTGCAAGTTCTGTTGGAAGTCGGGTTCCGCCTGGCTCAATCGCCGGTTCGTCCCACTTGGACGAGTCGCCCGCCGTACATGCACAACGCGTATGCGGGGAAATAGCGGGCGGGGGTTACTGCTGAGGTTCGCGCCGTAGCGCCTGATGCGCCGCTAAAGCGCGCCGAAGACGCTATGTGTAGGAAACAAAAGGAAGTAAGTGGCGGGGACGACGGGGCTCGAACCCGCGACCTCCGACGTGACAGGCCGGCGTTCTAACCAACTGAACTACGTCCCCGCTTATGTCAGCCGAACACTAGCGTAACACACGAACCAATTCTTTTGCCCGTAGAAAACTCCCCCCTTTTCTGGTATCCTAAAGACAGATGTGGTTCCTGCCTCCGCGTCAGCGGACATTCGGGTTACGCCGTCACCGGCAGTTTCCTCTCGAATGAAATCCAGCGTACAGATCAGCCGCGGTATCGAATCCCTGTTCGGGACCCGCGATGAAAATATCCGTCTGATCGAAAGCGGATTGAATGTGCGAATCCGGCTGCTGAATGATCGTCTGGAAATCGAGGGCGACGACGCCGCCGTGGCACGCGCCGAAAATATCCTGACCGACTACGTGGCCTTAGTGCGTGAAGGTCATGTCTTCAACAATGGCGATCTCAACAATTTCCTGCGCGTGGTGACGACCGATTCCGAGACTAGCCTGCGCGGCATGGTCGAAAGCGGCAAACAGCGAAGTTTCGGGAAAAAGATTGTGGTGCCGAAGACCATGATGCAGCGCCGCTATGTGGACGCGATTGAGCGCCAGGATCTGGTGTTCGGCATCGGTCCGGCGGGTACGGGGAAAACCTATCTCGCGGTTGCAATGGCAGTGTCCGCGCTGGTTTCGAAACGCGTCAGCCGCATCATTCTTACCAGGCCCGCGGTGGAAGCGGGTGAACGGCTCGGGTTCCTTCCGGGAACGTTGCAGGAGAAGATCGATCCGTATCTGCGGCCGCTATACGACGCCCTGTACGACATGCTGGAATCTGAGAAGATCGAAAAACTGCTCGAACGCAATACCATTGAGGTGGCGCCCATCGCCTTCATGCGTGGACGCACGTTGAACGACAGCTTCATCATTATGGATGAGGCCCAGAACAGCACGCCGGAGCAGATGAAGATGATCCTGACGCGGCAGGGATTCAATTCGAAGATGGTGGTGACCGGCGATCCCACGCAGATCGATTTGCCAGGCGCCTTACGCAGCGGGCTGAATGAAGCCGTGGAAGTGCTGCGCGGCATCGACGGCATCGGGTTTGTTCAATTCGACGATCGCGATGTGGTCCGGCACAGCCTGGTGCAAAAAATCGTGCGCGCGTATGAGCGCCACAATGAACGGATCGGCGCGAACCGGCAGTTGTCGCTGAAGCTAGGCGGGAATCCAGCAGAGGCCCCGGAACCAGCCGTTGAAGCGCCAGCAACCGAATCTCCAGCCGCCTGAGCGGTTCCCATGTCACCTGACATTCCTATATCGTCTTCACCCGTGGTGTTCCGCCATTCCTCCCGGCGGGTGCGACGGAAGGAATTGCGGGAATTTTTCAACGATCTTGTGAAGCGCGTGCTCCGCGGCGCGGCGGTGACGTGCCTGATCACTGGCGATCGTGAATTAGCCGGCTGAATGGGCAGTTTCGCGGAAAGAAACATGCCACGGATGTGCTGTCGTTCCCGTCGACTGAAGGTCACGGAGGCGAGATCGCCATTTCGCTTGACCGCGCTTTGGCTCAGGCAGCGGAACTCGGTCATGAGCCTCAAGACGAGGTTCGAGTCCTGATGCTGCACGGGGTTCTGCACCTTTCGGGCCTGGATCATGAGACGGATTCGGGCGAAATGGCTCGGGCGGAGACGCGCTGGCGCAAGCGTCTGGGTCTGCCTGCGGGCCTGATCGAGAGGAACGGCCGATGACGCTGATCTTCACCGCACTCGCGTTAACCGTGGCCGTGATTGTCACGCTGGTCACATGCGTGCAGCTTTTGTATCTTGAGTCCCTGCGTATTCGCACACGGGAGCGGGAGTCGTTGGAATTTTTCAAAACCACGCTCGAAGCCAGGCTTGGCCTCGAAACCGAACGCGGCTCGCTGACATTCTCACTGATCAAGCATCTCGGCATCGCGTTCATCGGCTGCCTGACGATGGGCGCCGCGCTTCAAGGGACGCCGGAGTGGCAGGCATTGGGCGCGGCCCTGCTGCTGGTGATCATTTACACGATCGTCGGGACGTATGTTGTTCCCCAGATAGTTTACCGGTCGAGCAGCGGACGAGGACTGTTGGCGCTGGTTCCCCTGCTTCGACTGCTGGCGTTGGCGGTGCGTCCTCTGGTGTGGGGGCTCGAATTCCTGCACTCGTTGTTTGAGCTTTCAGGCCCCGCGCAATCGCACGAAGCGCCGCGTCCGGAAGAGCACATTGAAGCGCTGATTCTGGCAGGCGAGGAAGAAGGCATCATCGAAAAAGGCGATCGCGAGCTGATTCAATCCGTGGTGGCATTCGGCGATAAGACCGTGCGCGAGGTGATGACGCCGAGGCCGAGGGTGGTGGCGATCCGGCAGGATGCTACGCTCGAAGAGCTGCGGCAGCTTGTGATTAACGAACAATTTTCCAGGATACCCGTGTATCAGGACACCATTGATCAGATCATCGGGTTCGTTCACGTGCGCGATATGTTTGAGCTGGACGAAGCTGAGCGCGCGCGCCGCAAGGTGAGCAACATCATGCGCCCGATTCGCGCCGTGCCTGAAACTAAGGCCGTCAACGATCTGTTGCGAGAGATGCAGGAAGAAGGCGCGCACATGGCGGTGGTAGTGGACGAGTACGGCTCTACAGCCGGGATCGTGACGATGGAAGACATGGTGGAGGAAATCGTCGGCGAGATTCACGACGAGCATGAACCGGATCGCGATTCGCGCAAGGACCCCGATGGAAGTTACGTGGTCTCCGGCAGCTTCGACGTGGGGCGCTTGGAGAATCTCCTGGATTTTCATTCGAGCGAAGGAACCGAATCGACTACGGTGGGCGGGTTGGTGACGGAATGGCTGGGCCACGTTCCCGCGGTCGGCGAAGAGATCGAGCGCGACGGCATTTCGATCAAAGTGCTGGCGGCGAACCATCTTCGCGTGGATCAAGTGCGAGTGGCGAAAGCGGCGAATGGCAGAGACTAATCCTCATCGCGCCGGATTCGTGGCGATTCTGGGGCGGCCAAATGCGGGCAAATCGACGCTGCTGAACGCGCTGCTGGGGCAGAAACTGGCGATTGTCGCGTCGAAGCCGCAAACCACGCGCACGGCGATACAAGGCGTACTCACACTTCCCGAGGCTCAGATTATTTTCATCGATACGCCGGGGATTCACAAGTCCAGCACGCTGCTGAACAAACGCATGATGGACGAGGTTCGGACGGCTGCGGACGCACCCGACTTGGTTCTGTTCATCGTCGACGCGCTGGCGCCGGTCACCGATGAAGATTCGCAGGCCGTCGATTTGGTAAGGAAATCCGGGGTCCCGGCCATCGCGGTGTTCAACAAGACGGATTGGCTTGAAGCGAAGCCGAAACTGTTTCCGCTGATCGAGAAGTATAAAGAACTGCATGACTTTGCCGCGTATATTCCGATTTCGGCAAAGAAAGGCGAGGGTCTGGAGACCCTGCTGCGTGAAATTGTCGCTCGTCTGCCGGAGGGGCCGGCGCAGTATCCCTCCGATTATCTGACCGATCAGCCGCAGCGTTATCTGGCGGCAGAAATTATACGCGAGAAAATTTTGCATTTTGCTCGTCAGGAGGTTCCACACTCGGTGGCGGTTCAGATCGAGTCGTGGCAAGAAACTGAAACGCTGGTTCGCATCGCCGCGACGATTTACGTGGAGCGGCCGGGGCAGAAAGCGATCGTGATCGGTCCCGGCGGAGCGGCGCTGAAGAAGATCGGCACGCAGGCGCGGAAGGAGCTGGAATACTCGCTGGGCAAGAAAGTATTTCTGCAAACCTTTGTGAAGGTCCGGCCGCATTGGCGGGAGGATCCGGAATTCCTGGCGCAGGTGGACTGGCGCGGGATGACCGGAATATAGGTTAATAAGATATGGCTTTGCGCGCAGTCTCTCTCATTCTCATTTTTGCCCTGGCCGTGCCGCTGCTGTCCCAAACGCCTCCGAACACGGACGACAAGATTTACGATCAGGTGCGTCAACGGCTGGCGAATGATCCGGACGTGAAAGGCGGCGGGCTGGACGTGGCCGTGAAGAGCGGCGTGGTCACGCTCAAAGGCCAGGTTCATGACTCCCACGCGAAAGATAAGGCCGAGAAGATTGTGAAGAAGGTAAAGGGCGTCACCAGCGTCGACAATCAATTGACGGTTCTGGGCACTTAGGGCGCGCTCTTCAGTTCCTTCCACTTCGCGAGCGCGGCATCCAGCGCTTTTCGAAGATCGGCCAGCGCCGCGCTGATCTGTGTGGTTGGCGTTTGATCCGAATCTTCCAGCAGCCCCAGGATTTGGGTCAGCTCGCCGTTCAATCGCGACAAGCTTTGGCCGTCGGAAGCGGCTGCGCCCCGGCCGCGACCGCCGCCAGCGCCTTCGAGCGCCGCGAGCTTTCTGTCGAGATCCTGATCGGCGCGATGCTGAGCGCGCATCTGGCGAATTTCCTGAATCGCGGCGTAATCTTCGTTGATCGCTGCCCAAGCTCTGGTCGCCAAAGTAAACTGCTGGGTCAATCCCGGGAGCCCAGTCTTGTTCCGAGGGTCCATCTTGACGGTCACCGGTTGCGTGTAGAATTTTCCATCAACCGTCAGTTTCACCGTGTACTCGCCAGGCATCACCCACGGCCCCAACGGATACTGGGGAGTGTCATGGAAGATGGCCGCAATGGGAAAAGTATGGGTCAGGGCATCGGGCGGCGGCAGGCGCAGGTCCCATACCCAGCGATGCATTCCCGGCTCGGCTGAAAGCACCCGGGGCTTGCGGACCCAATAGGCGGGAACGTTCAACTCGCGCTCATCCAGCGCCTCGGGCCTGTCGTTGCTGGAATATTTGCGGACCGATTTACCGAGATGATCGAGGATTTCAAGGATCACCGGCGCCGACGGTTTTGAGGCCAAATAGTAATCGAGAATCGCGCCATCCGGCGGATTCTGGCCCGCGGGAACTTCGGGGGGCAGCGGAGTGTCCGTGTAGCGGTCGCGTGCGATGCGATAGGCGACCTGGGGCTTGTACAGCAACGTCGAGCTGGTCTCGGAGCGAAGCTGCCGCAGTGGCGTCACATCATCGAGAATCCAGAATGACCTGCCGTGGGTTCCCACCACCACATCGTCGCCATGAATCACCAGATCGCGAATCGAGGTCGCGGGCATATTCAGCTTCAGCGTCTGCCAATGGCCGCCGTCGTCGAAGGACACGTATGCTGAGCGTTCCGTACCCGCATACAGCATGCCTTTGCGCACCGGATCTTCGCGAACCGTGTTGACCACCTCATCGTTTGGAATCCCATCGACAATCTTCGTCCACGTCTTACCGCCATCGTGGGTGCGATAAATGTACGGCCGCAGATCGTCGAGCCGAAAACGATTGATGGAGGCGTAAACGGTGTCGTTATCGAAGTACGAGGCGTCGAGCTGCGACACCTTGCTCCACGGAGTCAGCTCGGGCGGCGTCACGTTTTTCCAGATCTTGCCTCCGTCGCGTGTGACGTGAATCAGTCCGTCGTCCGTGCCGGCCCAAATGGTATTGGCGTCCTTGCGCGAAGGGGCTATCGAATAAATCACGCCGCGATGCTGTCCTTTTTCAGGATCGAGCGCCGCGAAATTACCCATGCTAGGCGGCGCCGGCGTCGCCTCACGAGTCAGGTCCGGACTGATAACGGCCCAGCTGTGGCCGCCGTTGATCGTCTTGAACAGGACGTTCGCAGCAAGATATAACGCGTGCGGATCGACCGTCGAAAATATGATCGGCATCGTCCTGACAGACCGGTATTTGCCGCCTCCGCGCCCAGGCATGGGAGCTATGTTCTGGACGTCGCCGGTAGCTTGGTTGTAGCGCGTGGCTTTGCCGCCGTAAATGATGTTTGGATCGAGAGGATCGGGGGCCACATAACCGTACTCTTCGACCGCTACGGGATGCCAATCCCGAAAGGTAATCTCTCCGTAGTCGCTGCGGCTCGCTATGCCGACCGATCCGCTCTCCTGCTGGCCGCCATACACCCAATATGGGAAACGATTGTCGGTGATCACGTGATAAAACTGGGCGGTTGGCTGGTTGTACCAGGAACTCCACGTGCGGCCGCCGTTAACGCTGATCGTTGCGCCCTGATCGACTCCCAGCGCGATGATTTCCGGATTCGCGGGATTGATCCAAATGGACTGGTAATCGTCGCCGCCGGGAGCGCCTTTGATGGCGGTGAACGTCTCGCCCGCGTCGGTCGATCGATACGTCGAAGTATTGGCGACGTAGACCACATCGGGGTTGCGCGGGTCCACTCGAACGGCGCTGGTATCGGTGCCGCGGCCGATCACGCGAGCTTCATTGCTGACCCGTCGCCAGTTTTCTCCTGCGTCGTCGGACCGGTAGAATCCACCATCGCGCCGAGCTTCCACGCGAGCGTACATTCGTCGCGGATTCGAGGGCGCGATACCGAAGCTCATGGGGCCCAGGCCATCCTCGGTCGCATTCGGAAGACCCAGAATCAACTGGCGCCAGTTCGTGCCGCCGTCGTTGGACATGAACAAGCCGCTGCCAGGGCCGTTCGCGCTCGATTCCCAGGGGAACTGTCGCGCGGCCCACAGCACCGCGTAAATCTTGCGTGGATTCGACGGGTCGAACTCCACTTGCCGCGCGCCTGTGTCGGCATCTTTATACAGAACCTTCTGCCAGGTTGCGCCGCCGTCCGTCGACCGGAACACGCCGCGCTCCTCATTCGGCCCGTAGGGATGCCCGAGTACAGCGACAAACACTCGATTGGGATCATGAGGATCTACGGCGATGGACGAGATCTGCTGCCCGTCGCGGAGGCCAAGATGTTGCCAGGTTTTCCCGGCGTCAATCGACTTATAGATGCCGTCGCCGGTAGAGAGATCGGGGCGCTGCAAGCCTTCGCCGCTGCCTACATAGATAACCTCGGGATTCGACGGGGCCACCGCGATCGCGCCTATGGAGCCGGTCGGCTGATCGTCGAAGATCGGCTGCCAGGTCTGTCCGAAATCGGTGGTCTTCCAAACTCCGCCGTTGTTGACGCCAGCATAGAAAATGTTCGGCTGCGCCGGCACGCCTACAAGCGAAGGAGTCCTTCCCCCGCGGAATGGCCCGATCATTCGCCACCGCATTTCGCCGAACAGGCTCTGCGGATATGGCTGGGCAGCCAAGGTCAGACACATGAGTGAAAAGAGGAACGCGAGTCGGCGCATGGAACTACTATCTTACTTGCGTCCGCTGAGATAGTAATTCACCGCCGGCGTGACCAGCAGCGACAGCACCATCGACGCGAGGATTCCGCCGATCACGGCGATGGCTAGCGGTTGCAGCATTTGCGAACCGGCGCCGATGGCGAGCGACAGCGGGATCATTCCCGCGATGGTAGCGAGAGCAGTCATGAGGATAGGCCTCAGGCGGCGCTCTCCGGCTTGCAACATCGCCTCACGAGGCGGAGTTCCCTCCGCGCGAAAACGTTGATCGGCGTCCAGTAGCAGAATCCCATTTTTCGCCACGATTCCGATCACCATAATCAATCCCATGAACGAGGAAATGTTAAAAGTGGTCCCGGTGACCAGTAGCGCGACGAATACTCCTGAGGTTGACAGGAGCGCGGAAGCCAGAATCGCGGTCGGCGCCGCGAACGTTCGGAATTCGATCAACAGGACCGCGAATACCAGCACCACCGCTAGAGCGAGCACCGATAGCAAATCCCGGAAGGACTTCTGCTGCTGCTCATACGTTCCCCCATACACGATGCGAATCGACGGCGGGATCTGCATACCGGCCACGATTTTCTGCACCATCGCCATGCCCTCACCCAGGCTCATGCCTTCGAAGCGTCCGGTGACCGCAATGCGCCGCTGCAAATCCTCGCGAACCACTTCGGTCTGGCCGACTTCATCCTGAAAGGTCGCGAGAGATCCGAGCGTGGCGGATTTTCCAGTGGAGCTACTGGTGATGATGGTGTTGCGAACCGCGTCAAGGGAGGCCCGCGTGTTGTCCGGGAAACGTACCCGGATGGTGTAGGACCGGTCGTTCACTACCACTGGCGTGGTTGCTGGCTCGCCTTGCAGGATCGCGCTGGCATCCAGCTCGATCTCCTGCGGGCTGAACCCGGCGCGCGCCGCCACCACAGGATCGACATTCATCACGATCGCCGAGCCGCTGATGGTGTTCTCGATACCGTCTTTCACATCCACCACGCCCTTGGTCTTCTTGAGCTTTTCGCCGATCTTCGGGCCCCACTCCTTGAGCAGCGCGGGGTCCGCGGAGAACAGTTTGATCTCCATCGGTTCCGGCGAGTCGGTCAGGTCCCCGATCATGTCCTGCAAAACCTGAACAAATTCGACATCCAACTGCGGGTACGCTTTACCGACTTTCTCACGAACTTCTGAAATGATTTTCTCGATCGGACGCCGCCCCCGGTCGCGCGTGAGCCGCACCGTGAAATCGCCCTTGTTCGCTTCTGTAACCGCCGCCAACCCGAGCTCGAGTCCGGTTCTGCGCGAAGTGCCGATCACCTCAGGCGTAGCCTGGAGAATCTTCTCGACACCGAGCAAAACCTTATTCGTATCGCCGAGCGACGATCCGGCAGGCATCAGATAGTCGAGGACGAACCCGCCTTCATCCATCGCCGGGAGGAGATCGGTGCCGAGTGCCTGATAGCAGAAGTACGATGCCACGATCAGGCCGGCGCATCCGACTCCCAACAACAGTGGATACGCCAGAACGAGTTTCAAAGCTCGATCGTAGACACGCGTAATCCGACCCATAATTCCGCTGGCCTGAACTTCCTCGTGATCTTGCTCCTCCCGAGGCCGCTTTCGGAGCAGGTAATGGCCGAGCGTCGGGGTCCACGTGAGCGCGAGGAACAACGACGTAACCAGCGCGACGCCGACCGTGAACGCCAACGCCCTGAAGAAGGTTCCGGTGACACCGGAGATAGAAATCAGCGGGAGAAACACAACGATGGGAGTAATCGTCGATCCCACCAGCGGCACGCGAATCTCGCGCAGGGCGCTGCGAATCGCTTCCGCGCGCGTTTGGCCGGCGTCGCGATGCAGGACAATGTTCTCCACGACGACAATCGCGTCGTCGATCACCAATCCCACGGCGGCGGCCAGACCGCCCAGCGTCATCAGGTTGAAGCTCTGCCCGGACACGCGCATCGCAACCAGCGTGATAGCCACTGTGGCAGGAATCACCAACGCCGCCACCAGGGAGCTGCCCCAATCGCGCAAGAACAAAACCAGAATGATCGCGGCCAAGGCCAAACCTATCAGAATCGCGTCGCGCACGCTATCGATGGAATCGCGAACCAGCTCGGATTGATCGTAAAAGGTTTGAATCTTCACGCCAGGCGGCAGCGTTTTGCGAAGTTCGTCCATTTCCGCGGTCGGCCGCTTCGGCCACCGCCACCGTGTTGCTGTCCGGCTGACGGAGGATATTCAGCAGCACGGCCGGTTTACCGTTCGCCGTCACGATCGTGTAGACGGGCATCACGGAGGAATGCACCCGCGCGATGTCGCCGATCCGGATCGGCACCCCGCTGGGGGTCGTGCGCACCACGATGTTGGCGATCTCCGCCGGATCGCGCGTCTGCCCGCTGACCAGCGTCAGGGAAAGCTCGTGATTATTTTCGATCAGCCCCGGCGAATCGATCATATTGCTTCGCGCCACTGCATCCAGAATGCCGGGCACGGTCACCTGAGCTTCCAAGAGCTTCGCCGGATCGGGCTCAATCTGAAATTCCGGAACGTTGCCGCCTTGCACCACCACGGTGGCGACACCGTTCACGCGATTGAGCCGGGGCTTGATGGTGTAGGTGGCCAGCTCCCAGAGCGCGGTCTGCGGCATGGTGTCGGACGTCAGACTGTATCCGACGATGGGAGATACCGCGGCGAAGGTCAGGCGATTCACGGTCAGTTTTGCCGTGGAAGGCAGCGTCGCCTGGACTCGCGCGATGGCGGCGTCCACATACTGAAGCGTCTGGAACATGTCGACGTTCCAGTTGAAAAACAGATTCACCTCGGCCGACCCGCGGCTGGTGACGGAACGAACCTGCTCGAGTCCCGGCACGCTGTTCATCGCTTCTTCGATCGGCCGCGTGACCGTCACTTGCATTTGATTGATGGGCGCGACTCCGTTGTCGACTCCGACGACGATACGTGGAAAATCAGTGCTGGGAAAAACCGCAACTGGAATCGTGAACGCGAGATACACACCCGCGCCGATCATCGTCAGGATCAGAAAGATGATGGGACGCGAAAATCGCGCAGTCCAGTGCTCGGACGTGTGCCCTCCGATCATTATTTTCTTGCCCTTGGTATCTTTGGCGTTCTTGTCGGCGGGCTTGGGTTCGTCCTCAGGCTGATCCTCATCCTCGTCCTCTTCCGATTTGGGTGCCTGTACGATCACCTTCGCCTTATCGTCCAGCCCGAGGCCGCCGGTCACCACTACCTGGTCCCCAGGCTGAATGCCGCTGAGAATTTGCACGCGATCGCCTTGCCGCACTCCCGGCGAAATCCGCCGCTCGTGGGCGATATTGTCTTTCGTGATCACCATTACCTTCTGGCCGCCGTCGTCGGAATTAAGGATTGCGGAAGCAGGCACCACCAGCGTGTTCTGAATGGTCTCCGCGATGATCGAGACCCGCACTGTCCCTCCGGGCTTCAGCCGCTCTCCGGGATTCGCGACCTGCACCCACACCTCGACCGTGGTGGTGCTTGGGTCCACCGAAGGACTCACTACCGTAACTTTACCGGCCACGTCTCCATCGGGTCCGGTAATGCGCGCGGGACGGCCAACCTGGATCGCCGCCGCTTCCTTCACCGGAACATTCGCGCGCGCGACCACCTGAGAAATGTCGACAATCGATACGATCGGTGAGCCGCTGGCCGGCATTTCGCCCGGGTAGACGCTGCGGTCCGCGACCACTCCGCTGATCGGACTGACAATTTTCGCGTAGGAAAGCTGGACTGCGGCGTTTTCGTAATGCGCCTTGGCCGCGTCCATCTGCGCCCGCGCGCCGCGTATGGATTCCCGTTGGCCGACGGTATTCAGCGATTGCAGATGACGCTGAGCGGTTTCAAGCTGGCTTTGCGCCTGCACCATCGCGACTTTAGCGTCGTCCACCAGCTTCTGCGCCAGAGCACCCTCCTTCTGCAAGGCGGCGCGATTATCGTAAAGTTTCTTCGCCGCATCGAAGGTCTGCTGCGAGGACTGCACATCCGCCTGAGCTTTAGTCTTATCATCCGGAGCCGTGGCCCCGGTCATGTTTTGATACGCGGCCTGCGCTTGTTCGTACTGCTGCTGACTTTCGTTCGCCGACGCCGCGAGATCCGCGCTTTCGAGCTCGGCTAGGACCTGACCGGCGTGCACATGGTCGCCTCGATTCACCAGCACGCGCCGCACCGGGGCGCTGATTTTCGGCATCACATTAGCCGCGGGCCGGCGAGATCGTCGGCGTCGCCTTTCGCTATGAGAACGTCACGATCGTACCCGATATGTATATTTTCCAGCCCGGCGGCAAGCTTTACGTCGAGGCCGCCAATGGCGCCTTGTCGACCAGATCGCGTTCGGCTCCTCCTATCCGTTCCGCGCGATGCGCCAGTCCGCCGACGATTACGCGCAACTCGGCTTCCGCGACGGCGTGCTAGAAAAGGTGATGCACGCCAACGCGAAGCGCCTGCTGGGGCTGGGTTCCTGAGCATGCTCAAGCTCATCGGCTTTAACGCCTTCGAGATGAACTGCGTCGGCGCACCAATCGCCGGGGCTGTGGGCGCATCCGCGCGACCGCTCGCACGCACTACACCGACCTCGACTACTGGATCGAGCTGGCGAAGACGCTGGAGCGCGGCAAGTTCGACGGCATCTTCCTCGCCGACGTGCTCGGCATCTACGACGTCTATGGCGGCTCGCCCGGACGCGGCGCTGCGCCACGCGGTGCAGGTGCCAGTCAACGACCCGGTGCTGCTGATGCCGGCGATGGCGGCGGTGACCGAGCATCTCGGCTTCGGCGTCACCTGCACGCTCTCGCTACGAGCCGCCCTACACGCTCGCGCGCCGGATGTCGACGCTCGACCATCTGACCAAGGGGCGGGCCGGCTGGAACATCGTCACCGGTATCTCGACAGCGCCGCCACCGGCATGGGGATGGCGCGACAGCCGCGCCACGACCAGCGCTACGAGATCGCCGAAGAGTACATGGAGGTCATGTACAAGCTCTGGGAAGGCAGCTGGGACGACGGTGCGGTGGTGCGCGACGCGGCGCGCGGCGTATTCGCCGACCCGGCAAGATCCGCCGGATCGAGCATGCGGGCGAGTCTATCGGGTCGACGCGATCCACTCTGCGAGCCGTCGCCGCAGCGCACGCCGGTGTCTGTACCAGGCCGGCGCCTCAGCCGCGGCCGCGCCTTCGCCGCGGCGCACGCCGAATGCGTCTTCATCAACGGCCCGAGCGGCGTGTCGTCGCCGCGATGGCCGCCGATCTGCGCCGGCGCGCCGCCACGAGCGGCCGCGCCCCGCCGATCATCTTGCCATCTTTACGCTGGCCACGGTAATCACCGGGCCCGACCGAGGCGGCGGCGCGCGCGAAGCACGACGACTACCGCCGGTACGTCGACACCGAGGCGCTCGCTCGCGCTGTTCTCCGGCTGGACCGGGGTCGATTTCGCGCAATATCGGCCGGACGAGGTCGTCGCGCTATCATCGAAACCGAAGCCGACGCGCTCCTCGCTCGCCGCCTTGACCAAGGAGGACCCGGCGGGCGTGGACGGTGCGGGAAATCGCCGAGCATGTCGCGATCGGCGGCCGCGGGCCGCTGTTTGTCGGCTCGCCGGCGCAGATCGCCGACAGCTGGATCGACTGGGTGGCGGCGACCGATATCGACGGCTTCAACCTCGCCTACGCGGTGACGCCGGAGAGCTTTACGAATTCGTCGAGCTGGTCGTACCGGAACTGCAAAGCGCCGCGGCGTCTACAAGCGTCGTATACGAGCGGCACCTTGCGCGAAAAACTGTTCGGCGCGGGCCCCGTCTCCCGCGCTGCACCCCGCCGCCGCAAGAAGGCTGGCGGCCGGGGGACCCCGAAAGCTTTAAAACTGACGCGGCGTAGAACGAAGGTGGCAACCAGCCTCCCGCGCCACGTTTGCGGCTCCGAAGCGGGCGCCTCCGCTATTCCGCCGCCTGCTGCGCCACGGCGCGGCTCCTCCAGACCGTGGTCACGTCGACCCCGCTGCGCCGGAACAATTGCGTCACGGGGCAACGTCGTTCCACTTCGCTGCCGAAGCGCGCGAACAGCGCGGGGTCCGCGTCGGTCTCGATCTCCGCTTCCAAGGTGAGGCGCTTGAAGTTGCTGATCCCTTCCGCGCCTGTCGCCCAGCACGGTGGGGTCGAGTTTCGCGTCGACCGAAACGGTGAAGGCGCCGAGCGGAGCCCCGGTCGCGCGCGACGATCTGTGAGGTGACCTGCGTGCAGGACATGGACGGGGCCAGCGCGTAGCTGAGCGGGCTGGGCGCGGTGTCGCCGCCACCGAAAGCGGGGTGCGCATCGGTCTGGATGACATGCGTGGACCCGTCTTCTTGGATGGTCTGGGCGACGCCATTACCCTTGCCGGTCAGGCGGAAGGTGACCAGGGGAACTGGATTCAACATATCGACCTCTCAGGGTTGCCCGCCTCGGCGGGTCGTTGCAAACGTTCGGTTGGCGTCCGCTATTCCGCCGCCGCCCTACCGTTGGCGAAGCGCGCAGGGTCGCGATAACGCGCTGCGGGGTGGCTGTCGGGCAGACGGGGCCCCGCGCCAAACAGCTTTTCGCGCAGCGTTCCCGGCGCATAGTCCCGGCGATAGACGCCGCGCTTTTGCAACTCGGGAACAAAGAGATGCTCGACGATGTCGTCGAAGGTCTCATGCGTCACCGCGTAGGCGAGATTGAAGCCGTCGACGTCGGTCTCCTCGACCCATTGTTGCAACTTCATCGGCCACGGTCGCCGGTCCGCCGACGATCAGCGGACCGAGGCCGCCGATGCCGATCCATTCCGCCAACTCGCGAACCGTCCAGACCCTGCCGGGATCCGCGCTGGAGAAGGCGTCGACGGAGGATTGCACCGCATTGGTCTTGATGTGACGCAGAGGTTCATCGAGGCGGTAGGCGCGCGAAATCTATGCCCATCCATCCCGACCCGAGCGCCAGCGCGCCCTCGATGTCGATGTATTGCTTGTAATCCTCGTATTTGGCCTTGGCCTTGGCGTCGGTCTCGTCGACGATGACGGTTTGCAGGTTGTAGATGAGCACGTCGCGGGGATCGCGCCCCGCCATCGCGACGCTTCGCCGGATTTCGGCGACGGCTTTTTTCAGCACCCCTTTCGACGGCGTCGCGACGAATACGCATTCCGCATGCTGTCCAGCGAAACGCTGGCC
>CAVPKR010000032.1:0-29607 GCA_963705675.1 Terriglobia bacterium
GGCTGGCGTGTGGTTTTTGGTGACGCTGTGCATCGGTGATGCTCAATTCCCGCCGACTTTCACCGGCACGCTGCAGGGCACGCAGTCATGGTGGGCTTCACTTCGTTCCTGATGCTGTTTCGATGGGGCCCGTTCCGGGACGTATCGCGCCCGTTGACGCTATTTGGCCGGATCGTGACGGGCCGGCTGATCATTCCCGGCTATGACTACGTGATGCTCGCTCCCGCGGCGGCGCTGCCGGTCGCGGCGTTGCTTCCGATCGGCCTTGCTGCGGTGGGCCTGCCTTGGCCGGTGATCCTCTCAGTCACCGTTGGGGTTTCGCTCTCAATTGTCCTGATCGCGCCGCCCCTCTGATGCCCGTATGGCAACTTACGGGAATGCACCGCAAATTGGAAACGCCGCGCGCCGACCGCGCCATTGCGAAGGCGAGGCATGGAGCGGCGCAGGTAGTGTCTTTAGAATTTGACGGTGTTACAGATTCTGTACTGTTAAACGTTAATCATGATCATGCGGCGACGTTCGATGCTTATCGGCCAAGGTGATGTTGGCGGCCGGGATTCAGCTGGTGGGGACGCCTCGGCCTGCGGGTGATGGTGGGGTGGCGGGTTTTGCTGCGCGGAGTACGGGTGAGCGGGTGAATGTGGCGGTGTTGCCGTTCGTGTCGCAGCGGTATGCGATTCGGGCGGCGGAGTTGTTGGCGGGGATGCTGTCGGATCATGTTGGCAAGTACGACCAGCAGGTGCGGGACATCATCGTGTCGTTGAAGCAGGGATTCGGTCCTCCGATGCGGTGAATGTGATCATGGCGCATCTGACGGTGACGGGTGGCACGTTCGGGGGTGGGGAGCGGGCGGCGCAGTCGATTTTCGAGTATCACGTGCCGGCGGCGGTGTTTGGCAGTGATCCGCATTATGCGGCGTTCAAACCTCGGATTCCACCCAGATGTTACCCCTGTAATGTTTGACAATTCGCCGGCAGATGGCGAGTCCCATGCCCGTACCGGGGTATCGGGTATTTGTGTGCAGGCGCTTGAAGATCTCGAAGATCTGCCCGTGGTATTCGGGCGGAATGCCGATTCCATTGTCCTGAATCCGAGAAAACGCAAGAACCGTTTTCGATCGGGCGGTGATTTCGACCTCCGCAGCGGTGCTGGCCCGGTACTTAATGGCATTGCTGATCAGGTTCTCAAAAAGCTGTCTGAGGTGCACTTCCCGCATGCGGACAGGTTGCAGAGCGTCGTAGGTGACGTGGGCCCCGCTCTCCTCGACGACTTCCTGGAAATTCCAAAGCGCGACCTCCAGAGGCTGCGTGGCGTCAAACCGCGTCATGTAACGCGTCGACGATGGCGGAGGCTTCGGCATAAGCCAGCAGCCCCGCCACCAGGGTTTCCATCCTTGCCGCGCCGGATCTTACATATTCGACAAATTGCTGTGCCTGCTGATCGAACACGTCGCCGTACCGGTTGGAAAGAAGGTCCGTGTAGACGGCGATGTTCCGGATAGGTTCCCGAAGATCGTGACTCGCGGAATGCGCAAATTGTTCGAGATCCGCATTTACCTGCGTCAGGGCTTGCTGGCGATGCCTCATTTCGTATTGACGCAGGCGCCCGCGGAACGCCGCACGCAAGGAACACAGGATCGTATCGGCCCGAGGTTGGTCGAGAAGGATGACGTTGGCGAGTTCCTCCACGTCTCGCGCTCGAGTGTGGCCCGCGCTTAACACAACGAACGGCAAGTCGGACCACGGGGGTTGAGAATCTACCCAGGTATTCAGCCTCTGCATCTCTGCCAGAAGTTCAGGATTCTTCCGCCACGATTGCGGCCGCAGCGCCTTCGGTCAGCATGGAAAGAAGCGAGTCCGGGGTGGGGCATATTGCGGAGACCAGGCCGTCCGTCAGAAGAATGTCGGCGATACGCTGCGAATCCTGCGGTGGCGCCAGAATCAGAATGCGGACCTCTGCTTCTGTTCTTCTATACATAGTGACCCTAACGGGAGATGGCGCCCGTTCTTCCTGGTAGTTTGAGCCTACAGGGTCAACAGGAGTTACTCATGTGAGAAAGAAGCGAAACTTTTCACGGAACGCCGCACGCGTTAGATTGATAAAGACTCGTGAAACAGCGTCAGAACGTTCCTAAAACCGTGCCGGCTCCCGCGTTGGCTACAACTCAAGCTGTTGCTCGGACAGCTTATAGAGGACACCTTTGGCGGATTTTGCTGATTTGGGCGATGATTCTCGCGGCATATTCCGATTCGTTCAGGGGTGAGCTGGTTCTGGACAATGCCGTGATGATCCATGATGATCCTCGTATCCGGGCGGCTACGTCGGAGAATCTGGGCCGGATACTGACCGAGGGGTATTGGCACAATTCCGCGGCTTCCGGGCTGTACCGGCCGGTTACAACGCTCTCTTATCTTGTCAATTACGCCGTGCTCGGCGAGGGGCGGCCGGCGGGTTACCACTGGGTGAATCTGGCGTTGCACGGAATTAACGTGGTGCTGGTTTACGCTCTGGGTCTGCTGATTTTCGCGGAAACGGGACCGGCCTGGGCGTTGGCGGCGATCTGGGGATTGCATCCGGTGCTGACCGAATCGGTCACGAATATTGTGGGCCGGGCGGACCTGCTGTCGGGAATGGGCGTGCTCGCGGGGTTCTGGTTCTACGTTAAAAGTACGTGTGTTACAGGCCGACGGAGGGTCGGATACCTGATGGCAATGGTCGGGGCGCAAACCGTGGGCCTATTCTCGAAAGAAAGCGCAGCGGTATTGCCGGGAATCATATTGCTGTATGACGTTACGTGGTCGCGCCGGACCCATTGGCGCGATCGGGCGCCCGCGTATGCCTCCCTCGCCATTCCGTTTCTCATTTTTTTCTATCTGCGAAGCGGTGTGCACGGTTCGATGGGGATCGGTTTTGCCGATAATCCGCTGGTCGGGGCGGGATTCTGGCAGGCTCGATTCACGGCAATAGGGGTGATCGGTAAATTGCTGGGCCTGATTTTCTGGCCAGCGCATTTGTCGGCGGACTATTCGTACAATTCGATTCCGGTATTCGGCACGGCCAGGCTGTGGAACGATGCGAAAACCTGGTTTGCCATGGCGGTCTGCGCGGGCGCCGTCGTGGTCGCCGTTACGTCGCGCCATAGCAGGAAGCCGCTTACGTTTTGGATCGGACTCTTCTTCTTAACCCTGCTGCCGACTTCCAATTTGATCTTTCCGATCGGAAGCATCATGGCGGAGCGGTTTCTGTACGTCCCCTCGATCGGCGTGATAGGATTCGCGATCGGGGCGATGCTGCTGTTCGGCCGGCGATTCGCCAGGTTTGCTTGGGTCGCGGTGGGCCTGGTGTGTATGGCGTGCGCGGCGCGCACGTATGCGCGCAACCTCGACTGGAAAGACGGACTTACCCTATGGACCAGCGCCGTGAACTCGGTTCCCGATAGCTGGAAGGCCCATAACAACCTGGGGACGGTCCTGCTGCCGATGCCTGGCCGGCTTCCCGACGCTGTGGGGGAATTTGAAACCGCGCTACGGATTTATCCCGATTGCGCTCCGGCCCATTACAATCTCGGAAGCGCATTTTCGAGGATGCCCGGCCGATTGACGGACGCGATCGCCCAGTATCAATCGGCGCTGCGGATTTATCCCGATTACGCTGAGGCACATGGCGGTTTGGGCGAGGCATTCTCGCGAGCCGGCCAGCTTGGGGAAGCAAATGTGGAATATCAAGCCGCGCTGCGGATCCGGCCCGACTTCCCGGAAGTCCACAACAATCTGGGAATCCTGCTGGCGAAGACGCCTGGCCGGTTGTCCGATGCCATTTCGGAATACCAGGCGGCGCTCGCCAGCCGGCCGGATTTCGCCGAAGCGCACATCAACTTGGGTTTTGCCCTGGCGCAGGTCCCGGGCCGGCTGAATCAGGCGATCGATCAATACCAATCCGCTTTGCGAATCGACAACGGGATCGCGGAAGCGCACTTCGACCTGGGAAATGCTCTGATGTCTGTTCCCGGACGGCTGACGGACGCCATCGCCGAGTTCAAAGAGGCGGTCCGGATCAATCCCGATTACGCGGAAGCGCATAACAATCTGGGGATTATCTGGCCGACGCCGGGCCAGCTTCCCGATGCGGTGGTCGAGTTCAGGCAGGTTGCGCGGCTGAAGCCCGATGATCCGGAGGCGCACAAGAATCTTGGCCGAGCGCTCCTGGATACGCCTGGCGGATTACCCGAAGCCATCGCCGAGTTTGAAACAGCGCTGCGGATTAAGCCCGATCCGGCGGGGCGGCAGATGCTCGACCAGTTGCGCGGCAGCGCCCCTAACTTCGCCTTTTGTAATCCCCGCGGCTGAAGTATTTTTCGAGCCAGATATACATGCATATGAACAAGTAACGGCTCCCCATTTCCTTGATTCTCAATTTCGATGTCCCAGACTGCCGATTACGCCACGTGATGGGAATCGAAGTCCAGGAATAGCCGCGAACAATAGTCTTGAGGGGCATTTCCACGGTGAGGTTGAAATGCGGCGACAGAATCGGCTTGCATCCTTCGACGGTGCTGCGGCGGTAGGCCTTGAAGGCATTGGTAACGTCGTTAAACTTGATGCCGAACATCAACCGGATGAACAGGTTCGCCAATCGGTTCAGCTTCAGCTTGGGCCATGGATAATCGATGACGCCGCCGCCTTTCATAAATCGTGAGCCGAAAACTGCATCCCAGCCCTCATTCAACAAGCTCCAGTAGCGGACTGCATCGCGGCAATCGTCCGATTCGTCAGCCATCATGATGATGACCGCGTCGCCTTTCATCTGCTCGAAGCCGTAGGCGATCGCGCGGCCGAAGCCGTGTTCGCCCCGGTTCTGAACGGGCCGCAGTGTGGGGATACGGCCGCATAGCTCCTGGAGCACGGCCCAGGTTCGATCGGTGCTGCCGTCGTCGACCACGATAATTTCATGGGGAATCACGTTGCGGCGAAGCTCCAACTCCAGGTGCTCCACCGTGGAACCGATGACTGCCTCCTCATTCAGAGCGGGGATCACGACGCTCAGCAGTTGAAGCGGAGACATTGTCCTGATGATAGGACACGAGGAGCGCTGATTTTCGACTACACTATTCGTGAGCGTGCCGAACGCCGAGAGAGTTGACCAACATGGGTTTAAACGAACGACGAAAGATGAAAGAGCTACAGGACGTGACGTTTCCGGGTCGCGTAAAGGAGATTGAAGAGATCTGCGGCGCTCCGATACCATACGACGTCGACTGGGACAGCCTGGCGGATAACGCAGAGGCGCTGAATTTTATCGATAACATCTCCTGCCATCGCCTGAACATGGCGCTGCGGACGATCTGCACCGACGACATGGGTAAATCGGCGGTTCGCGACGGCTTGAAGTCGATCAAGCTGAAGAACGTGAAGGATAAAGCGGCGATGCGCATGGGATTCGAAGGCGGAGTGCTGGAGATGGAATGCGCCTACGCGCTAGGCGCCAGCGGGATGTTCGACGATAACGAAATTCGCAAGGTGCTCGAAAAGAGTCTTTAATCAGGCATGAATTACACTCGCCGAGACTTCGGAAAGCTCGCGTTGGCCGGAATCCCGGCCGCGCGCGCATTCGCCGCGATCGATTCGAAATTCGACGGAGTACAAATCGGCGCGATCACCTATAGCTTCCGGGACATCAAGGATCTGAATGCCATGATCGGCATGATGGTGAAGATCGGACTCGGCGAAGTGGAGCTGATGTACACCGACGCGGAACGCGACGCGGGATCGCCGCATGCGCCGGTGGATCCGGTTGTGCCGCCAGTTCCGGCGGGTTCGCCCAAACCATCGCTGACCGCGGCGCAGATCGAGGCGACTCGGACTGCCAATGCCGGCCTTCGCAAATGGCGTTTGTCGGTCCCGATGGACAAGTTCGCGCAGGTCCGGCGGAAATTCGATACGGCGGGCATCGATGTGCGGATCCTTTGCTTCAATATGAACGAAGCGATTACGGATGAGGAAATCGATTACGCGTTCAACATGGCGAAGGCGCTGGGTGCTAAGGCAATTTCCACCAGCACTCAGGTTACGGTGTCGAAGCGAATTGCGCCGTTCGCGGACAAGCACGGGATGATGATCGGCTTTCACGGCCACGACGCGACTTGGGACCCTAATGAATTCTCGACGCCCGAAAGCTTCGCGAAAGCGATGTCTTATTCGAAGTACAACGGCGTCAACCTGGACATCGGACATTTCACGGCGGCAAACTACGATGCGGTTGCTTATATCAAAGAACATCATGCGCGAATCACGAACCTTCACTTGAAGGATCGTAAGAAGAATCACGGCGCCAACGTCCCATGGGGCCGGGGGACACGCCAATCAAGGAAGTTCTTCAACTGCTCAAGAAGGCAAAATATCCGATCCCGGCGAATATCGAATATGAATACGGGAATCCCGGGATGGACACCGTAACGGAAATGTCGAAGTGCCTGAAGTATTGTAAAGACGCGCTGGCTTGAGCCTAAGGCGGCTACGCACTCACCGCGCGCCAGCAGAGCTGTCCGCCCATCGCGAGCAGCCATAGGGACAGAAGATGCGCAATGGACGAGATGACAGACGTGTCAGCAGGTTCGCTCCTACTAATGCGCCGAGCAATCCGCCGGCAGCCAGCTTCATCGCCAGCGCGCCTTGATAGTTTCCTGCTCCCATACGGATGCCGCCTCCGATCAGCGATAAGCCCAGCCCGAACCACACGTCTGTTCCGACCACCTGCGAGGCGGGAATCGCGGTGAAAGTCATCAGTACCAGCGAGCCTAACGCTCCGGCGCGGGCCGACGAGAATCCGACTTCGGCTCCGATCGGCAGAGCGATCCAAGGAAGCCAGGCGATGCGTTCGCGGCGGGCTTCCGCGGGTTGCGGCGCAAGAATACGATAAAGGTTGACGAGCGCCATGAGGATGATGGTCCCGCCCAGCAGCGCGAGCAACGGTCCGTTGCGTCCGGTGGCGCTGATTTTCGACAGAAGAAACGATCCAGCGAGCACTCCCGGGATTCCGCCGATCCACAGCCATCCGAGAATCCTGAAGTTAACTTGCCGCCGGATCAGGTAGACCGGCGCGGCGGCAAGTTTCACGATGGCGGTGAACAGGAGCGCCGTGCCAATGCTTTCGAGCGGCGGAATTCCCAGAAACAGGGTCAGAACCGGAGCGGTGATCACGCCTCCGCCGACGCCCGTCAGGCCGATGAGGACGGCGATCGCGAAACCTAGGAGAAATTCCATCCACGGCCGGAGCCAATGTTAGTGTACCCTTGCCTTCCGCCACCCGTACTGCGTACATTGGAACGCATGGCTCTTGCAATCGGCAGTCAATTGCACGATCTGCCGGAGAATGTCGCGCGTAGTCTTACCAGCTTCGTTGATACCGCGGTGAACGCCTTCGGATCCGATCTAAAGTCGATCGTACTTTATGGCAGCGGAGCGGAAGGCAGATTGGGTCCGGCTTCGGACGTGAACGTGGTGCTGGTGCTGACGTCGTTCGACGTCGCCAAAGCGGCCTCGCTTCGCAATGCCTTCGCGGCCGCGCACGCGGCGATCCAGCTTACGGCGATGTTTTTGCTGGAAGCTGAAATCGGAGCGGCCATGGAGTCTTTCGGTCAGAAATTTTCGGATATTGCACGCCGGCATCGGGTGATTTATGGCGAGGATCCGTTCGCCAGCGTAAGTGTCCCGCGGGCGGCCGTGATCCTGCGGCTGAAGCAGGTTCTGTTGAATTTGACTCTCCGGATGCGCGAAGCTTACGTCGAACAGGGATCCACGCCGGAGCGAATTTCGGAGCTGATTGCGGATTGGGCGGGGCCGCTGCGGTCCTGCGCGGCTACTTTACTGGAGGTGGAAGGCCAGCCGGCCGCGGCTCCGAAAGAGGCGCTGATAAACTTCGCCGCCGGGCTGGAAGGGCCCGGATGGGATGAGGTGATGAATCATATTTCAGAGGCGCGGCATCGCCGGATGCTGACAGCCGGCGCCGGGGACGTTACGTTGATCCGGATGATTGAGCTGGCCGCCCGGCTGCGGGCGAGAGCCGCTTCAATCGAGGGATAACTCGTGTCCCCATTCGATCTTTACGGCCCGCAGTTCCTCTTGTTCTATCTTGCGCTGGGCGGGTGCGTGCTGCTGGTGCTGGCATTGTTCCGGCATGGGGGAGAGGCGAAAGATCCGCCTGCCGTCGATCTTTCGGACCCGTACCTGATCGCATTCCTTCGCGGCGGCAAGAATGAGGTGCTGCGCGTCGCCACGGTCTCGCTGATCGATCGAGGCTTTTTGACCGTTCAAAAGTCGCGACTGGTGGCGAAGCCAGATCGGCCTCCGGCGGCGCTGCGGCTGCCGCTGGAGCAAGCGCTGGTTACGCATTTTTCCAAAGAAGCCGAAGCCGCGTCGACCTTCACTTCGCGCAGCTTCGATGGCGAGGTGGGCGTCTATGAACGGCGGCTGGTCGAACTGGATCTATTGCCTGGGCCGTCTGCGAAGACTTCGCAAAATCTGCGGATCCTCATTGCAATATTAGTTTTGTGGATCGTCGCCGCCATCAAGCTGGCGGTGGCGGCTGCGCGAGGACGTTCAAACATTCAATTCCTGATCGTACTAGCGGTCTTGTTCTCGCTCGCGGCGGCCGCAGTCGCGAGAACCCGCCAGACTCGCCGAGGCGCGGCGATGTTGAACAGTTTGAGGACCTTATTCGCGACGCTGAAGGAGCGCTGTTCCTCGTGGTCGCCCGGCGCCAATCCCAGCGAATTGGTGCTGCTGGCGGCGGTTTTCGGCGTGTCCGCGATCCCGGCCGCTGTTTTCCCGTATACGAAAACGCTCTATCCCAAGGCGAGTTCCGGCGGCGGATCGTCGTGTGGCAGCGGATGCGGCGGGGGCGGCTGCGGCGGCGGGTGTGGAGGATGCGGGAGCTGAAACATTATGCGGGACCGCGTAGGATTGGGCTGGCGGCCGGAGTTGGCGGCCGGAATCTTGTCGAACCTCGATCGCATCGACGTTATTGAAGTTATTGCCGAAGACTATTGGGATTCCTCGAAGGGCGTTCGCGCCCTGAAGATGCTGGCTGCGCAACGGCCACTGCTGCTGCACGGTATCTCCATGGGGCTGGCTTCAACCGTAAAACCGCAGTCGAAACGTGTGGAAAAGATGGCCCGCCTCATCGGCCAACTGGAGCCCGAGAGCTGGTCTGAGCATCTGGCGTTTGTGAGAGCGGGCGATATCGAAATTGGGCACTTGGCCGCGCCCCCGCGCGCGGCATCGACTATCGACGCCACGGCCGAGAACCTGCACGCTGCGCGCGCCGTGATCGGAAGCCTGCCGCTGGTGGAGAACATCGCGACTCTGATCGATCCACCGGCCAGCGATCTCGACGAACCCGCTTGGCTGGCGGGTACGCTGGCCGCGTCCGGCGCGGGAATGCTGCTCGACTTGCACAACCTGTATGCGAATTCGGTCAATTTCGGGCTCGATCCGGTGGATTTTTTGGCTCGTCTACCGGTGGAAAAAATTCACCAGGTGCACATTTCGGGCGGCCGTTGGATCGACGACGGAGCAAACGGGAACCGGCTGCTGGACGACCATTTCCATGACCCGCCCGATCCGGTTTACGATCTTCTAAGCGAGCTGGCGCGCAGATCGCCGCATCCGCTGACAGTCATTCTGGAGCGCGACGGCTCCTATCCGCCGATGACCTGTCTGCTGGCTCATCTCGACCGGGCGCGGCGCGCCATGGAGGTGGGACGAGCATGAATTCGCCCGAGCTGGAGCGGTTTTTGGCGAGACTCTATGTCGACTCCGAAGCTCGCGCGCGTTTTCTGGAGTCGCCTTTAGGAGAGGCGGCGCGCGCAGGTTTATCCGACGAGCAGTGCCGTGCGCTTCAGAAGATCGACCGGATTGGCCTGAAAATGGCAGCGCATAGCTTCGCTCGCAAGCGAGCCGTCAAACCGGAACGCTGACTATCGTTGCTGCTGGTGGAAAATAAACAAGAAGATGCCCACGGTCAGCGCCGCGAACGCGTAAATAAAGGATGAGAATAGTCTTACCGCCGGAATCAGCCCGCGCATCACATTCAGAGCGTCGAAAACAAGATCCCAGGTCAAAAGGGCCGCCGCCAGGATCGTGCCCACGAATGCGAGGAACGCCGCAGTCTTCAGTGTCATCCTCGGAGTATGCCCGTTTATCCCGGTATGCGCAAGAGCTGGGGCGTTATTGCGGGTTTGAGGCAGCCACGGCGGTCGCGGATTGCACTGCGGCGGGAACTGGAGCCCGGAACTCCCGAATAAAGCGCTGGCGGGGATGCTGGAGCGGGCTCATGCCGCGGTCCATCGCCTCCTGAAGTGCCCGCGCACTGTCCCATCCATCATGCTCTATGCGATACGACGCCATCACCGTGCCCGTGCGATCTGCGCCCCGCTTGCAATGGACGAATACAGGTCCCGACGCATGGTCGTTCAGGATCGCCATAATGCGGTCGGTTTGTTCCGGGGTAGGGGGCGTCAGTCCACCCATGGGAACACTCACATATTTCAACCCGGCGGCGGTCGCCATTTTTTGCTCGGCTCTGGAGCGAGAATCGGCTTCCCGGAGGTCAATCACCGTTTTGACGCCGATCTGGGCGAGATAACGAAAGCCCTCGTCTGACGGCTGCGCGCCGCGATAAACCTGGTCGTCGACCTTATAGAAATTGTCGATTCCAGGAACCGTCTCGCCGAATAGGGGAAGTCCCAACGCGAGGCAAATGACCAGAGTTTTCATGGAAGCACTCACAGTTATCCGATGTTCCCCAGGTGTCATCGGTTCCAGGTGAAAGCGGGCGTAACCGTTACACCCGCCTAGGGTTATTAGATTTTAACCATTCCACGAAACGGTCAGCCGGGGAACCACTCCATGCGTTAACGTTGGCGCGCCGGCCTGTCACTCATCCGCAAATCTTCGCCACTCGCCGGTATTCGCGAGCCTTCTCGCCGCGGCTGCCCTATTCTCGACTGGTATGAATCCGACGGCCGAAGCACAATTCGAGCGAACCTTCTCAGTGAACGGGCCCGTTACACTGGACGTCAGCACAACCGCCGGCCTGATCCTGATTCGCCGCGGCCAGGATTCGTGCGTGTCTATTCGAGGTGTCCTGCGCGCACATCCGTCGCTCTTTAGCTGGAGCCATCCAGAGGAAAAAGTGCTCCAGCTCGCCGCGAACCCGCCAGTCCACCAGGACGGAAATACCATCCGGATCGGCGACGTTATCGACCGTTGGCTTCTGCGGCGCGTCTGTCTTCGCCTCGACATCACCGCTCCTGCGGAAACCACGATTCGCGCTCTCGGCGACTCGGCTGCCCTCCGTGTCGAAGGGATCAACGGACCCATCGACTGCGAGACCGATGCGGGTGAAATCCAGATCAGCGGCGCCGCTGCGCCCGTCAGCGCATGGTCCGACGCGGGTGCGATTCACATTCGCGACGTCACAGCCTCCGTCGATGCGCGTAGCGATTCCGGCCGAATTGAGGCCCTCGAAATCGGCGGTGAGATCGACGTCCATACCGATTCAGGCAGTATCCGCCTGTCGCAAACCGTCGCGGGTCCCATCTATGCCAATAGCGATTCCGGTCGAATCAGCGTAAAACTCGCGAAAGCCGCTGGTTACACCATCGGCGTGCGGACCGACCGTGGCCGCATCGACATTCCGGAATTGGCGCAATCGAGATCGTGCGCCCGCGAAACCGAAGGCGTCATCCGCGGCGGCGGACCAGCCGTCTATCTCGAAACCGACTCCGGCGACATTGACGTCCTCTGAGGTTCGGCGTACCACCGTGAAGAGTCCCCGCCCACGCTAGCGCATCGCCTTCAAAGCGTGTCGCGATCCCGTGGGAATAAAATAGACCGATGACGACACTGCCGCAAGATTTGCGTTATGCGATCCGGATGTTGTCAAATCGTCAGGCTTCGCTGCCATCGCCATCCTCACCCTCGCGCTTGGCATCGGCGCGAACACGACGCTTTTTTCCGTGGTCAACGGCGTGTTGCTCAGTCCGTTGCCGTATCCGCATTCCGAGCAGCTTGTGGCGGTTTATGCAAGCACGCCTGGATTCGATCTGGGTCCGGCCGTCTATTTGAACTTCCTCGACTGGCAGCGCGACACGCAGACGTTTTCATCGCTGGCCATCTACCGCAACCAGGATTACAACGTGACTGGAACGGCGGAGGCAGAACGCCTGAGCGGGTACATGATTTCCGCCGGCTTCTTTTCCACTCTCAACGTGCAGCCCACTCTCGGCCGGACATTCCGAGCCGATGACGATCAGGTGGGCGCCGCGCCGGTCGTAATTCTCGGCGGGGGCCTGTGGAGACGCAAATTCGGCGGCTCGCCGGATGTCATCGGCAAGTCGCTAACCTTGAATGGCACATCCTACCTCGTCGTGGGGGTGATTCCCGCCGGCTTCACTTTCTACGGCCACGATCGCGACGTCTACACACCAATCGGCCAGTGGAACGATCCATCTTTTCACGATCGGCGTATCTCGGTGAGCGCGCATGTCGTGGGACGCCTGAAACCGGGCGTTACGCTGCCGCAAGCCAAAGCCGATATGGATGTAATCGCGCGCAACCTGGCCGTGGCTTTCCCGGTCGCCGACAAGGAAACCGGCATCACGCTCGTTTCCATGAAGGAGGATATTGTCGGCAACGTCCAGCCATTCCTGCTGGTGCTCCTCGCCGCCGTCGGTTTCTTGCTGCTGATTGCGTGTGCCAACGTCGCGAATCTTCTTCTGGCACGCTCGATGGGGCGCTCGCGCGAGTTTGCCGTTCGAGCGGCCTTGGGCGCGGGTCATTCGCGCCTCATCCGCCAACTTCTCACCGAAAGCGTATTGCTCGCGGGCCTGGGCGGAACGCTAGGGCTTCTGTTCGCCTTTTGCGGTACCCAGGCAGTGCTCCAGACTTTGCCCGGCACATTGCCGCGCGTCGAAGAAGTTTCGCTCGATGGACGCGTACTGCTCTTCACGCTGGCCCTCTCGATGTTCGCCGCAATTATTTTCGGTCTCGCTCCCGCGCTCAAAGGTTCACGCGTAAATGTGATGAAGATGTCCTCAAGGAAACCGGCCGTGGCTCGAGCGGAGCGCGACAATCCGTGCAGGGAATTTTCGTGGCAGTCGAAGTCGCCATGGCCTTGGTTCTTCTGATCGGCGCGGGGCTGATGCTGCGCAGCCTGTCGGCGTTGTGGCGCGTGAATCCCGGATACAATCCCAGCCACGCCATCACCTTCAATTTATCGATGCCGTGGCTCCGCCGCAACCACCTCCGCGGAGACTCGTGCGCGCCTCCGCCGGTTCGACGATAAAATGAGCTCGATCCCCGGCGTGCAGGCCGTTTCCGTCACGCTCGGCTCACGCCCGATGATCCATGATTCGTCGTTGCCGTTCTGGATCGAAGGCCAGCCGAAGCCTGCCAACGACAACGAAATGCACCAGGCGATTTATTATCTGGTGGAATCCGGTTTCGAGCAGGCTATGGGAGTCACGCTCCAGCGCGGCCGCTTCGTCACTCCGCAGGACAATGAGAACGCCGCCATAGTAATCGACATCGATGATGTTTTTGCGCGCACCTGGTTTCCGCATGAAAATCCCATAGGGAAACGCGTCCATCTTCAGCAATTCAATGTGCAAGCCGAAATCGTCGGCGTGGTGGGCCATATAAAGCAGTGGGGCCCGGGCCGGATCGGCCATCGGCCGTCGAAGCGCAGTTCTACTATCCTTTCATGCAGCTTCCCGAGAAGCTCATGCCGCTGGTGGCCAACGGCGTCGCCGTCGTGTTGCGAACCGCGGGCGATCCGGCAGCCATCATGGGTCCTGTTCGTCGCGCCGTGGAGCAAAATCGACGCTCGCGAAGTGATCTACGGCGTGCAAACCATGGACGAAGTCATCGCAGGCTCGTTCGCCGCGCGCCGGCTGTCGATGATTCTCTCGGCATTTTCGCTGCGCTCGCTCTGGTGCTTTCCTGCGTCGGGATTTACGGCGTGATTTCCTACGTGGTGGGTCAGCGAACCCATGAAATCGGCGTCCGGATGGCGCTTGGCGCGCAACGCAGGGACGTGATGCGCCTGGTCCTCGGGCAGGGAGTGAAAATGGCGCTCGCCGGCGTGGCGGCCGGCATCGCCGCCGCTTTGGGATTGACGCGCCTCATGGCCAACGAACTTTTCGGCGTCACCGCGCAAGATCCGTTGACGTTCGCCGCGGTAGCCATCTTGTTGACGCTGGTCGCACTACTCGCGTGTTATCTTCCAGCCCGCCGCGCCGTGCGAGTCGATCCGATGATCGCGCTAAGGTACGAGTAGATCACGGGTCTCCCTGCTAAACGACAGGGCCGAATGTTCCGTCCGGCTGCAACATCGTCAGAACTCCGGTCTGAACGTTGAACCAAGCGCCGTGCAGTTCGAGTTTTCCGGAGGCTGCTCGATCGGCGATCCAGGGAAAGGTCATTAGGTTGGCGAGCGAGATCTTCACGACTTCGTATTCGCAGCATCGCTGGCGTTCTTCCGGCGAGGCGAGGGCCAGTGCGCGGCCCAGCGCCGGCCTTGCCAGGGACATCCACGGCCCCACAAATTCGTGCGCGTTGTCCGGCACTCCCTCGATCAAAGCTTTCACGCCGCCGCATAGGCCATGACCCATGACCATGACGTGTTGGACTTCCAGCACTCGAACTCCGAATTCCAAGGCGGCGCTGGTGCCGTGATACGCTGCGTCCGGGGCATACGGCGGGACCAGGTTGGCGACGTTGCGCACCGTCAACATCTCGCCCGGCGCGGCGTCGAAAATCATGGCGGGGTCGACGCGGCTATCGACGCATGCCAGGACCAATGCTTTCGGAGACTGGCCATGCTTGGCGAGCGCTTCGAAGGCGCGGCGCTGGTCAGGCCAAACGTTTGCGCGAAAACGCTGGTAACCTTCCAGGAGTTTTTTCACCGCGCTACGGAGACCGAGGAAATTTCTTCGATAATCTTCAGCATTTCAGCGCGCGGATCATTGGCGCGCGTTACCTGGCGTCCGACTACGAGATAATCGGCGCCTCCGGCGATGGCTTCGGCTGGGGTCGCGACCCGCTTTTGATCGCCCGAGGAGACGCCCGGCGAACGCACTCCGGGAACCACCAGAATGGCCCGGGGGCCGCTGGCCGCGCGAACTTTTGCGACGTCGGTGGCGGCACATACGATGCCGTCGGCACCATACTTGGCCGCATTGCGTACCCGCAGGTCGATCAACTCGGGCAGCGTGCATGAGTAGCCGTCGGCGAGAAGATCGTCCTGATCGACGCTGGTAAGAACGCTCACCGCCAGCAGCTTTAACGCGGCGTCGCCTCTCCCGGCTACCCCCGATTCCATCACTTGGCGCATTCCGTGAATCGTCAGGAAATCGATGCCGGATGGCGCGATGTTGGCCACTGCCCGGCGGACGGTCTCGCCGATGTCGTAGAGTTTCAGGTCCAGGAATACCCTGTGGCCTTCCTGCTTTAGCTGGCGCGGAAAGTCCATGCCGGTGGAAGTGTAAAGCTCCAAGCCGACTTTAAAGAATGACGCGGAATCGCCCAATTTGTCGATGAGATTCCGGGCTTCGTCCGCGGTGGGGACATCCAGGGCCACGATTAAAGGGGAATTCTTCATAATATCCGGAGGGGTTTCCGCTGGCGTTCCAGAACGCGGCCGATGACGTAAGCTGGTTTATATTGTTGCAGATAGCGGGACGCTCCGGCCTCTGAAATGGACAGGAGCAGCCCCCCGGAGGTTTGGGGATCGTAGAGTAAATCGTCAAACTCCGAAGATCCCTCCACACAGCTCGCGATAAATTCGCGATTATTGTTCAAGCCGCCGGGAATTGCTCCGGCTTTTGCGTATTCTACCGCGCCGTCCAGGAAATGGACTTTCTTGGAGTCGATCTCGAGGGTTACGCCGCTCCCCAGCGCCATTTCCCGGGCGTGGCCCAGCAGGCCGAAACCGGTTACGTCGGTGACGCTGTGGACTTCGTCGTCGATGGCGGCTGCGGCGTTGCGATTCAGCGTCAGCATCGAATCGATGGCGCCCTGGACGTGCGCGGGATCGGCCAAGCTCCTTTTGAGCGCGGTTGAGATTACGCCCGTTCCGATTTTTTTCGTGAAGACTAAAACGTCTCCTGGGCGGGCGGCTGCATTGGTCTTAATACGATCCGGGTGGATGGTGCCGGTGATCGCGTAGCCGAACTTGATTTCGGGATCGTTTACGCTGTGGCCGCCGAGGACCACGCAGCCGGCTTCGTCGGATTTTTTCAGCGCCGCCCTTCAGAATCGCTTCCAGGTCTTCGAGATCGCCGCCAGCCGGCCACGCGAGAATCGAGAGCGCGGTAAGCGGGGTACCGCCCATCGCGTAGACGTCGCTCAACGCATTGGTCGCGGCGATGGCTCCGAAGGTGAAGGGATCGTCAACGACGGGAGTGAAGAAATCTACGGTTTGCACCAAGGCAAGCTCCGGACCGATTCGATAGACACCCGCGTCGTCCGCGGTATCGAATCCGACCAGCAGGTTTGGATTCGCGACGCGCGGTATCCGGGGGAGCACCTGGTCCAGAATTTTCGGACTCAACTTGGAGGCGCACCCGCCTGCCTTAGTGCGGGCAGTTAGTTTATTAGACATTCCTCAATAGATTGCGCGACATTTAACGATAAAGCGCTCTCCTTGAGTGTACAGTGGGCGAGGTAGCGCGCGCCCACTGGATGAAAGCCGCTACTAGGCGGCGGCGGTTTCCTTGACTTTATTCTTGCTGCCCGGGGGACGGCCCCGGCGTTTTACGGTGGTCATCCAGGCTGGCGGACGTCCACGGCGCCGGCCGCGGCCGTTGGCCAGACGCTCCAGCGTCAAAATGGCTTCTTCAATCTGTTCCCGTTCCTGGCGTAAATCCGCCAGCATTTTGAGCACATCCATGGGCTATCCTCTCGCTTCTCTAAAGTGTCGTCGGATCGGGGTCCGTTCTGAATTCGGAACAGGAGAGCTGGATTGGTCCCGATCTTGCTTTTCGAGTTTAACCTTAGATTCAATGAGATTCAAGCTTTTTGTTCTGAAAACCGAACAGAAATGTACTATCTGTCCCGTTTTTGGTCAAGCGGCTCGGGCTCAGGAAAATCGTGCCGCAGCGTCTGATTCCGCCGTTTCCAGTAAAAATAAAAGGGAAGTCCCGCGACAATCACACTCAACCCGATCCCGGATTCACGCGGCGACTGACGCAATGTCGAATAAAGCAGGACGATGGCGACGAAAACAAAGACAATGGGTACCAGTGGGTAGCCCATTACTCGATAGGGACGCTCCAGGTCGGGTCGTTTGTGGCGTAAGACGATCACCGAAGCAGCCGTCATTCCATACAAAATCCAGCTTGGAAAGATTACTAGCGTAAGGAGTTGGTCATATTGGCCACTGAGCAGCACGACCGATG
Source organism: Terriglobia bacterium (assembly GCA_963705675.1). GTDB lineage: Bacteria > Acidobacteriota > Terriglobia > Bryobacterales > Bryobacteraceae > Palsa-187. The sequence goes on from CAVPKR010000032.1 coordinate 17,459, forward strand.
ACCAGACGCCTAACAGCAGAATCGCGGCGGACGGCGTGCGGAACTCCGGGTGGACCCGCCGAAACGGAGCGAAGAAAAAACCGTCGCGAGCCATGGCGTAAGGAATGCGCGATCCGGACAAAATCGAGCCGTTTAAAGCCGCGAATATCGAGATCATGGCGGCGACACTAACGACTGCTCCGCCGGAGGGTCCAATCGCCCGGCGCATGACATCGGCGGCGACTCGTTGACTGGCTCCTACCTCCGGTCCGTTAAGAATGTAAAAATATGTCACGTTCGCGAGCAGATAAATTCCCATCATTGCGAGGGTCCCCGCAATCAGCGCGCGCGGGAGATTAATTCCAGGGCGCTCGATCTCGGACCCGAGCATTCCGGCGTTATTCCACCCGTCGTAGGCCCATAAAGCGGCGACTAAGGCAACGAAGAATCCCGCGACGCCGCCGGGATTGGCCGGCATGGAAACGTGAAAATTCTGCGTGTTTCCGCGGCCGGAGACTAATCCAGCCACGATTAAACCTCCCAGGAGTGATAATTTCAAGGCCGTCACCGCGACTTGCACGTTGCCGCCGACGCGCACGCCGAGATAGTTGACGCCCGCTAAAAATAGAATCACCGCGATGCCGAGGAGTTGGCCGTAGCGAATCTCCACGGGCCCTCCGTGAGGGCCAATGGGCAATGGGATCGTGTAAAAAACTTCGCCGAGGACCGGAAAAAAATCTCCCAGGTAGATAAAAAATCCGGTGGCCAGCGTGGCGATGGATGCGGCTTTGGCAACCCAGGTCTGGGTCCAGCCATAAATGAATCCGAAAAAAAGGACCGTAAGCGGCGTTCAAATAGACGTATTCACCGCCGGCGCTGGGCATGGCCGCAGAAAGTTCAGCGTAGGTCAGGGCGCCGAAAAGAGTGAGGATTCCGCCGAAAATCCAGACGGCGAAAACCATCGCGGGAGACCCGACCGCGCGGATCATCTGGCTGGGGACCAGGAAAATGGCGCTGCCGATCGCGGTTCCGATCACCATAGCCGCGGTGGACCAAGGGCCGAGGGCGCGCCTCAGCTCAGGATTCTGCATGAGGAATCTCCTTGAAAAAATAAGACGCGACCAGACCGGTGAGGAACGTCGCGGAGGTGCCGATCACCACGTACCAAGTCCATGCAATGGGGGTTGCGAACTTGATGTAGAGCATCAGGACGAGGCCCGCCGACATACCGCACATCGCGGCATCCTCCTCAACCCGCGTCGTCAACAGGCCCAGTAGAAAGACTCCCAGCAGGGATCCGTAGATGACCGATGCGATCGACAGGCCGGCCTGCAGCACGCTTCCCCAGTGCCGCGCGAGCAATCCTACGCCGAACAAAATCGCCGCCCAGACCACCGTGACCCGGCGTGCGAGCTTCAATCCGGCAGCGGGATTGGACGGCTTAAGAAAATCCATGACCGACGTGGACGCGAGCGAGTTGAGCGCGGCGCTGAGGTTCGACATCGCGGCCGCCAGGATCGCCGCGATCACCAGCCCCGCGATGCCGGCAGGAAGGTGCTGCCAGACAAATAAGGGATAAATCTTGTCGGGCACGTCCGGCGGAGGCAAGTGGCGATCGGCGTAAAGCGTGTAAAGACAGAGGCCGATTACCAGGAACAAAGTGAACTGGATGAAAATTACGATCCAGCTGGCGAAAAGCGCGGCTCGGCTTTGGCTTTGAGTGCGGGCGGCCAGAAGGCGCTGGACCAATAACTGCTCGGTTCCGTGGCTGGCTGTAGTCAAAAAGCATCCGCCGATTACGCCTGCCCAGAAAGTATAAGTCCGGGTGAAGGAGAAGCCGAAGTCGAAGACTTGAAATTTACCGGCGGCATTCGCCACTTCAGCGACGTGCGGCCAACCGCCCTGAATTTGGTGCAGAATCACAAACAGGCTGACCACCGCGCCGGCGACGTATAGTGCCATCTGGACCACGTCCGTCCAGATCACGGCCGTCATGCCGCCCTCATAGGTGTAGAAGAGGGTCAGGCAGAGAATCGCGACGATGCTGGTCTTTTCGCCGGTCCCGAGGACAATGGAGATGACCAATGAGATCGCGACCACGCGGACACCCTCGGCCAAGGCTCGCAGGACCAGGAACGTCCCGGCAGTCAGGCGGCGGATGCGTTCCCCGAAGCGCCGGCGCATCAATTCATAGGCGGTGAACATTTCTCCGCGAAAATAGGCCGGGAGGAAAAGCGTCGAAATCACCACGCGAGCGAGCAGGTAGCCCAGGACCACTTGCAGGAATCCGAAATTCCCTTGAAAAGACAGGACCGGCGTCCCGATGACGGTAAGCGTACTGGTTTCGGCCGAGACGATGGAAAGCGCGATGGCCCACCACGGAACCGTCTTGCCGCCGAGGAAATAGTCCTTCAACGTGTGCTGGGATTTGCGAAATCGGGCGCCGAACCAGGTGATCCCGGCGAGGTACGCGGCGATAACGCCCAAGTCGATCCAGCGCATGTAACAGGATACACTTCATTGTTAACTGGCACGTGGAAACAAATTTGCGGGTTGCGGCGTCCAATAAACTCGCTGGGGATGTAGGATTGGGTGTAGAGGGTGAAGGCGCTTGCGGCTCGGTTGCAGCTTCCGCTATACTCCGCAAAGTACCAACACCTAAAGTTTTGAAAATGTTCAACCAGTCAAGGTTCGGGATGAGCGTCCTTGCGGCCGGCATGGCGCTAGCCTTGGCGTCCGGCGCGGCCGCTCAGGATAAGAAAAAAGAGTGGAAGGACCGCTCTGAGTACGATTTGTGCGAGTCCGTCACCAAGTCTTCCGATCCCAAAGACTGGCTGGCGACCCTCGATAAGTGGAAGCAGCAGTATCCCCAGACCGATTTCTCCGACATCCGGCGCAAGCTGTATCTGGAGGCATACCGGGCGCTCGACCGTCCGCGGGAGGCCTTCAACGCCGCCGAGGATGTTCAAAAAGATAATCCCAACGACTTGGTCGCGCTGTCGGTGATCGAAAAATATATCTATTCGCTGGCGCCGTTTGGAACCGCCCAGTTGAGTGCGCAGCAGACCATGGATCTGGAGGTCGCCGAGAAGGCGGCGCAGCAGATCCTGGGCAACCTGGACACTATTTATTCGAAGGACAACCGGCCGACGACCATGACCGACGCGCAAGCGGAGCAGGGGAAACCGGGGCTTAAGGTTTTCGCGCAGAAGACTTTGGGATACATTGCGCTCACTCGCAAAGAGTATGAGAAGGCGCAGACCGAACTGACCAAGGCGCTGGAGATGGACCCGGCGCAGGGTCAGGTATCCTTCTGGCTCGGAACCGCGGTGCTGGCTCAGAACAAGACCAAGCCGGAGCTGCAGCCGGTGGCGCTGTATGATTTCGCGCGAGCGGCGGCTTATGACGGACCGGGGAGTCTGCCGGCCGCGGACCGCAAGCAGCTCCAGGATTATTTGAATAAAGTTTACGTGCAGTATCACGGGTCGACTGAAGGGCTCGACCGGCTGATGGCGGGCGCGAAGACCAGCGTGATGGCGCAGGCCGGGTTCACCATCAAGAGCAAGTCCGACATGGATCGCGAGAAGGCCGCGGCGGATGCGGCGGCTGAGGCGGCGAATCCGATGCTCGCGCTGTGGAAGAACGTGAAGAAGGAATTGCAGAGCGACGGCGGAGCGGCATACTTCGAAAACAGCATGAAGGGCGCGCTGCTTCCAGGTGGCGCCAACGGCGTTCAGAAGTTCAAGGGCATCCTGGTGTCGATGAATCCCGCGGTGAGGCCGAAGGAACTGGTGCTCGCGATCGAAAAACCGGACTCCGGTGATGTCACGCTGAAGCTGGACGGAGCGCTGCCGGGGAAGATGGAGCCGGGCGGCGAAATCGAGTTCGATGGTGTGGCTGACTCGTATAGCAAAGATCCGTTCATGGTGACTTTCACCGTCGAAAAGTCGCACGTGGAAGGTTGGACCGGAAAGAACACGGCGCCGGCCAAAAAGGCGACCAACTCGGCCAAGAGAAACGTTTCGCCAAAGTGAAGAGTCGTGATACAGTATCCTGATTAGCGAGGTTCGTGTGGTTCAATCAAAAATGACGAAAATAGCATTGGCGTTGATAGCGATAGCTGGCCTGATGGTGGCGCAAGACAAGCCCGCGGACAAGCCGAAAGGGCCGGTGGCGAAGGATCAGGCGGAGGCCGACCTTATCAACACGATCTTGAAAGAGGGCGACGCGGCCAAACGGCTGACCGAGCTCGACGACTGGACGAAGAAGTATCCCGAGACGGAATTTTCGAAGGAGCGGCCGCAGCTCTATCTAGGCACTTACGTCCAGCTCAAGAAAAATCGTGAGGCTTTCGATAAGGCCGTCGAGATTCTCCAGAAATATCCCAATGACTATACGGCGCTTTCGACCATCGTTCTGTACGGTCCGACGCTGAACAATAACGCTCCATCGGCAGCTGACATCGACATCATCGATAAGGCGGCCAATAAAATGATCGACGAAGCGGCGACGGTCTTTGCAGCCTCGAACAAGCCGGCTGCGATTACGGATGACAATTGGGGCAAGATGCAGGCATTCTGGGAACCCCAGGCTCGCCACACGATCGCATCGCTGTGGGTGACGCGGAAGGACAACGAAAAAGCCGAAGTGGAGCTGACCAAGCTGCTACAGAAGTACCCGAACGACTCGATCATCGCGCAAATGCTGGCGGGAGTAATTTTGGCGCAGCAGAAGGCGCATCCCGAGAAGACTCCATTGGCGCTGTATTACTATGCGCGAGCCGCGTCATGGGACGGCGACGGCAGCCTTCCGGCGGCGACTCGCAAGCAAATCTCAGATTTTTTGACTCGCGCATACAAGACGTATCACGGGTCTGATGAAGGGCTTCCAGCTCTGATGGCCTCGGCTAAATCGAGCGCCATGCCTCCTGCCGATTTCAAGATAAAGAGCACGGTCGATATCGCGAAGGAACAGGCGGACGCGCAGGCGAAGCTCGACGCCGCGGATCCGGCAATGGCGGTTTGGAGAACGTTGAAAGATGGTCTTACGGGCGCGAATGCGGATCAATTCTTCGAGAGCGCGAAGGGCGCAGCCTTCCCCGGCAACGATCCTGCGGACGCCACGAAACCGTTGAAATGGAAGGGCAAGCTGGTTTCGATGACCCCTGCGATCCGGCCCAAGACGTTGGTGATTGCGGTTCAAAATCCCGCTGGCGACGTCACCCTGAAGCTGGATATGCCGCTTCCCGGAAAAATGGAGCCGGGCACCGAACTCGAGTTTTCAGGCGTGATGGATTCGGTGGTGAAAGATCCCTATATGCTTACCCTTACCGTGTCGAAGGACGACTTGGTCGGATGGAAGGCGAGGCCGGCTCCCAAGAAGGTCGTACCTAGGAAGAAGGCTCAGTAGACCGCGTCAACAGGACGCTGTCTACTACGCGATCCCACAGGCCGAGGGTTGGGGTCTGCTCGTAGAAATAGATAAATTGGGCTACCGGGCGGCGGACCGATGGGTTCGCCGCCATTTTCATTGAGACCGCGGCCAACAGCACGGCGAGCAGGACCACCCAACCCGTTTTCCGCTTTCTTGGCATGCTGATTGGACGAATGGAGCCCCGCTCAGTTAGGTCCAGTCCGAAGCTCAAGGTCGTATGCACTCGCCTGGTAATACCGGGCAAGTGAAGGGGAGTTACATCTTATAGCGGCCAAAATCCTCGTCGTTCAGGTTCTCAAGGACGCGGCGAAGCTCTTCATTACTGCCCATTTCGGCCACCGAAGCCACCGTTTTTGAGGTCTTTAGCACCGCTTCGGCGACGAAAATGGGGCAATCCAGCCGCAAAGCGATCGCCAAAGCATCGCTGGGACGGGAATCCACTGAGATCAGCTCGCCGTTCCGTTCCAGCCAGATCACGGCGTAAAAAGTATCTTCTTTGAGGTCGCTGACGACGACTTTCTTGACCCCGGCTTCCAGGCCAAACAGCAAATTCCGGATCAGATCGTGCGTCATAGGACGCGGCGTGGCTACTTTTTCGATTTCGAGGGCGATGGCGTTGGCTTCGTAAATCCCGACCCAGATCGGCAGTATGGCAGTGCCGTTGACATCCTTCAGCACGACAATCGGCATGTTGGTGACCGGGTCCATCAACAGCCCTCGGATCTTCATTTCAACGTCCATATGAGTCCTCGCTTTCCCCGGTTGTCCTGCCTTAGTTTACACATTCCCCAGCCAGAGAGTTCGGCCCCGCCCGCGTGACGCGAACGTCGACGTATTGTCCCAGCAAATCGTCCGCGGCGGTATTCAGAAAATTCACGGTCTTGTGCTGCGAGGTCCGGCCGATCCATTGTCCGGTCGCCTTGTTGAATCCTTCCACCAGGCATTCCTCGACTCGCCGACGTAGGCGGCGTTGCGCCGGATCTGTATAGCTCGCTGATGTTCCTGCACGATGGTCAGGCGGCGGGATTTTTCATCCTCCGTGATCTGGTCGGCCAGCGCCAGCGCCGGTGTGTTCGGCCGCCGCGAATATTTGAAACTGAAAATCGCGTCGTATTCCACTTCGGTGAGAAGATCCAGAGTCGCTTCGAGGTCGGCCTCAGTTTCGCCGGGAAAGCCTACGATGATGTCCGTCGTGATAGCGATAGGCCGCGCCGACTGCTTCATCCATTCGATGCGGTGCAGGTATTCTTCGCGCGTGTACAGCCGCTGCATGGCATCCAGGATCTTCGTCGAACCGGATTGAACCGGCAGATGAACGTGATTGCAGAGAGCGGGGTTGTTCTCGATCGCGTCGACAATCGGTTTGACGAAATCGCGCGGGTGCGAAGTCGTGAAACGGACGCGGCGAATTCCCGGCGTAAGACCAACGTTGTGCAGCAGCGTCGCGAAGTCCCATCCGGCAGGCGACGGATCGCGATAGCTGTTGACGTTCTGGCCTAGCAACTGGACTTCGGTATACCCGTCCTCGGCGAGCTTACGAGCTTCGGCAAGAACCGTCGCGCTGGTGGCGCTGCGCTCCGGCCCGCGCGTGAAGGGAACCACGCAATAAGCGCAGGATTTATCGCAGCCTTCGATGATCGTAATGTATGCGCGATGCGGATGGTCGCGGCGCGTCAGCGGCGTGTCGAACGTATCCTGAGTGTCCAGGCTGAGGCCGGTGACGCGGCGATTGCCGGATTCAAGCTGAATCAGAAGCTCCGGCAGGCGGTTGTAGCTCGCCGAGCCGCATACCATGCTCACGTGCGGCGCTTTGTCGAAAATCTTCTCGCCTTCCTGCTGCGCGACGCATCCGAGCACCGCGAAGGTCTTGCCCTTGCTGTTGCGCTTGAAATTGTCCAGGCGATTGAAGACTTTCTGCTCGGCTTTATCGCGAATGCTGCAGGTGTTGTAGAAAACCAGCTCGGCTTCGTCGGGTGTGGGGACCTGCGAATAGCCTTGGCCGATCAGCGTGCCGACGACCTTTTCGGAATCGTGGGCATTCATCTGGCAGCCGAAGGTTTCAATATAGAAGGTCTTCACTAAGCTTCATTGTACCGTGGCGCCGCTGGATCCACGTTGTGGATTGCTGCCGATTATCTAAGGGGTTTACCGTATTGCGCGCCTGCTCGGTTGCGCCTAGTCTGAAATTGTGAAGTACTATGCGCTTTTCGCTGGGGCGTGCCTGTGCGGCGCGCAATCCACCACCAGCACTTACACGACGGATATCAACGGCAATAAGGTGGTCGCGTCGCAAGTCGTTTCAAATGATGGCGAGCACACGCAAGTTACACGGTCGATCAATGGCCAGCGCGTTCCGCTGGAACAGACCGATGAGCGGGTGATTAGCAAAGACGCGAACGGCAGCGTGGTTGAAAAGATCGTCAAGAAATTCGACGAGACCGGCCATTTAGCGTCCACCGAGAAAATTGTCACGGAAGAGCGCCAGAACGGCAATTCGTCGAGTGTGAAGTCGACTACATATCGCAGCGATATCAACGGCGGGATGCGGGAAGTGGAGCGCAAGACGGTCGATTCGGAGAAGCAGGGTCCGGTGATAAGGACGCAAGCCGTGGTCGAACGGCCGACCATCAATGGGGCGCTCCAGGCGGTGGAGAAGCGAAGTATCGTGACCGAAACGACTCCCGATACGTCGCATGAAGATGAGACGGTGTACCGGTTGAATCCGAATGGCGAGTTCACGCCAGCGGTACGAAATATTTCGGATACGACGCATTCGGGAACCCAGACCGTCGTCAAATCGGCCGAATATGAGCCCCTAGCCGACGCGTCCAAAATGCAGCTCGCCAGGCAAGCCGTCACCACCACGACGACGCGGCCGGACGGGTCTGTAGTGTCCCAAGTGGATCATTACAGGGCATCGGTGCCGGGACTGGCTCCCGATCCGGACTCTAAACCGAAGCTGTACGAACAAGAAATCGTACAGCGTGGGAACGGGCCGGCGGGCGTGACCGAGACGGTCGACGTGCGGCGCGCGAACGCGAACGATCCGAACCGGCTGGGTCCTCCGCAGCGGATTTCAGAGACGGTCTGCACCGGTAAGTGCGAAAAGTAGCTACGGTTTGGGCTTCATTCCCACCGGCGGCAAGTAAGCGCCCAGCAGCTTGCGTTTCCACCAGGCTCCCGTCTGATGGCGTTCGGACCACGTGGTAAACGAATATTCGTAAACCGTGGCGCGCACATAGCGCGGAGGCGCCTCCGGGAACGGATTCCGTTCGAGCAGGGTCAGCACTTCGGGCGAATTTTCCAGCAGCTTCGCAGCAAACCCGAGAAACCACAGGTTCTGACGATAATTGCTCAACGCGGCAAACCACATCTGCCAGTCGAGACGCGGCTGGAAGGGAGCCACCCACCGCGGCGCGCGATTTAGATCCCCGGGTTTGTAGCGAAATTCGTAAGCCGACCAAGCCGCGCCGTCGTTCGATCCTTCGACGATAATTTCCGGCCGGCTGGTGGTCATCACCGCAAATAATCCATAGGAGTTGACGATTTGAAATGGCGCCGCCGCCCTCGCCAAGGTGCGGAGGGCATCGGGTGCGGCGCCAAATTCGCTGAGAATATGGGTCATGCCGAGCATGAAAATGAAAGCAGCGAAAAGGCCGGCCACGGCGCGCTCGGCTCTATTTAGGCGAGGACTTGAGGGACTCGCGGTTCTTCGGGATCCCCAATACGCCGTCACGCCGGACCATCGCCGCAAGGCCTGATCGTCGAACAGGAAAACGCACAGGAAAACCGTCAACAGGTTGAAAAATGTGTAATTGCCGGTCAGCGCGATCAGGATTTCGAGACTGATGATGCACCAGGCCCCGAACATCCGCAAACGTCGTGGCGTGAAAATCAGGAACGGGGCGCCGGTTTCGATTACCAATACGATCAAGGTGGAGAATTTCTGAAACCACTCGGGCAGCTTGTCGGTATACCACGCAACTACCGTGGGCAGCGGCTGCGTGTGGTAGTGATAGTCGAGCGCGGTCAGGTTGTGCCAGGTCGGGTCGCCGCTCGACAGTTTGACGCTTCCCGACATGAACATCAATCGAAACACGAGCCACCGGAACATCCAGACCACGATCTGCGCGCGGCCCAGGAAGATCGCCAGGAAGCCGGTCTCGAGCAGAAGCGAGTCCCACTGGAATTGAAGGAAATCCTGTCCGGAAACGCTGAGCGATAAATATAAGACGAACAGCGCGACCAGCGCGAGCCGCTGGATACGGCCAAAGAAAAGCAGAATCGAAAACGCCACGCCCGCCCAGCACACGGCGGTCAGCGCCTGATCGGATGAGGACCACCAGAATACCGTCGGCATCACGAAAAAGCGCTGCGCCCCTAGAGTTTTCTGAACTACATCCATGAAATCGCGGAGCGGGAGAATGCCGCGCGCGCCGATCAGGCCGGTGATTTGCCCACTGAGCGACAAAAATGCGATCGCGTAAACGATGGCGAGCAAGCGCAGAAAGATCCACTGGGTGGTTTCGAATCGAGTGGGCTCAATGCGAGTTCCGAAGGCGATTCGCGTCACCCAATAAGCCAGAGTACGGCGCGCGGCGATGAACTCGTAGGCGCCTTCGGAGAGCCACGCGAGGATTCGCGCGCGCTCGTAGGATTTTTCCATGCCGAGGGTTTCGAAGACGGCGCGGGCTCCGCTGACGACGGTGCCATCGGGACGGACCAGCTGCACGGATTTAGAAAAGGCCTTGGGAGGGATTTGAGGATACTGATCGCCCACCTCTTGGGAGGGCGCATAATCGACGCGGTCGGCGGTCAGGAGTTTCCAATAGTCGATCCAGATTTTGCAGAATCCGCAACGGCCGTCGTAAATGAGAAGTGGCTTGCGCTCGGGCACTTGTTTATTATGTCTCTTATGCGTTATCTGATCATTTGCCTGGCCACATTGCCACTTGCGATGGCGGCCGATTCGGTCGTACGGGTAGACGGCGGCCAACTTTCCGGAACTACGGGGATCAGTTCCGAGATTCGAGTATACAAGGGCGTGCCCTATGCGGCGGCGCCGGAAGGAGATCTGCGCTGGCGCTTTCCGAAGGCGCCGCCCAAATGGGAGGGGATAAGGAAAAGCCGGCAAATTCTCGGCGAGCTGCATGCAGAATCCCTATCCGGAAGGGTCGCCGTATCGGAGTGCGGCGGAGCCGGTCAGCGAGGATTGCCTCTATCTGAACATCTGGACCGGCGCCCAATCCGCGAAGGAACATCGGCCGGTTATGGTGTGGATCCATGGCGGCGCTTTGACGCGCGGGTCAGGGGCGACGCCCGCTTATGACGGCGAAGCGCTGGCGAAGAAGGGTGTGGTGCTGGTGACCATCAATTACCGTTTGGGAGTCTTCGGATTCTTCGCACATCCGGAGCTGACCAAGGAATCCGACCGCAACTCATCGGGAAACTACGGAATTCTGGACCAGATCGCGGCGCTTGAATGGGTGCAGAAAAATATCGCCTCATTCGGTGGCGATCCGAAACGAGTAACCATTTTCGGCGAATCGGCGGGATCGTGGAGCGTGAACGCGCTGACGGCTAGTCCGCTGGCTCACGGTCTGTTCCAAAGAGCGATTGGGGAGAGCGGCGCGAGCTTCGCTCCACTGCCGACGCTGGCGGATGCGGAGAAAGCGGGTCAGCGGGTGGCGCAGAAGTTGGGCGTCGATTCGATCGCCGCAATGCGCGCGAAACCGGCGGCAGAAGTGATGAAGGCAGGAGGCGAACAGGCTCGGGCGAACGTGGACGGATGGATGCTGCCTCAGCAGGTGGCGGCGATTTACGCGGCGGGCAAGCAGAACGATGTGCCGCTGCTGATCGGATCGAATGCGGATGAAGGGACCGCGTTCACTCCGGCGGTGGTGAAGCCGGAGCAGTTTAAAGCGCTGGCAAAGAGCCGGTTCGGCGATATGGCGGATGCATATTTGAAGATTTATCCGGCCGGATCGGATGAGGAGGCACACGCGTCATCAGCGGCGGCGATTCGCGACCAGACCTTCGGGTGGGAAATGCGAACGTGGGCTCGGATGCAGACGAAGACCGGTAAGTCGAAGGTCTACGTTTATTATTTCAGCCGGGTTCCTCCGGGTCCATTTGGAGCGAAATTGGGCGCCTACCATGCCTCGGAGATCACGTATGTGTTTGACAATCAGAAGAGCCAAGCGGAGGCGGACAAGGCGCTAACCGAGGCGATGTCATCGTATTGGGTAAACTTCGCCGCCACCGGCGATCCGAACCGGAAGGGCATGCTCAAGTGGCCGTCGTACAACCTGAAGACCGACTTGGCGATGGGCTTCGGCGATCGGATCGCAACCACGGAAGTTCCTCACAAAGAGGCTTTGGATTTCATCGACTCTCAGAAGAAGTAATTTTGCGTTCATCGTTGTTCTGAAAACACTTTGCTGTTGCTGACTCTTAAAGAGGTCGGCCCAAGGTGTTTTCATCTTCCAGGGTGGCCGAGACCTCCCATCACCTCACCATCCCCGCGGCCATTTCCATCCTTCTCAAGCACATCCCGTATTGCCTGGCCTAGCCCCCGCGGCACCGTCGTTTAATTTGTGGTCAAGGAGTTCATGTGCTCTGCCAATGGAGGACGGAACCGGCCAGAAGTGGGAATTCTAGACAATCTCGCGAGCGGGCCTGCGTGCGTTGGATGTCCGCCGGTACAGGACCGGTCCCTAGCCGTTGCGGGGCAAATT
>CAVPKR010000033.1:0-6607 GCA_963705675.1 Terriglobia bacterium
GAACGCGTACGGGATGAATCAGATCTGGCGAATAAGGGATACGTGGTCCTGAGCGTCAACTATCGCAGCGGCATCGGATACGGGCTGAATTTCCGCGAAGCCATCGATTATGGGGCCGCGGGCGGCACCGAATATCGCGACGTGATGGGAGCGGGTCTTTACATGCAGAATCGGCCCGACGTGGACTCGAAGCGCATCGGCGTATGGGGCGGATCCTACGGCGGATATTTGACGGCGATGGCGCTGTCCAGGTCGAGCGATATTTTCGCAGCGGGTGTGGATCTTCACGGCGTGCATGACTGGAGCACGCGCGGCGGCAGCGTGGCGAATCCGAATCTGGATCCGGAGACGCAGAAGGAACAGATGCGGACCGCGTTCGAATCGTCCCCGATGGCCAGCGTGAAGACCTGGAAATCGCCAGTGCTGCTGATCCATGGCGATGACGATCGGAACGTGGCATTCAATCAAGATGTGAAGTTAGTGGAGGCGCTGCGAGCGCAAGGTGTGGAGTTCGAGGAACTGATTTTCCCGGACGATATCCATGATTTCCTGCTGCTGGAGAATTGGGTCAACGCGATGAAGGCGGCGGACGGATTCTTCGACCGGAAGCTGCTCAAGAAGTAGCGGCGCGTTTGCGGAGCAGTTGGTTCATCGGCTCAGAATAGAATCTCGCGACTATTTCACCGAGGATTCCGGAGACCAGGATTACTGCGATGAAAAGGATCGGCACCGCGCGCATCGGCTTGCCGATCGAGACGAAATAGTTGAAGAACGCGAAGACCACGAACACGTGGGTCAGGTACACTTCGTAGCTTCGCTGGCCGAGCTTCACCAGAGGCGTCAACACGGCCGGACTTCTCCACTTGCTCTCAGTCGCGGCGATGATGACCAGGCAGGTTCCGGCGGCGAGAATCGTCATGTCGAGCCCGTTGCGGCCGAGGCCCCATTTTATGGCGTGATTCGAGAAGCATAGGCTGAAAATCAGGATCGCGGCGCCGGTGGCGCCCAGGATGCGCAGCGTGGAGCGGGTGAGCTGCTTACCTGAAATAAACAGTGCGGTAAGACAGCCAGCGCGATCGCGTCCATGCCGCCTAAATAAGAGATATTCGCGCCAGATCTCGTTTCCATGGGCGAACATGGTGCGGCTGAAGGGTCCCAGGACGACGAAGGTCACGAGAACGGCGATCAGCAATCGGCTGCGGCCGAAGAGTCGAAAGACCCAAGGGAAGAAAAGATAGAACATTTCCTCGACCGATAGCGACCAGAGGATGTCCCAGTTGCCGGGGAGGTATCCGCGATGGGCTTCGAGTACGTTGATGTGGAAAGTGAGCGCCGCCAGCAGAGCGCGGCCCAGGCCTCCGGTTTTCGGCGTCACGATATAGTTCCTGAAGTGCGCGAAATGCAGAATGCTCAGGATGGTTAGCAATAGCAGCAATAGCGGCGCGATGCGGGCGAAGCGCAGCCAGTAGAAGTCCCGGATATGGACTTTGTATGGCGATCCCCAACGGCGCAGAGTGGTCGATGTGATCAGGAAGCCTGAGACGGCGAAGAAGATCTGCACGCCGCGCTGTCCGTTCCAAACGAAGGTCGAGACGAGCTGGGCGGGAATCCCGTGAGTGTAGGGGACCTTCGCAATCAGAAGGCGTATGTTGACGTGGTTCATCAACACGAAGAAAATCGCGAGGCCGCGGAGGATATCGACTCCGTCGATGCGCTTCAGACTAGACGCGGGCCTGGACGGGATCAATCTGGAGGACCAGGTCTGTGCGTCATCGATCCTCAATTGGCTTCGGTATTGCGATCATATCCTCGTCGAGGGGCACGCTCTCTGCCTCCGCCGCCTTCGCGGGAGGCCATGGGACGCGCTTCGTTCACCACTACCGTACGGCCCATCATCTCCTTGCCATGGCAAGCATCCACGGCGCGTTGGGCTGCGGCGTCATCGTGGATCTCGACGAACCCGAATCCTCGAGCTTGGCCCGTGAAACGGTCGCGCATGACGGTTACCGAATCGGTCGTGACACCATTATCGGCAAAGAAATTTTGTACGTCCGTCTCATTTGCCGCGTAAGGTAAATTACCTACGAAAAGCTTCTTCACTTATTACTCCTTGCTGTAACTGGAGACAGGCAGACAAGGGCGGGGCGGGTTGAATGGAAGGACCGACTGGCAGACCGAGTCAGACTGAGCACTCCAATACGGCAAAAGTATGCCATAAGACTGCGTGCGGAGTCAAAGGAAAATACAGCGGATTAGGGGCCTAATTCCCGCCAGTGGTCAGCTTGCTATGGGTCCGGGCATACAGGAAATAGACTGCCAGCCCGATCAGCATCCAGACAAAAGCGGCCAGTTGCGTGGTGCTGTCCAGGCCCACGATCATGCCCAGGCAAATCACCGCGCCGAGGATGGGAACCAGCGGAACCAGCGGGGTGCGGAAGGGCCGCGCCTGTCCGGGATTCTTGCGGCGCAGGATCCAGACGCCGATCGAGACCAGCGCGAACGCGAACAGGGTGCCGATCGAGGTCAGGTTGCCGGTGATGTCGCCGGGGAGGAAGCCGCCCAGTAACGCTACAAAGACATACAGGACCAGGTTGCACTTGTAGGGCGTACGGAATTTCGGATGCACTTCGGCGAATAGCTTGGGCAGCAGGCCGTCCTTCGCCATGGTGTAAAACACGCGGCTCTGGCCAAGCAGCATGACGAGCATCACGGAAGAGAAGCCGGCCAGGATCGCTACTGTGACCAGGGTCGCCAGCCATCCGTAGCCGTGCATGTAAGTTTGGATCGCGTAGGCGACGGAGGCTTCCATGCCTTTCGAGGGATCGACGAAATCGGCCGAAGGAGCTACGCCGGTGAGCACGTAGCCGAACAAGATGTAGAGCACGGT
This sequence comes from Terriglobia bacterium, assembly GCA_963705675.1. Classification (GTDB taxonomy): domain Bacteria; phylum Acidobacteriota; class Terriglobia; order Bryobacterales; family Bryobacteraceae; genus Palsa-187. The sequence goes on from CAVPKR010000033.1 coordinate 2,888, forward strand.
GCAAACCGCCAGCGAGCCGAGAATGCCGATGGGCATGTCGCGGCCAGGATTTATGGTTTCCTGCGCGGCGGTCGAGACCGCGTCGAAGCCGATAAACGCGAAGAACACGACGCCCGCTCCGCCGACTACGCCTCCCCATCCGTGCTTGAAGAATCCCATGTGCGTTGCATCCTGGGGCATTAGAAACGGCGTGTGATTGGCGGGATTGATGAAGCCCCAGCCGATGCAGATGATCATCACCACGATGGTGACCTTCACCGCGACGATCACGGCATTTACCATCGCCGACTCCGAGGTTCCTTTGATCAGCAGCAAGGTGAGAAGCAGCAGAATCACCATCGCGGGAGCGTTCACAATGCCGTGAACCGAGCCCGCGGACTGCATGGGCGAATGGCGCCACTCCCAGGGAATCAGGTTGGGAAACAACTGGTTGAGATATTCGGTCCAGGCAATGGAAAGGGTCGCCGACCCCAACGCGTATTCCAAGATGAGCGCCCACCCGATGACCCAGGCGATCAGCTCCCCCATGGTCACGTAAGCGTAAGTGTAGGCGCTGCCTGCGACGGGAATCATGGCAGCGAACTCGGCATAACAGAGTCCCGCAAATGCGCAGCCGACGGCCGCGATGACGAAGGAGAGCGTCACGGCCGGTCCGGCGTTCTGGCCGGCGGCGGCGGCGGTGCGAACGAAAATGCCCGCTCCGATGACCGCGCCGATCCCGAGAGCGATCAGGCCGGGCGCCCGCAAAGTTCGCTTCAGCCCCCCTTCTCGTCGGCTTGCGCGAGGAGTACGGAAAGCGGCTTCGTTTTGAAGAGGCTCATGGTTAGCTTGCTAGTGTATCAGGGTCCGGGCGAAAGAATCAGGGGCCCGTCGGCCTGGGAGATTTCACGGGGACCGCGACGTCGAACCAGCCGAGCATCATCTCGTCGAAGGTCTGCGGGCCCCAGAAAATGGTCGCATTGGGATTCGGATTGAACGGGTTATTCGCGGAGTTGTCATACACCGCGCTGACTTCAATGCGGGTTCCACGCGGGAGGAGCTTGGGGGTTTCGAGGTAATAATACGGCTGCCAGTTGAAATCGTACTTGGGAATGTCGAGCAGGATTTCGGATTCTCCGTTCGGATAGTCGGCGCGAAATTGAAACGCCTTACCTCGGAGATGCATGTGGGCGCGCATGCCGACCAGGTAAGACGTTTCGTGGATCACCAGGGAGGTCGAGATTTTATAATTCGCCTCGCCTGGGGGGATCGCGAGCCAATGTGCGGCGGCTTGCATCGCCACCACCTGTTCCGTGACGGGCTTCTTGGCGAAGATCAGGCCGATCTTGGTGCGGTCGTGGGCAGGCTTGCCGGTGGTGGTGTAGTGCATCTGAAACACCAGGTAGGATCCGGCTTTAATCAGACGCGCCTGTCCGGGTTTCCACAACTGCGGCGACATTCCCGGTGCGTAGCCTCCCAGGTATTCCTGTCCCTCCGTCCCGAGGCGCCGGGTGGCTCCGTCATCGATGACGACGATGGCGTGATGCACCACCGATCGGTCGCTGGGGCGAACTTCGACGGCTTCCACCCATTTGTCCTCGGTGAAATTTGTGGGGACGGGGATGTATTGATAATCGAGGACGCCGGTGGCGGGCACGGAAAACTCGGTGGGCATTTCGAACACGACGTCGGGTTTAGGGATGCGCCAGCCATCCGTAAAAGTGCGGGGCTTGGGGGAATCGGCGAGGTTGCCCTCGCGCGCCCCACCGTCGACCCAGGCGACCAGGATTTCCTTCTCGCCGGGGGCCAGCGACAGGTCGTTGGTAAATTTCCCGTAATGCGGATCGGCTTGCCAGGGCGGCATTTTCCCGGAGAGCAGCGCCGCTTTGATGGCTTTCGCCCACGGCCGGGTCTCCTGATAAGTGAGCAGGGGCATGGGCGCGGCTTCGCCAGGGCGATGGCAGCTCTGGCATCGATTCTCCAGAATCGGTTGGACATCTTTATGAAAAGTGGGGGGTGTAGCCGCGGAAACCGGTAGACAAGAAGAGAGGGTAGATAGCGACAGAAGGACACCCAGGCTGGTTCTAGATACGCTCAGCACGGAAACCTCGAAAAAATGAAATTCTTGAAATGGTACCACGTCTATCGACCGGAGCGGGCCGATTCATGAGATCCTCAAAATTGGTGAGTCCGGCCACAACGCGACCGCTTCGAATTGTTTCCATCGGCGGAGGGACCGGATTATCCACTCTGCTGCGCGGGTTGAAACGCTATGTGAAAGCGCAGGAAGGGGCTATCGAGATCACCGCGATCGTGACGGTGACCGATGACGGAGGCAGTTCCGGGCGCCTCCGGCGGGAATTTTCCGTGCTGCCGCCCGGCGACATTCGGAATTGCATGGTCGCGCTTTCCGAAGACGAAACATTGCTCGCGAAATTGTTTCAATACCGGTTTCTGAACGGCCGCGGACTGAAGGGCCACAGCTTCGGCAACCTCTTCTTGACTGCGATGACGAATCTGACGGGAGACTTCGGCCAAGCGGTCAAGTTGTCCTCTGAAGTCCTGGCGGTATTGGGCCGAATTTATCCCTCGACGGCGTCGAACGTGGCGCTGACGGCGACGCTCGACGACGGCAGCAAGGTGATGGGAGAAACGCGAATCAGCCGGAGCAAAGCGCGCATCGATCGAATCGAGTTGAGCCCTCGCCGGCCTAAGCCGCTCCCGGAAGCGCTGAAAGCTATCGAGGAGGCCGACTTGATTACGTTCGGGCCGGGTTCGCTGTTCACCAGCCTGGTTCCGAACCTGCTGGTGTCGGGAATCCCGCGCGCGATCGCGCAATCGCCGGCGCTGAAAGCGTACTTTGTGAACCTGATGTCGCAGCCGGGCGAGACGATCAATTTTCGCGCGTCCGATCACGTCGTGGCGCTGCTGCGCCATGCCGGGAAGGCCTACAGCCGGTCCTTGATCGACGTCTGCGTGGTGAATACGAAAGCGCCGGGCGGCAAGGTTCTGCATCAATATCAGGCGCAGGCGGCGCGGCCGGTGGAGAATGATATTGCCAATCTGGAAAAGATGGGAATCCAGGTGATGGGGGTCGATCTGATGCGGATGTCGAGGTTCCGGAACGTCGAAAAATCCGTCACGATCAGGGCGTGATCGGTGCAGTGGCCGTACAGCTCGCGCAGCAGGCGCGAAGCAGGACATTGAAAAAGAAATGAACATCAGCATTGTGATTCTGGCTGCGGGTCTGGGCACTCGCATGCGTTCGAAGAAGGCCAAAGTATTGCACCGCGCGGGAGGGATGGCGCTGGTGGAGCATGTCGTCGCGGCGGCGCGATCGGTGGCGGCGGCGGATCAGATCGTCACGGTGACCGGGCACCAGGCGGATGAGGTGGAAGACGCACTGGCGGCGTCGGGCGTGCGGTTCGCGCGTCAGACCGAGCAACGCGGCAAGGCTGCAGCCTGAGTTGAAAGTGTGGGCAGCGGTGCAGAGGGTTTCAGCGAGTGTGTGTGAAAGTGCTATTTGCACAATTTGGGACTGCCTATTGCTGTAATGCTGTGCTGAGCGTGGTTTGCGTCAAACGTTAGGCGGTTGTACCCTGTCTGCCACTGCGGAAAAGGCACGCGTTTGGGACGATCTGGTGATACAGTATTTTTGAGCGCTAAACTACTTTTGGCGATATTGAGTGGACCGTGTATTCTCCACTCTCAAGCTAATCAGGCTCTCTCTTGTGGATATAT
>CAVPKR010000034.1:0-35261 GCA_963705675.1 Terriglobia bacterium
GGAGGCGCCTAGAGAAGGTCCGCTCAGGATCTCGCTTTGAAGCTTTTTTACGGCCTCGACCAGCGGCAGCGTGCCCTGCTGCGCGCGCTTCAGCAGCATGCCGGTGGTGAGCAGCCGGTTAATCTCGTTGGTGCCTTCGAAAATGCGGTTGATGCGCGAATCGCGATAGGCGCGCTCGACGGCGTAATCCTGATGGAAGCCGTAGCCGCCGTGAATCTGCACGCCTTCATCGACGACGTAATCCAGCACTTCCGACGCGAAGACCTTGATGATGGAGCATTCGGCGGCGAATTCTTCGACGGCCTTCATCATGGCGTGGCCGGCTTCGGGCTCGTCCCAGGAAAATCCTTCGAGCTGCGCCTCGATCAGGCCCTCCACGCGATAGCGTCATGGTCTCGGCCGCGAAGATGCGAATCGCCATCTCGGCCAGCTTGTGCTGGATCATGCCGAACTCGGAGATGGACTTGCCGAACGCCTTGCGCTCTTTGGCATAATTGATCGATACCGCCAGCACGTCGCTTGGCAGCCGCCGACGCGCGAACGGGCCCGAGCTTCAGACGGCCGAGATTCAGAATGTTGAACGCGATGATGTGGCCGCGGCCGATTTCGCCGAGCAGGTTCTCGACCGGCACTTGAACGTTGTCGAGATAGACGGCCGTGGTGGAACTGCCCTTGATCCCCATCTTCTGTTCTTCGTCGCCGGTGGAAACGCCGGGCAAGGCGCGCTCCACCAGAAACGCCGAGAACTGTTCGCCGCCGACCTTCGCGAAGACGGTGAAGAGATCCGCGTATGCCGCCGTTGGTGATCCACATCTTCTGGCCGTTCAGGATGTAATGCGTGCCGTCGGGCGACAGATCGGCGCGGGTCCTGGCGGCCAGCGCGTCGGAGCCGGCCTGCGGCTCGCTCAGGCAGTAGGCGGCGACCATTTCGGCGGTGGCGAGCTTCGGCAGATATTTTTGCTTCTGCTCCTCGGTTCCGAACAGCAGCAGCGGCAGGGTGCCGATGCCGGCGTGCGCGCCGTGCCAGGCGGAATACGATCCGTCGCGGGCGACGCCTTCGGCCACCACCATCACGGACGTGAGATCCAGCTCCATGCCGCCGTATTTCTCGGGCATCACGACGGCGGTCAGGCCCAGCTCGGCCGATTTCTTGCAGGATGCCGGACGGCGACGGTCGTGATCGCTGATGCTGAATCGCTTCGAGATGCGGCGCGACTTCTTTCGTTGAAGAATTCGCTCGGTGGTCGCGCGATGGCGCGATGCTCTTCGGTGAGATCTTCGGGCGTGAAAATGCTCTCCGGCTGCGCGCGTCTTCGATTAGGAACGCGCCGCCTTTGGTTTTCGGAATCGCGATAGTTGTGGCTGCCATGTTCAGTTCCATCAATTGCCGCTCGAAAATTCCGGCCGCGCCCTGGCCGCCGCCGACGCACATCGTCACCATGCCGTAGCGCGCGTCCCGGCGCTGCATTTCGCGCAGAGATGGTCGCGGTCAGCTTCGCGCCGGTGCAGCCCAGCGGATGCCCCAGCGCGACCGCGCCGCCGTTCACGTTGAGCTTGTCCATATTCAATCCCGCCTGGCGCGATCGACCGCAAGCGCCTGCACGGCGAACGCTTCGTTCAGCTCGATCACGCCGATGTCGTCGAGCTTCAGATCCGGCCATGCGCAGGGCTTTCGGAATCGCCACCACGGGTCCGATGCCCATGATTTCGGGCGGCACTCCGCCGACGGCGAAGCTGACGAATCGCGCCATCGGTTTCAGCCCGAGCTCGCGCGCTTTCTTGTCGGACATCACGATCGCCGCGGCGGCGCCGTCGCTGGTTTGCGACGAATTGCCCGCGGTAACCGTGCCGTGTCGCGTGAAACACGGGGCTTCAGTTTGGCGAGCGCTTCGAGCGAGGTATCGGCGCGCGGGCCTTCATCCTTCTTGAAGATCGGTTTTCTGTGTCGACGGCTGGCCGTTCGAAAGAGTCGTGGTCTCGATTTCAACCGGCACAATCTCGTCGTCGAATTTGCCTTCGGCCTGGGCCTTGAGCGCGTTCTGATGGCTGCGATAGGCGAACTGATCCTGATCCTCGCGGCTGATTCCGTACTTGCGGGCCACCTCTTCGGCGGTGAGGCCCATGTTCATGTAGATCTCGGAATGTGATCCACCATCCACGGATTGGGCGCGAATTTGTTGCCCGGCCATGGGGATCAGGCTCATGGATTCGGCTCCGCCGGCGAGGATGATATCGGCGCCGCCGGATCGGATGCGTTCGGCTGCCATGGCGATGGCCTGCAGGCCGGAAGAGCAGAATCGATTGATCGTGACGCCGGGAACTGTATCGGGCAGGCCGGCACGCAGGGCGGCGATGCGGGCCATATTCATGCCGGATTCGGCTTCGGGCATCGCGCAGCCGAGGATCAGGTCGTCGATTTCTCCGACTGGAACTTGCGGATGCTTTTCGAGCAGTGCTTCTGATGACCGCGGCCGCCATGTCGTCGGGGCGCGAATTCCTGAGCGTGCCGCGCGGGGCTTTGCCGACCGCGGTTCGCAGGCAATCGATAATTACGGCTTCCGTCATTTTAAGTTCCTTCGATCTAATTCCTTAAAGGCTTGCCGGTTTTCAGCATGTGCCTGCATGCGCTCCTGGGTTTTGGGGTTGCCGCACAGGCTCAGGAAGGCTTCGCGCTCCAGGTCGAGCAGATACTGTTCGCTCACGATCTGCTCGCCCGTCAAACGGCCGCCGCTCAGAATTCCGGCGAGTTTTTCGGCCACCACGACATCGTAATCGGAAATGTAGCCGCCTTGCCGCATCGCCCAGGCGCCGAGTTTCAGCATCGCGAAGCGCGCTTTCGCCGCCACCTTGATATCGTGCGAGGCGTGCCCGGCGCGTAATCGCGGACCAGCGATAGAGCCAAAGCCTTGGCGTCGCCGATCAGGCGATCGGGATTCATGGAGATGTGATCGCCCTTGTTCAGGAATCCCAGGTGCGCGGGCATCTTCGGCGCTGGATCGAAACTTTGGCCATAGCCGATCAGCTCGAAGACGCGACGCGGGTCTTTCAAGCGGAGCAGCAGTTCCTTGCAGCCGCCGCCGGCGGGAATCAAGCCGACGCCGACCTCGACTAAGCCCATGTAGGTTTCAGCGGAGGCTTGGACTCGCGCGCAGTGCAGAGGGATCTCGCAGCCGCCGCCGAGCGATCGCGCGAACGGCGCGGCCACCACGGGCTTCGCGGCGTATTTCAGCGCCATGTTCACCTGCTGGAAGCGGTGGATCGCCGCGTCCAGGTCGTCCCATTCGGCTTCCTGCGCGGCCAGCAGGACCAGCATCAGGTTCGCGCCGACGCTGAAATTCTCGCCCTGATTGGCGATGATCATGGCGTCGAAATTCTGGCTGGTCTCTTCGAGTCCGGCGTACAGCATGGCGATCTGATCTTCGCCGAGCGAGTTCATCTTGCTGTGGAACTCGACGCACAGCACGCCGTCGCCGAGATCGATCGAGCGAAGCGCTCCGGCATTTCGCTTTACGACTCGTTCGCGCGCTCGCGCACGTTTGACATCGGCCAGGACCAGAATGCCGGGGCGGTCTTCCAGAAGGCTGCATACCTCGCAACGCCAAGATCGAAATACTCGAGTGCCTGGCTGGCCGCCCGCGTCCGCGATTCGATAGAGCGACTGTCGCGCCGGACTTGCGCATCTGTTCGAATATTCGCGGGAATCTCGCGTTTTTCCGACTCGAGGCGCTGACATACGGCTTCGAAGCCGAGCGCGTCCCATAGCTCGAACGGTCCCAGTTTGTTGCGCGTAGCCCCAGCGCATGGCGCGATCGATTTCGACGATGCGATCCGAAATTTCAGGGACCATCTCGGCGGAATAAAGAAACAGATCGCTATAGAGCTGCCACAGGAAAGTTGCCACGCGGTCGGTTCCCTTCACCAGCGACTCGCAGACGCTCGGCCAGGTCTTCGATGCCGCGGGCGGCATCGGCGGAGGGGAATTTGACCTTCGAGCGCGGGATGATATTCCAGCGTCTTCAGATCGATGGCGTGGATTTCTTTTTCCTTGCCGACGCGCTTGTAGAAGCCCTGGCCGGTCTTTTCGCCGAGCCATTCGCGCTCGATCATTTTCTGTCTGGGAATCGGCTCATCAGAAGCGGTCGCGCCAGGGATCTTCGGGCACGGCGTGATACAAATTGGTTCCGACGAAGGCCCAGACATCCAGGCCGACAATATCGAGCAGGCGGAAACTGGCGCTGTTGGGCAGGCCGATCAGCGGGCCGGTGATGGCGTCCACTTCTTCGACGGTGTAGCCGCCCTCGATGGTGAGCTTTGCCGATGGTGCCGCCGAAGAAGCTGCCGATGCGGTTGGCGATGAAATTGGGCGTGTCTTTGCAGGGAACCACGCCTTTGCCCAGCCGGCGGTCGGCGAAATCGGAGACGAATTCGAGGATGGCGGATCGGTATCGGGGCCTGGAATCAGCTCGAGCAAGTGCAGATAGCGGGGCGGATTGAAGAAGTGGTTCCCAGAAAATGCCTGCCGGAATTCGGGCGAAAAGCCTTCGGAGATCTGCGCGCAGCGGAATGCCGCTGGTGTTGGTGGAGACGATCGAATCCGGCTTGCGCAGACGCTTCAACTTTCTTCCACAGCGCCGCGTTTGATTTCCAGATTCTCGGTGACGGCTTCGATAATCCAGTCGCAGGCGGCGATCTTGGCGAAGATCGTCGTCGAAGCTGCCGGTCGTGATCAGGGAGGCCGCGGAATCGACGAAAAATCCGCCGGGGCGCTGTTTGGCCGCGTTTTCCACGCCTTTGGCGCGCGAGCGCGGGGGAAACGATCCAGCAGCACGGAAGGAATTCCGGCATTGGCAAATGGGCGGCGATACGGGAGCCCATGGTGCCGGCGCCAAGGACGGCAACGCGTTGAATAGTTCGCATGTTCAATCCCAAAAACAGCAGTTTAGCAACTTAACACTGTTCAGTGCTTGGGTTTAGTGCTTGGGTTCAGTGCTGGTTATCGGGCGGCAAGACGCCGTGGAGGACAAACTTGTTGAGACGGACGGTGGCGTCCATCAGCTTCTTGCGGGCTTCGGACAGCGCGTTCGATGCGTTCTTGATGCGTTGGGCGCCGTCGGGATGGGGAAGGCCGCTGGGCGCTTCGCGGATGAGGGCGTCGAATCGTTCGGTGGCGGCTTCCAGGTCCTGCTTCGCTAGATTGAAATCCTGCCGTAAGAGCTCGAGAATTCGCTCTTCCACAACATCCTCCCAAACCGAGAACAGTCTATCACGCTGAGAACTTTTCCCAGGTTGCGGTACTAGGTTCACAGAGACTTTTATGCGATGAAAATAGTGATTGTAGACGACTCGCCGGCGGACCGCAATCTCTGCCGGACGCTGCTGCTTGAAGCTTACGGACCGCAACTCGAATACATTGAGGCCGCGACGGCCGCGCAGGGTCTCGAAATCTGCCGCGGCGCGAACGTGGACTGCGTGCTGGTGGAGTATCGGCTTCCGGGCATGAACGGCACGGAGTTCGTCGCGAAGCTGGTGGCGGGGGAGCCGGGTAGCGCGGTGGTGATGCTGACCGGCCTGGATAGCGGGGAGGTGGCGAGCGCGGCTCTAAAGGCTGGGGCGAATGACTTTCTCCTGAAGGATCGGATCAGCGCAGACGTCTTGCAGCTTGCGATCGAGAAGGCTATCCAGAAGCTGAATCTGGTGAGAATGCTGAATGCCGAACGCGACCGGCTGGCGGTTTCGCTTTCCGAGAAAGAGGTGCTGCTGAAGGAAGTGCATCATCGGGTGAAGAACAACTTGCAGGTGATCGCGAGCCTGCTGCGGATGCAAACCGCCGGCCTGGAAGACGGCCACACGGTGCGCGCGCTGCGCGAAAGCCAGCACCGCGTGGAGTCGATGGCGTTGGTCCATGAGCAACTGTATGAAAGCGAGGATTTTCGAGGGATTAACCTGACCCGGTACGTCTCCATGCTGGTGGGGAATCTCTGGCAATCCTACGGAGTGGATCCCACTCGCGTTTCCTGCCATGAATCGGTCGATGGCTTGCCGTTCGCGGTAGACCAGGCAATCCCGTTGGGCCTGATTCTCACTGAATTAATCTCAAATGCGCTGATCCATGGCTTCCCGGAAGGCAGGTCCGGCTCCATCCAAATTAATTGCCACCGCGCCGATAGGCGCATTCTGCTCGAAGTGAGCGATGACGGGGTCGGCCTACCCGGAGGCATGGAGCCGCAGCAATCCAACTCCCTCGGCTTGAAGATCGTCAAGATTCTGTCGCATCAACTGAAAGGAGAATTTTCCTGGAAAGGCGGAACTCCGGGAATTACATTTACCGTTTCATTTCCCGAACATCACGCCATTGGCAAAGGCGCGTCATAAAGCTCAGCTCATCTGCGGCGGGCGCGGATGGTGACTGCCAGATCGCCGGGGTGCGTGTTGGTGAAGCGCATCGTCACGCGACCTTGTGCATCGAGCGTGATTACGGCGGGAGTATTCACGGCGGACAGCATCCAGCCGTCGGGGAGCGTCACAAAGTTAACGGGTCGGCCCACGGTGCGGGTCCAAACCAGCTCATTGCCGTCCATTTTGTAGCCTACGGGATCTGTATAGGTTTCCTCGACGCGGACGCGGACCGATTCGCCCTTCCCGATGGGCCGGGGAAGATCGCCTTGGACCACCACGGTATCGGGCTGCTGCGGCTGCGGATAGTATCCCAGCTCATTCACCTGCTTGCCGGTGACGATGTGGGTTTTCAACACGTCTCCGGTGTCGAGCAGCGTGATCTTCGAATCGGGCTTGACGGCGCGGACGAAGCTGTGGACGGAGGCTTGGCCCACTCGGTCGACATTGAAATCGTGCGAGATGGCGAATTGATGGGTGGAAGGGTCCAGCAGCCAATAGCGAATCTCGCGGTCCTGCTCGGCGCGATGAAACTGGCCGAAACAGAGCAGGGGCATCAGGAGCAGGAGAGCCCCCTTCTTCATGAGAGCCTTCTTCATGGCAGCCTGCTTCATGGGAGCCTCCGGGCGACGATCTTTACGGGCAACTGATCGTCACGGTCATTCAGAAAACTGATGTGAACGCGCCCGGCGGCGTCGGTGGAAACGATGCCGGGTGAGGCGGAGGCCACCAATTCATAGCCGCGCGGCAGAATCACGACATTTCGCTTGATGCCCATGGGCCGGTCAAACACCAGCGTGTTGGCTTTTTCGTAATAGGAAGGAGGGTCGGTATAGGTCTTCAGAATCCGGATGCGCACTTCGCCATTCTTCGGCACGGGACTTAGGAATTTCACGCGAATGTACTTTTGATCGTCGGCGATTTTGCCGCGCACCAAGCCCGAGGCTCGGGCGGCGGCGGCGTCTACTTCACTGAATTCCAGACTCTTGCCGGTGTAGAGGTCGATCACGCGCTCCTTGGTCGAAACCGAGCCGGGACGGATGGGATTGAAGAAGTATGCGGCGCCTTCGCGATCGCTCGAAACGTCGTACAGAATATCGAAGGAATGCGTCGAGGGGGCCTGTAAGTCATAGACAGAGAATGCTTGGGCGGCGCGAATCGACGGCGCGCAGGCGAGTAGGGCAAGGATGAGAATCCTCATATTGGTCCTTCAGGATAACACCGCGGTATGCTGAGGACATGAGATATTTGATGGTTCTGGCTGCTGGTGCGCTTGCATGGGGGCAGTCTCCTGTCCCTCGTCTTCCCACGTCGCCGGCTGCACAGCCCCCGGCGATGCAAACGCCCCCCGTTTCCCCCGATACAGTGGTCCTGACGGTTGGGGATCAGAAGATTACCAAGGCGCAGTTCGATCTGATCGTATCCACGCTGACCGAGCAGCAGCGTCAGCAGGCCCAATTGCAAACTCCGGCGGGACGCAAACGGCTGGCCGAGTCGCTGGCTGAATTGAACACCATGGCGCAGGAGGCGCGGGCGCGCAAGCTGGATCAAACCGAAAAGGTGAAGGCAGAGATCGCAGTGCAAGCCAATCGCGTGCTGGCGCAAAGTTTATACGAGCAATTGCTCGAAACCACCAAGCCCACTGACGCCGAGTTGCACGCTTATTACGATGCTCACAAAGCCGAGTGGGAACAGGTGAAAGCGCGGCACATCTTGATCCGATTCAAAGGCTCTCGAGTGCCGATGCGGACGGGCGAGAAGGATTTGACCGAGGAAGAGGCGCTGGCGAAGGCGCAGGAGATTCGGGCCAAGATCGTCGGGGGCGGCGATTTCGCGAAACTGGCCGAGACGGAATCGGACGATGCCGGCAATGCCAAGCAAGGCGGGCAATTAGGCGCATTCGGGAAGGGTGGAATGGTGGCTGAATTCGAAAAGGCCGCCTTTGCCGCCGAGCCCGGCAAAGTGACGGAGCCGGTAAAGACTGCGTTCGGCTATCACTTGATCCTGGTGGAATCGCACGCGACTAAGCCGTTCGACGAGGTACGGCCGGAAATCGAGGCCAAGATCAAACCCGAAGCGGCGCAGAAGGCGATCGCGGAGCTGAAGAAGAAAAATACGATCATCTACGACGAAACCTATTTCGGGAAGTAGCCCTACAACCGCACGATTTTCGCCGATTTGTTGCCTTTGAGGGCGTTGCGGGTGTCGACGATCAGCTTCCCGTGCTCCACGATACTGGGATAATCGAAGTCCTTGTGATCGGTGACGATCACGACGCAATCGGCCTCGGACGCAGCCTTAGCGGGATCGACGGCTTCGAGCGCGTGCGTGAGAAAACCCTCCCCGCGCAGCCGGGGAACGAAGGGATCGCTGTAACTGACTACGGCGCCGCGTTTTTCGAGGAGATGAATAATATCCAGCGCGGGGGATTCCCGCACATCGTCGATCTCGCGCTTGTAGGCGACGCCCAGGACGTGGATCTTGGAGCCGCGTAAAGGCTTCGAATGGTCGTTCAGGGCGTTCTGGATCTTGTCGACCACGAAATGCGGCATCTGGCCGTTGATATAGCCCGCCAGCTCAATGAAGCGAGCCTCGATTCCGCTCTGCTTGGTTTTCCAGGAAAGATAGAACGGGTCGATGGGAATGCAATGGCCGCCCAGGCCGGGGCCGGGATAAAACGGCATGAACCCGAATGGCTTGGTGGCGGCCGCTTCGATCACTTCCCACACGTTGATCTCCATGCGATCGCACATCAGGGCGATTTCGTTCACCAAGCCGATGTTGATCATGCGGAAGGTGTTCTCGAGCAGCTTGACCATTTCGGCTACGCGCGTGGAACTGACCGGGACGACTTTTTCGAGCGCTTGCCCATAGAACAGCGCGCCGATCTCAGTGCATGCCGGCGTGATGCCGCCGACTACTTTGGGGATATTTTTGGTCTGAAAATTGGCGTTGCCAGGGTCCACGCGCTCCGGCGAGAAGCACAGGAAAAAATGTTCGCCGACTTTCAGATCGGGTTTTTGGAACATCGGGAGCATCAGCTCATCGGTGGTGCCGGGGTAGGTGGTGGATTCGAGAATCATCAACATGCCGGGATGAGAATGTTTGGCGATTTCCTGGCACGCGTTCACGATGAAACTCATGTCCGGATCTTTGGTTTTGCGCAGCGGAGTGGGGACGGCGATGTTGATGGTGTCGAGCTGCGCGACGGCGCCGAAGTCTGTGGTGGCGCGCAGTTTGCCTGAATCCACCAGCGGTTTGAGAATGTCGCTGGGAACGTCCTGAATGTAGGAAACACCGCGATTCAGCGAGTCGACCTTGGACTGGTCGATGTCGATGCCGGTGACAGAAAAACCGGCCTGGGCAAACTCCACTGCCAGCGGCAGTCCGACATATCCCAGCCCGACGACGCCCACACGGGCTTGATGGGATTCAATCTTCCGCCGCAATTCCTGCGCGTGATTCAACTGACTTTAACTGCGCCTCCCTAATAATAAAAATCGCCGGTGGCGACGATTTCCGCTGGTCCGGCCAGCAACAACTCGCCTGCATCCAGGCGCAGCCCGAGCGGACCGGCTGGAGTATCTACTTCTATAGGGCTCTGCGACCAGTCCCCGTGCCAGCGCCGCGGCTGCTGCACCCGTGGAGCCAGTTCCAGAACTCATTGTCTCACCCGCGCCGCGTTCGAAAAAGCGCACGTCGAGGGTATGGGGATCCACCACGCGCACAAACGAAACATTGGTGCGATTGCGGAAAGTGCGGATCGCGCTCTCGATCCGGCGCCGATGCGCGCGCCAGTCGAAGTCGAAATCGTCGACGAAAACCGCGCATTGCGGATTGCCGACATTCAGAATCGATCGCGTCGTGGCTCTCGATATGCGGCGTGCAAGCGCTTCGACTGCGGCGCGCGCCCATGTTCATCTCGAAAGATAAACGGTGCGCTCGCGGCGTTCGAGCAGACGGAAGATGCTTGAAACCCGCTCCGGTGGCGATGACGAACGTGATCTCCGCGGCCGGCCATTTCGATCAGAAACGCCGCGGCGCAGCGCGTGCCGTTGCCCGAAATCTCACTGCGTGCTGCCGTCGGAATTCCACGAGCTGGATGGCGAATCGCATCGGTCGATGGAAACCAGGAGCCATCCATCGGCGCCGACGCCGGTGTGGCGATCGCAAATGGCGACGGGCGAGGGCGGCGAGATCCGCTGATCTCATCCGGAATTCGATCCCGCCAGGTGAGCAAGAAATCGTTGCGCGCGCCGTGCGCTTTGGTGAACGGAATTTTCATTGAATGCGCCTGATAGATCTCCACTACGCCGGGGCTCCCTTTACGATAATCTGCTTCCGCAGCTCGATAATGGCGGCCGATGCCGATCGGCTCTCTGCATGGCTCGTGGAAACATCGTCGCCCGCGAAACCAGGGCCCATTCTTCGTGGAGAAACAGATCCGGCCGACGATGGCTCGCTACCATACTGGGCCGATTGCCTTCATGCAAGGCCTTCGCGCAAAGGAATTCCGGCTTGGCGCAGAACGCCGGTCAGATCGCCGAAGGAGAACAGATGATTCCCGATGCCGGTCTGGTAATTCGCGGCCAGAAACTGAGCGGCTTCGCGAGTCCACTGCCGTCGCGCCAAGGAATTGACCTCGGGCTTCCTTCCAACATACCGGCGCGCCGCCGGTCGAGACGGCCAGGGGAATCGCGGCCATCGCGATCGCGACGGGGATCTGCCAGCGCCGCGACAGCAGGGTCACGATCGCCCCGGCCGCAAATGCCGCCAGCGAGCAATACCGCGAATCGCATAGCGGGTGTTGTAGAAGCTGTACGGCCAGAGCACGGGGACGAAGATCGGCGTTCCCGATGCGTGCATGCTCCAGAGGTAAAATGCCGGTGCGAGCGCCAGCATCGCTAAAGGCCACCAGGCTCGCCGCCATATCGCGATGAATATTCCGGCGGCTGCCGCGGCGATCGCGGGCCAGCCCACGATCAATCGCGCGGCGGTCGAAGTAATATTCGAGAGCCAGGCGCCAGTCGTGATCCCCGGGATAGGGGCTCATGCCGCCTTCGCGCGCACGTCGATAGATCGCGATTGCAGACCAGGGTCCGTTGTAAAACTCGAGCGCGATCGCCGTAGTAGAAGCGATTATGCGCCAGCCAGGCCAGCGGAGCCAGGCGCGGCAAGAGCGCCGAATAAGAGGCGCGTGCCATTTTCGTTTCGCGACGAATAACAGGTACAAACATACAAAGGGAATCAGAGAACCACCCTTCGTAGCGGGTAAGCGACGCGGCATTCGATGCGACTCCGGCGACCAGGACGGCGCAGGATCGATTGCGAATCGCGAAACCAGAGCGTGGCCCACAGCAACGCCGCGACGGTGGCAGCGAACAGGGCTCCGTCATGGGCGTCGATTGCAGATACAGCATGTTCGGATTCAACGCGAATATCAGGACGACTGCCAGCCCGCGGCGGCCGATGCATAGGCTCGCCGGGCGGCGGCGAAGAGGAACAGCCCCGCGAGAATCGCGCAGACCAGCGAGGGATGGCACCGGCGAATCCGCTGCGCCACCAGAGTCGTGCATGGCGGGCAAGGACCATCAGTACGTGCGGCAGCGGAAGCCAGACCGTGCCGATCTGCTCCGGCCCCGGCGTACGGGAATCCAGGATGCGCCGGGCGATGTTCAGGTGCGCTTCGGCATCACCGTAGAAGAGGACATAGCCGCGCTCGAGGCACCACCAGGCGCCGCGCCAAAGGCGATCGCGCGCGAGGAGTGCGAACACGCCGCATGACCTGGATATCGGGCGCATGCCTAAAAGGCCGTGAATCGCCGGAACTCTTCAAAACGAGCGTCTACTTCTTCGCGTGTCCAGCGTGCGGAACCGCTCGACGCCGAACTTTTCGCAGCAGAAGCTGCCCATGACGGAGCCGTAGATCACGGCGCGGCTCAGATCGCCGCGGCCGATGTGGCCGGCCTCGAGATCGAAACCCTGCTCGGCCAGGTAGCCAATGAAGCCGCCCGCAAAACAATCGCCCGCGCCGGTGGGATCGAAAACATCATCCAGCAAATAGCCGGGGACGACGAAAAAAGAATCGCGCCGGAACAGCATGGCGCCATATTCGCCGCGCTTGATCACCAGGGTATGCGGTCCCATGTCGAGAATCGCGCTGGCGGCCTTGCGCAGGTTGCTTCACCCGGAGAGCATTCGAGCCTCGCTATCGTTGATCAGCAGGAAATCCCAGCCGCGGATGGTTTCGAGCAGCTCCTCGCGAAAATCCTTGATCCAGAAATTCATCGTGTCGCCGCCGGCAAGACGCAAGATCGTTCATTTGCTCGCGCACGCTGCGCTGCAGCGCCGGTTGAATATTTCCGAGCAGCAGATACTGTTCCGAGCGGTAGCTTTCCGGAAGCTTGGGATTGAAATCGGCGAAAACATTCAGGTCCGTGACCAGCGTTTCGCGATCGTTCATGTCGTCGGAATATTTCCCGGCCCAAAAGAACGTTTTACCGGGGACGCGCTCCAGGCCTTCCAGATCGACGCCTTTGCTCGAGAGCAGAGCCGTATCCTCATCCGCGAAATCCTCACCGACGACTCCCACCATGCGGGGCTGGGTAAAAAAACTCGCGGCCAGGGAGATGTAAGTGGCCGCTCCGCCGAGCATTCGGTCAACACGGCCGTGCGGCGTTTCGACGCCATCATAGGCCACAGATCCAACCACAACGAGAGACATTTTCTGATTGTAGAGGATGCGCGGGTTAACATAGAAACAGTGCTGCATCGCCTGGTTCTGCGTTACCTGCCCGACATCATCGGATTAACCATCGTTATTGCTGGTGCAGAGTGCCGGAGCGCTGTGGATTTTCCATATGCCTGCGGTGCGGACCTCGACTTCGCGGCGGCGGTTGGTGTCGATCGCGGCGCTGGGATCGGCCGGGATCGCGATCTTCGCGTTTCTGTTAAGATTCGCCCGCGTTACGAAGTATTTTCCGGGATGGTGGCCCGGCTGGGGCCGCGGCCTGATGATGTCCTGGGCGTTTCTGACGGTGCTCCTGGTGACCGCGCTGGCGGTTTCGCATATCCTGCCGGAGGCGCGCCCGGAATATAGTCCCGCGCGGCGGAATTTCCTGAAAGCCGGCCATGTCGCACTGTTCGGCGCACCGGTTCTGGCGGTCGGCTACGGAGTCTTCATCGGAAGATTCGACCTGAGATTGCGCGAAGTGGAAATCCAGATTCCGGGTCTGCACCCCGATCTCGATGGTCTGCGGCTGGTCCAGATCACCGACATTCACCTCAGCCCGTTCCTTCCCGTGAAGGTGCTGGACCGGGCTATCGCGATGGCGAACGAAACTCGCGCGAATATCGCGCTGGTGACGGGCGATTTGATTTCCACGGTTTCCGATCCCGTCGATTTGTGTATGGATCGGCTGGCCGGGCTGCGCGCCGATGCGGGAATCTTCGGCTGCATGGGGAATCACGAAATTTACGCGAACGCCGAGGACCACGTCGCGGAGAGAGGCGCACGGTTGGGAATGTGTTTCCTGCGGGACGCGGCGGAACCGCTTAAGTTCGGGAAGGCCACCATGAATCTGGCGGGCGTCGACTATCAGCACAAGGGCGACCGCTACCTGGTGCATACCGAAAGATTAATCCTGCCCGGCGCGTTCAATGTGCTGATGTCTCATAACCCGGACGTTTTTCCGGTGGCCGCGAATCAGGGCTGGCAGTTCACTATCGCCGGACATACGCACGGAGGCCAGGTGCGCTTCGAGATTCTGCGCGAGGATCTGAATCTGGCGCGATTCTTTACACCGTATGTCGACGGGATTTATCGTCGCGGGCCGGTCTTCCATTTTCGTTTCGCGCGGCATCGGGACGATTGGGGTTCCGGCACGCCTGGGCGCGCCTCCGGAGGTGGCGCTGATACGCCTGTGCCGCACCTGATTCTGAGCGATATTCACGCCAACCTGGAGGCCCTGGATGCGGTGCTCGCCGACGCGCGCGGGAAATACGACCGGATCATGTGCCTGGGCGACCTGGTCGGCTACGGCGCCGATCCTAACGCCATCGTCGATTGGGCGCGGACCAGTGGAGCGGTGTTCGTGCGCGGCAATCACGATAAAGCATGCTCCGGCGGCGACAATCTGGATCACTACAATCCTTCGGCGCGGGCTTCCGCGATTTGGACGCGCGGCGCGCTGACCCCGGCGAATGTGGAATTCCTGCGGGACCTTCCGCGCGGCCCGCTGCGTTATGAGGATTTCGACCTGGTCCACGGATCTCCGGTGGACGAGGACGATTATCTGATCAGCCTGACCGATGTCGCTCCGCTGCGCGATTTCGTCGCTGCGCAGGCGACGTTTTTCGGGCACACGCATGTGCAGGGGGGATTCCTGCTGGCTCGTGGAGGGGTGAAGCACATTCTCCCCGACGGTACCCTGGAGCTGGAACCGCATCATTTCTACCTGCTAAATCCCGGAGCCGTGGGGCAGCCGCGCGATGGCGATCCGCGAGCTGCTTACGCCCTCTATTGGCCGGAAGAGGGCATCATCGAATATCGCCGCGTGGATTACGATATTCCCACGGTGGCGGGAAAAATTCGGGAGGCTGGCTTGCCGGATGGACTGGCGGCTCGGTTGTACTTAGGCATCGTAGTAAAGGTAGTTGAAAAAACGGGACAGACCGCTCTGTCCACTGCCACCGAGGTTGGCGGCTCGAGTTGCGGATTACCTGGGGACAGAGTGGTCAGTCCCGTTTTTTAACATCTTTTAGATTTAAAGGCGCCTCGATCCGCTTGTTTGCCCGCAACAGCTCAGCACGGTTCCTGTGGTTCCGATCCTCACAGGCCGCTGCGCTTTACTGCGTAATCGATGGCTTCCTGCGGAACCTTGAACTCGGTCATGCCGACGTTTCCCATGTACCCGACTTCTTTCAGTCCGGCGGCGCTGGTGTAATACGCATCCACCGTCATGCGCCGCGCCCACGCGAAGAATCGAATGCCCGGCGCGAGGTCGGGAGTCTCGTTCTTTGATACGCGATCCGGTCAAGCATGGCCGTCTTCTGATTCGCCCCCGCCGTCAGAAAATCGGCTGAATACTCGCGCTTCATCCGCTGATCCAGCCACGCGAGGCCGCCCGTGTAGATCGCGGCCATCTCTTCATTCTGGCTGGAAAGAAGATCGATGAACTCCGCGGCGCCGCCTTTCGACGCGCCTGGAACGATCAGCTCACAGAGCGCAGTCAGGGTCGCGAATTCATGCGGTGTCAGCGCTTTCGATTTGTAGGGCCCGGATTTCACTTCTTCCGCGACGCTGTGGTGCACATGCTGCGCCGAGGCGATTTCAATCGGCCCGGCCAGCGCCAGCGCCGCGATCCGTTGCAGTGCGTCGCGCCTCAAGAGTCCGTTAGACATTGCCCTTCCTCATTTCTTCCGCCATGTACTCGGCCGTTCTCCACGACAGCGCGCAGATGGTCAGCGTGGGATTCTTGTCCGGATTGCTCACGAACGGCGCAGCGTCCGCCACGAACAAATTCTTTACGTCATGGGACTGGCAATATTTGTTCAACGCCGACTTGTGGGGATCGTCGCCCATCCGGATGGCTCCCACCTCGTGGATGATTTCTCCGCCTTTGGAGATTTTCTGCTCCGTGGAACGTCGCGATGCACTGGCTTGCCTCCCATGGCTTCCAGGATCTGGGTGAAGGTCTGCTCCATATGTTCCACTTGCTTCAGCTCGGCGTCGGTCCATTTGAAGTGGAATTTCAAGACCGGGATTCCCCAGCGATCGACGACGTCCGGATCGATCTCGCAATAGGTGTCTGGATTGGGAATCATTTCGCCGCGTCCGGCGAAGCTTACACGCGTTCCGTAATCCTCATAGATGGCTTTCTTGAGTGGCTCGCCGTAGCCCTCATCGCGATTGACTGTACCGTTGAACGATCCGATGCCCGGCATGGTGTATCCGCCGTTCAGCTCGATATGATAGCCGCGTGGAAAATCGGTTTTCTTGTCCCAGAGCCACCACGGAACGTAATAGTGCGCGCCGCCCATGCCGTCTGAGTCATGCCTCGGCATTCCCTTCAGCGCCGGAATCTGAGCACCCAAGCTGAAGCCGGTGTTGTCGGTCAGGTTCCGGCCCACCTCGCCCGACGAATTTCCCAATCCGTTCGAATGCCCGGGGGCTTTCGAGTTCAGCAGCAGCCGGGTCGACTCGCAGCAGCTCGCCGCCAGGACCACTGCGCGACACTTGACCTGCCTCTCGGTCCGGGTCGCCTTATCGATGTAAGAAACCGCGGTGACCTTGCCCTCGCTGTCGGTAATCAGCTCGCGAGCCATCGCGTTGGTGATCAGATTGACGCGGCCGGTCTTCATCGCGGGGAAAACCTGCACTTGCGCCGAAGAGTAATTCGACGCGGTCTTGCACCCGCGCCCGCACTGGCCGCAATAGTGACACGCGGGACGGCCGTTGGTCGCTTTTGTGATCACGGCGAGCCGGTTCGGAATGCACGGAATCCCTAATTTGTCGGAAGCTTTCTTGATCAGGACTTCATGCACGCGCGGCGGCGGGCATTTTTGAAAAACACCATCCGGGGCGCTCCGGATGCCTTCCTTCGACCCGGTCACGCCGATAAAGCGCTCGGCTTTATCGTAATAAGGAGCGATGTCGTCATAGGAGATGGGCCAGTCCGTGCCAATCCCGTCGCGCGAATAGGGCTTGAAATCATAGTCCGCGTAGCGCAGGGAAATTCGGCCGTAGTGATTGGTGCGGCCGCCGACAATGCGCGACCGGAACCATTGGAAATTCGAGCCCTCAGCCACGGTATAAGGCTCGCCTTCGAGCTTCCACCCGCCGGCGTGCGCGGACCACCAGCCGAAGTCCCGGCCGCGTCCGAAATAACTCGCGCCCCCGGGGCCGGAGCCGCGATGCGCGACCTGATAGGGCCACACATGCTCCAGGAAATCTGTCTCGGGATGCAGCATCGGCCCGGCTTCGATCAGTGTGACGCTCATCCCCAAGTCGGTTAGCACCTTGGTCATGGTGCCGCCGCCAGCGCCCGAGCCGATGATCACGACGTCGGCCACGGGGCCACTCCGAATGATCTGAAACATGTCCATGATGATAAAACGTCCAGGCGCTGGCGTCTATCGGGTGTCGATAGGAAACCTAAATCCCTTCGGGCTCGTCTATAATCGGCGATAGGACCCATGGAAGAAGTAACTACCCCGGTTCAGCCTCCCCCAGATTCTGAAACCGAGCCAAAAGGGCGTTCGGCCGCCTCCGCGACCATTTCCTGGCTTCGCGACCTGCTGCTCAGCGTGTTGATCGCCATCGTCGTGATCCTGTTCCTGTACCAGCCCGTGAAGGTCGAGGGGACCAGCATGATGCCTTCCCTGATCGACCAGGAGCGGATTTTTATCAACAAGTTCACGTACCGTTTTGGCCTCGGCGACATCGGGCGCGGGGATACGGTCGTATTCTGGTTTCCAGGGGACCCCAGCAAGTCCTACATCAAGCGCGTGATCGGCGTTCCAGGCGATACCGTCGAAGTCAACGACGGAACGGTGATCATCAATAACAGGCCGCTGGCCGAATCCTACGTTCCATCGGAATACCGGGACCACGTGTCCATGCCGCGCCGTGTAGTTCCTTCGGAGCAATATTTCGTGCTGGGCGACCATCGCAGCTTTTCGAACGATAGCCGAAGCTGGGGCATGGTGCCTCGGCGGTATATCTACGGGAAAGCCGTCTTCGTGTACTGGCCGCTCGAGCGGGTGGGCGTTCTCCGGTAGTAGGCCTTATGGCTTAAGCCGAATCCTGATCGGGGTCCGAGGATCCGGCGGCGGCGCAGTGGAGCCGCGCAACTCCACCGAATCGCTCTCCGCAGCCTTGCCGTCGAGCTCGAAAGTCCTATTGATCTCAGGAACTTCCAGCTTCGATCCTTTCACTGCGCCCTTCACGACTACCTGGGTTTCTCCGGGTGTGTAGCCGACTCGCTTGATGGAATCCCACACCTGTTCGACACCGAGCCGATTCTGAGGGGCGAGGTCCAATCCGAGCGTTCCGGCCTTGAAATCGACGTTAACGTGGTCCACACCACGCATTTTCTTGAAGGCGCCGGCGAGGCTCTCCGTGCACGACTCGCAGCTCATATCTCGAATAAACACTTCGATGTGCAGGAATTCCGCGGCATGGCGCCCGCGGCGAATGCCGCTAGGAGTAGGATCTTCAACATTGCCATTAGCATACCGCCTTCAGTTTTCGCGCGGAGAGGCCGATAACATAGGCGTGGCATCACTAACCGTCCCAGAGATTGCGGCGCTGCCCGCTTCTGAAGAACTGAAGCGTAGGGCTCTCAAAACGCTTGCCAGTCTCCCGCCGTTCTCGGCGATCCTGAATCGGCTGATGGCGACCCTGGCGGGGGAGGACGTGTCGTATTCGAAGCTGGGTGACCTGATCGAGAAAGACACCGTGGTTGCCGGGAACATTCTGAATCTGACGAATTCGGCGCTGTATGGACGACGCGGCACCATCAACTCGGTTCGACACGCGCTGGCGATTCTGGGGCTGACTAAGCTTCGCAATGCTGTGCTGGGGATGTCGCTGACCAGGATGTGGAACAAGACGCCGGTGCCGAAATCCTGGTCGATGGCGCAATTCAATATGCACTCAGCGGCGGTGGCGCTGTTGAGCGATCTGCTCGCGCAACGGCTGACCGTCAATTATCCCGAGGGCGCGTTTGTCGCGGGGCTGCTGCACGATCTGGGCCGCCTGCTGATCGCTACGGCGTTGCCTGACCAGCATACCCGCATCATGGAATTTCGCGCCGAAACCGGCGCCAGCCATTCGGTTGCCGAGGGCCAGGTTCTCGGCTTCACGCACTCTGAGTTGTCCTTCGACGCGCTGGCGGTGTGGAATCTTCCCGAGCCGATTCGGGATGCGGTGCTTCATCATCACGACCAATCGGCGCCGGTCAAGCCGGGCGAAGTTCAACTAAGCCGCCTGATCGAATGCGCGGACCAGTACGTGAACTCGATTGGCGTATGGATTTGTCCCGAAACGACGGATTGCGCGGACCCTACGCTGTTGCAGACTCTGGGGCTGAAAGAAGATCGCCTGGCGGCGACGCTGGTGGAATTCAAGACCGAGTACGATGTAATGGTCCAGTATTTCCGCTAAGCCCGACCGAATTACGGTATTCTTACATCGAAGTCAACACATTGATCAACCCATTGAAGTGAACCGGAGGTTGCGCATGCGGGACGTGTACATAGTCGATGCCGTCAGGACCCCTTTCGGCCGCGGCAAAGCGGACGGAGCGCTGCACGGAATCCATCCAGTGGATCTGCTCGCAGATACTCTGAAATCGCTGCTACAGCGCGCAAACGTGGCTGGCGGCGAGGTTGAAGACATCGTGGCAGGCTGCGTTACTCCCATCGAGGAACAAGGGGCAAATATCGGTCGTTTGGCGGGGCTGAAGGCGGGTTTGCCGATCGAGGTTCCGGCTCTCCAGCTCAACCGCTTTTGTGGCTCCGGCCAGCAAGCGATTCACTTCGCGGCGCAGGAGATTGCGGCGGGAGATATGGAAATGACCATTGGCTGCGGCGTCGAATCCATGAGCAGAGTCGCCATGGGATCGGATTTCGCGCTGACGGATGAATTTCGCAAGGATTTTCCCTTTCAGTTGATGCATCAGGGCATTTCGGCGGAGATGATCGCCGAAAAATGGGGAATCACACGCGAAGAGCTGGACGAGTTTTCGGCGCAAAGCCACTGTCGCGCCGCAGCGGCACAGCGCAACGGGTGGACCCGGTGCGAAATTTTTCCATTTTACGGGCTGGAAGCGGATGAAGGCGTTCGCGCGAATCCGGACGCTGCGAAGATGCGAGCATTGAAGCCGGCGTTTAAGGCTGATGGCGTGATTACGGCGGGAAACTCGAGCCAGATTTCAGATGGCGCCGCGGCGGTGCTGCTGGCGAGCGGCGAAAAAGCCGGAGAGCTGGGTTTGCGGAAGCGGGCGCGGATCGTGGCTCGGGCGGTGGTGGGGAGCGATCCAGAATTGATGTTGACGGGTCCGATTCCGGCGACGCTCAAAGCGTTGAAGATGGCGGGACTGAGCATCGAAGACATGGATGCGTATGAAATCAACGAGGCGTTTTCGTGCGTGCCGCTGGTCTGGGCGCGCGAAGTGGGGGCCGATCTCGACAAGCTGAACATACAAGGCGGCGCGATCGCCCATGGGCATCCGCTGGGCGCGACGGGCGCGGCGCTGATGACCAAACTGGTGAACATCCTGGAGCGAACCGGGGGACGCTACGGATTGCAATCGATGTGCATCGGCTTCGGGATGGCTACCGCGACCGTGATTGAAATTATCGGCCAGTAAAGGCGGCGGCTCGCTTTTCGAGGAAATGCGCGACGCCTTCCTTGAAATCGGCGGTGCCGAAGCTGCCTTTCATCTCCTCGATCGCAAGATCGAAGGCTTCATCCAGGCTCTGAACCAATCCGGTGTAAATCTGGCGTTTCATGATGCTAAGAGATCGTGGAGAGACGGTGGTAGCCAGTTCGCGCGCGACTTGCTGCACGGCTCCCAGGAAGTTTTCCTCGGGAAAGACGCGGCTGACCAGGCCGACGCGCAAGGCCTCGGCTGCATCAATGGTCTTCGAAGTGAACATCAGTTCGATGGCATTCGGCAGACCGACTAACCTTGGGAGAATCCAGCCGATTCCGTACTCGGCCACCAGGCCGCGCTTGGAAAAAATCACCGAAAACTTGGCCCTTTCGGACGCAAATCTAAAATCGCAATACATGGGCACGATCAATCCGAGACCGACAGAAGGGCCGTTGATGGCGGCGATGATCGGCTTTTCCACCGAGAGCATCCAGGCATGTTTGTGGCGGAAATCGGCACGGACATTTTCATCCACCTCGATTTTCGCGGTCAGGCTGGCCGCCACGGCATCCCGATTGTCCGCGACGCCGGCAAGTACGCTCAGATCCGCGCCCGCGCAGAAGCCCTTGCCCGCTCCCGTCAGAATGATCACGCGCACGGCGTCGTCCGCGGCAGCAGTACGGATGGCGGCGGTGACCTCCTCTTCCATTTTTGGCGTCCAGGCGTTCAGCTTTTCGGGTCGATTCAGTGTGATGGTGGCGACCAGGTTCGAAACCTCGTACAGAATCTGTTCGTAAGGCATGGTGTTCAGAATATCATTGAGAATATGCCTGCTCCGCTTGACGGTATTCGTGTGCTCGATTTTTCGCATGCCCTGGCCGGGCCGTATTGCACGATGTTGATGGCGCAGTACGGAGCCGATGTGCTGAAGATCGAAGGGCCGGAGGGCGAGGTGGGACGGACGTGGGCTCCCCCGTTCACCAATGGCGAAGCTTCCTATTTTCTGGGGATCAATCCCGGCAAGCGCAGCGTAGCGATCGATCTGAAAAAGCCGGAGGGCGTGGCGCTGTGTCTGGATATGGTCGAGCACGCCGATGTCCTGATCGAGAACATGCGGGTGGGGACGCTGGAACGGCTGGGCTTGGGATACGAGGCGGCACGGGCGCGGAATCCCCGGCTGATCTACTGTTCGGTTTCAGGCTATGGGCAGACCGGACCTTCGCGTGATGAGCCGGCGATGGATCTGATTCTGCAAGCGTCCAGCGGGCTGATCAGCATTACGGGCGTCGAAGGCGGCGAGCGCGTGCGTTGCGGGCATTCGGTTGCCGACATCACGGCGGGCATGTTCGCTCTGATCGGGATTCTGATGGCGATTGAAGCCCGGCACAAAAGCGGCACAGGGCAGTTCGTGGACGTGTCGATGCTCGATTCGATGATTTCGGCGATGTCGTCGAATTTCGCGTATTTCACGGGCAATGGAGTGGTGCCGGGCGCATTGGGGACTCGCTTCGGATCGATTGTGCCGTATCGGGGATTCGCGACCTCGGATCGTGACATTGTGATCGCGGTAGCGAGTCCGAAACTGTGGCAGGAGTTCTGTGTAGCGATCGAACGTCCGGAGCTGGCGGGCCATCCGGACTACGCGAACAACGCCGTGAGCGTGGCTAATCGAGAAAAGCTGGAGGGATTGATCGCGGATATTTTCCGCACCAACACGAGCCAGTCCTGGATCGGCAAATTGCGGGCGCGCGGGATTCCCTGCGCTCCGGTGCGCACCATCGACGAAGTAGCGTCCGATCCGCAGGCGGCGCATCGGGAAATGTTCCCGGTGGCCGATGGATTCCGCGTGACGGGCGCGCCTGTGAAGTTCTCGGAGACTCCAGGAATCGCGACGCGGTGTGCCCCTGGGTTAGGGGCGCATACCACGGTGGTCCTGAAGGAAGTGCTTGGGGTTGGGGATGCGGAGTTGGAGAGGCTGACGGCGGAAGGAGTCATCTGGTCAACCAGAAGGTAGTCATAATTCCGTATCGCTCCGAGGCGCTTAAACCTTGACCCCGCCAGTAAGATCCCCAAAGAGGACCTATGCTATCATCTGGCGAATCCAAAACTAGAAGGTCGAAAAAAATGATGCACCCCCTCCGCTTGAACCGCATGCCAATGCGACTCAAGATGCTCGCTTCCTGTTGCGCACTGATCCTGTTCGCCCCGGCAGCTTATTCCACGATGTCCTCGAACATGTTTACGTATACCGGTTCGCTTCAGTCGTTCGTCGTTCCCACAGACGTAACAAGCCTCAACGTCGAGCTCTGGGGAGCCGGAGGTGGATTCGAAGGCGGGTCAGGCGGATTCTCCACAGGAGACATCGCCGTGACCCCAGGCGAAACATTGACGATCCTTGTCGGCGGCGGCGGTCAAGCATTCGGCGCGACGGCGGCCGGCGGTTTCGGTGGTGGCGGCGACGGCTATGGTGGTCCGTCAGGGACCGAGGGCGCGGGCGGCGGCGGTGGACGTTCCGCGATCATCTTGGGTGGCACGGAATTAATCGATGCGGGCGGCGGTGGCGGCGGATTCCAAATCCCCTCCAGCATGGTTTGCGTAGGCGGTGGCGGTGGCGGCACCATAGCGGGGGCGTCTCCCTGCACCAATGGTGGTCAGGGCGGCACTCAGTCGGCAGGCGGCGCCGCTGGCAACAAGATGATCATTTTTCCTGACGACGTCAGCCCCGGTAGCGCATTCCAGGGCGGAGCGGCCTGGTTCGTTTCTGTGGGTGGCACTGTCATTAGTGGAGGCGGCGGTGGTGGAGGAGGATACTTCGGTGGCGGTGGGGGAGGGCTCGCCGGCGGCGGTGGCGGTTCGGGGTATGTGGGTGGCATTGGCGTATCCGACGCAAGTACTCTCTTGGGGTCAAACGGGGCCATCTTCGGAATCGTGCTACCACCCGATGCGGGCGACCCCAACTATCTCACCGGCGTGGGAATCGGTGGATCGTTCCCTGCGCCACCCGGCGATCCGTTATTCATTGGCGGTAACGGGGAGGTGGTGCTCACCTTCACCTCCGTACCGGAACCTGCGTCGATTCTGCCAGTGGGTCTGCTCCTGTTTGCGTTCGCTGCGGCTACGAGGCGAAGACGGCGCTACCTTTGAGTTGGTTCCGCTTCATTTCGGTTGTTGGCGCAGAATCAGGTATCTGAATGACTGCGCCCACGGAGCAACTTCAGGACTAGCTATCGAATCTGCCCGACTCTCGAATGGAAGATCTTGAATTATTCCCAACGGAACACTTTCGCGGAGAGGGTTGTACAAATCGCGAAGATGACGATGAGCGCCGCGACGTCGCCCATGTGAGCTGACCACGCCTCGCCTTTCCAGATCCCCTCAAGTAGCGATACTGCGTAGGTTAGCGGCACGACTCGCGCCACGGTGTGGAGCACTGGGGGCAAGGATTGTACCGGCACAAACAATCCGCACACGGCGAGCATGGGATACAGAATGGCCGACCCGATCGGTTGGGCGAAGCGGGCCGTCGGCACAATGCTGGCGATCAGAAAGCCGATCGAAAGAATACTCCACGTGCTGATGAGAAGCGCCAAGGTAAACCCGAACACGGGAACATTCACGGTGATCGGGTAATAACGCTTGCCTGCCAGCATCATCAACATCATGGTGACCGCGGTCAGCGCCAGCTTCACCAGAACATGCGCCGTGAGGATGGTCTGAGGCCGCAGTGGAGTGGCGCGGAGGCGTCTGAGAATTCCACCTTCGCGATAGATGGAAATGATAGTGACCAGCGACAATACGGCGCTGATGGCGATCAATACCGACACAAATACCGGCAAACCAACGCGCACGAATCCGGCGGCGAACTGGCCGGCCTTGGGCCCGCCGCCCAGGAATCGACCCGCTACGACGAAGACCAGGACCGGCAAGATAATCGATCCGAACGCTCCCATTGGTTCGCGCAGGAAGATCTTGATCTCCAGCCAGGTGAGTTTCAGTAGGCCGCGAAACATGGTTTTCTCCTAGTCGCGAATCGAATGACCGGTCAGTTTCAGAAAGACATCTTCCAGATTCGGAAGCACGGTTCGAAAATCAGTGACGCGGATTTGATTCTCGGACAGGCACTGGATGACCTCTGTGACGAAGTCTTCTCCCAGGCCCTGGACGGTGAATTGCGAGTCGTGGCGGGTTACGGCTTCCGCCGATGGAATCGCGTTGAGGCGTTCTTCGGCCAGCGCGTTCCCGGTGGCCAGCACCACGGTTCGAGCCGGACAATGCCGGCGCACCAAATCGCCTGGACTGCCGATGTCGATGATTTTTCCATGCTCGATGATGGCGACGCGGTCGCACAGCCGCTCGGCTTCTTCCATCAGATGAGTGGTCATGAAAACGGTCTTACCGCGGTCGCGGATGCCGCGGACCAGCTCCCAGATGGCCCGCCGCGCCTGCGGATCGAGACCGGTGGTCAGCTCGTCCAGGAACACGATTTCCGGGTCGTTGATTAGCGCCAGCGCGATGAAGAGCCGCTGCTTCTGGCCCCCTGAAAGAGTCATGAACCAGGCATTGCGCTTGCTGGCGAGGCCGAGCTGATCCAGCAATTTGTCGCCGTTCACGGCGCTCGAATAAAGGGACGCCCAAAGATCCACGGCTTCCCATACCTTGATCCTTTTCTGAAGCTGCGCCTGCTGGAGCTGAACACCGATGCGATTCTGCACCTGATAAACGTCCCGGAAAGGATCCAGGCCCAGGATCGATATGGAGCCGCGGTCCGGCCGGCGCACTCCTTCCACGCATTCCATGGTGGTGGTCTTGCCGGCGCCGTTGGGACCGATTAGACCGAAGATTTCGCCCTCGCAAACTTCGAAAGAAACTTCGGAGACGGCGACAGTGGATCCGTAGGTCTTGCGGATGCCGGAAACTTGAATGACTGGGTGGTTGCCCATATTTAAGTTTGATTGAAGAAATAGCGGGTTAGGTGAAAAAACACCGGCGCTGAAAAGCACAGGGAATCGATGCGATCGAGAATCCCGCCGTGGCCTTGAATCAGGTGGCTCCAGTCTTTGATTCCGCGATCGCGCTTGATTGCCGACATCACCAGGCCTCCCAGGAATCCGAGCATCGCGATCAGGAACGCCATAAGGCCGGCCTGCCAGGGCGTGAAACGGAGTGATGGGCCAGAGCAGCGCGCCGAGCAGAGTCGCGCTCAGCACACCCCCGGCGAGTCCCTCCACTGTTTTCGACGGCGAAAGCGCCGGCGCCACTGGATGTTTTCCGATCAGTTTACCCCAGACGTATTGGAGAATGTCGCTGACCTGGGCGATCAGGACGACGAAAGCCATCAGCAGCGGCGTGCGATTCTCATAACCGGGAATCCGCAGCATCATTAGCGCCGGGATGTGGGAGAGGCAGTAGACGCATACCATGAGGCCCCACATCGTCGCGGCCATGCGATCCAGAAAGCGTTTGGTGTCGCTGAACAACGCGGCCGCTACGGCGAGCGCGACAAAGACGTAAACCGGAATCCAGATCGCGAACAACCCGTACCATGCAATGCCGATCCAGACATATTGCAGGGGCAGCGCGAGGAAAAAGCACACGAACAGCGCGGAATGATCGGCTCGCCGGACCGGCGCCTGCGTCACGAACTCGCGTAACGAAAGAAAAGAGAGCAGCGCGAACAGAATAAGGATCGCGATCCTGCCGCCCAGCAGGGCTGCACCACCGGCGAGGATCAGGACCCACCAGGACCGTATGCGTGCGTTCAAATTCTCGATGGCGGGATTCGCGGGCCGGCGCTGTTGAAGAACGGAGCCGATCAAGGTCGCAAGCGAGACCGCCGCGAGCAGGCTGCCCAGTATCCAGTAAACCTGCGTGGTCATTCCCGATCGGGTCCAAGTGCTGTAAGCGAGTCGCGAACCTGGGCCAGAAAGTCCTCCTGCTGCTGTCCTTCCTTCCAGCGTAGCGGAGGGCCGAAGGTGATCGAGCACAGGAGCGGCACTGGAAATACGAAACCCTTCGGGAGAACCCGGTAGGAATTGTCGATCCAAACCGGGACAATGTCAATATTCGGAAACCAGCGAGCCAAATGGAAAATACCCGGCTTCAGGGTTTGGAGCGACTCTCCCAGGCCGCGAGTGCCCTCGGGGAAAACGATGATCGAAGCGCCCTGCCTCAGAGCGCAGGCCACAGGTTCCAGCGGATTCAACTGGCCGCGTTCCACCAGAACTCCCCGAAAGATGGAACGAATCAGGTATCGGCGCACCGGACCCGCGGTCCAATATTCCGCCGAGGCCATGGGCCTGGTTCGAAGCCTCAATCGCGCCGGCAAGGTAGAGGAGAGAATCAAGGCATCCAGGTGGCTGGTGTGGTTGGCGACGTAAATACACTGCTCGGGTAGATGGACGGGGCCTTTCCATCTTGGCTGCGCTCCGACAATCAGGCGCACCGAAGCGATCAGCAGCCACTCGATCACGCGCGCCGTCATGCGAGCAAGAGTAGCAACAGCAGGACGATCTGGATCGCGACGGCAGCGACCAAAGCCCGCCATAATCGTAGCGCTCCGCGGCGGCGATCCTGAAGTGTTTTCGGCCGGGTGCTTTTGCGCAGGCCGGCGTTGTGCAGCCAATGATCCAACTGCTCTGGATGATGTTCCGCGAGCAGCTCGAAGAAGTGAACGTCGATCTTGACGCGGATCGCGAGATATACGACTGCGCACCATACCACAATCGAGCAGCAGGTCATCCACGCAGGCCGCATCAGGAGCACGGTCATCAAGGCGGCGAAATGTCCCGCGAGGGCGACGCCGCTGCCTGACCGCAGAACGGCGGCCGTGGCACGGCAATCGAACGCGTCAGGCACGCCGTCCCGCCCACTCTTCGAGGCATCGCGTGAAGCTCGGCCCGACCACCACTTGTGGACGCGCGCGTCTCACCTGCTCCATCGCTTCCTTCGGATTCGCAGCGTGCCCCGCGGCGATTAGCCATGCAGCCGAGGCGACCGCGCTGCGCGAGTAGCCGAGCGCGCAACACACCAGCGTGGGCCTCTGGCCGGCGAGTCCGATGATCGCGAGAACCGCCGAATCCAACTGCTGGTGGGTAGGCGGAATCAAGTCCAGCATGGCGACGTGCGCGTCGCCGCGGATTCCAAGTTCCGGAGCGAGAGCCACCACCGAGTTGAACCCGTTGCGGCGCAAGGGTGCACGTCCGATCCACACCGCTTCGATCAGATGATTTTTCTCGGGCTCACCTCGCGTCCATAGCCTGGAGTTGATCCAGGCGGCTGCCGTGTAGGGCAGCATGAGTAAGGCCGAAGGGGTTCGGAGCCATGCCGGATCCCCCGACCAGTACGCCGCCGCGACCATCGACAATGCGAACCCGGGCCACAGCCACAGCCAATTGAGTCCCTGCAATTGAAACGCGCCGGCCGTGCAGGCGATGGCGCCGGATAGATATAGCAGGGTGAGCCGGATCTGCGGATGGACCACGCGCCGTTCGGGCAGAGCGGCCACTACCAGGATTCCCGCCCAGAGTCCCGTGGGCACGTCGATGAAATGATGCTGATAGGTGGTCAACGTGGATAGAGCCACCAGCACGAAACATGTGCCGACCAACATCCTGATGATCCCAGCCGTATGTTCGCGAAATCGCGTCCACAGGATCACGGCGATTCCTACATGCAAGGAAGGCGCCTGGTTGAAGGGCCGGTCGAACTTCATCAGATTGGCGAAAAGATCGCCTTCCCATCCGCTGAGCGGCGGCCGGTCTAACGTGCATCGCAGTGGAAACGCGAGAAAGCACGCGACGGAGAACACCTGGATGGCAAGCAGGCGTTTGCCGTGTAGATCCAGTTCCTGCTGAGTGCGGCAGATCATCAGAGAGAGCACATACAGGACGTCGGAGAGCCAGTAGGGCAGGATGGTCCAGCCGAGGAATGGAATGTACCGCTCCCAGGGGAATGCCAGTTCGGGGACGGAGGCGCGATGAGCGGCGGCGGCGTTGGCGAAATTGTAAGTCAGAAAGAAAAACGGCACCAGGAACGCGAGCCAACCCAGGTTTCGAAGCCATGGCCGGTCACTCATCCGACACGTTCCGCGAGCGTGACGGTGAATAGACCGTTGGGGTCGATGCGCTGATCCACCTTGCGGAATCCGGCGGTGCGAACCAACTCGTCCAGCTCTTCCTGCGTGCGGCGGCGCATCACCCACGGGGCGCCACCGCGATGGCTTGAAAGAGTTCGCGCGATGAACTCAATCTGGGGATGCCACGGTTGTCCCGTGTATATAAGATATCCACCGGGCTCGATTGCTCCAGCCAAACCACTCAGGGTCTCGCGCACGCGATCGTTCTCGGGGAAGAGCTCAAAGAATCCCGAAACGATGCCGATGGTGGGTTTGGGTTGCAGAGAAGTGAGCGATGCGCGATCGAAGGCATCGCCTTGCTCGAAACGGGCGCGCAATCCCTTTTCGGCGATCAGCCGCCGCCCCAGCTCGACATTTTGCGGATCGAAATCGCGCAGCAGAACATCGTCCGGGGTTATGCGCGAGTTCGCGATTGCCTCTAATACGTAGCGCCCGTGTCCCGCAGCCACGTCGAGAATCCGCACCGGCCCTGCGCGGTTCATCGCCACTCCGATCAGGTCCTGGATCATCTGCTTGCGAGCGCGAATTCCGGTCCAGCCGGGTGAATTCAGATAGATCCAATCGATCAGTTTTCCGGCAGGCGTAATTCCCGAGGGCCGGTTGCGATAGACGTAATCGAGCGAGCTTCCCGAATCGAAGCCCGTCTTGCAACCGACGCCGATTCCACTTGAGAGTCTTCCGATGGTTCGCAGGAACAACCTGGTGATTGCGAACCAGAATCCTTCGGCGACCACCACGGCAACGGCTGCATCAGGCCGTCATATTCGGCCTTGGTGAATCCTTCGCGATCCGCGTGTTGCAAACTTGGGCGCGCGGCGAACTGCCGTTCGAGAAATGATCGCACCTTGGCGATCGGCAGATGGCGGTCCTTTTCGCCGAGCGTGTCGTGGAAGAATCCTTCGAAGCTGTGAATCTCCTTTTCGTTGGTGCTCAGCCGGCCGAAGAAGCGGCGCGGGGGGCCATTCTGGATCACCCAATCGGAACCGGACAACAGGATCTGCGTGGGTACGCGTATGGCCGCGGCATCGGCGACGAGCCGGTCCGACATTTTGTACAGATCCAGCAATACGCGCGCCGAAATACGCAGCTTGATGAGCGGATCGGTGGCATACGACGCGACTCGCTCCGGGTCATGCGTCAGGGCGCGGCCCTTCACATAGGACGTCACGTAGAAATCGCCCGCCAGCTTGTGCCACAAACCAAGTCCGAAGCGTGCGAACGGGACATACAGCTTCACCTTGAAGGCCGGCGCAACAAGAACCAGGCAGCGGATCTGCGGAGCATAATCGTGGACCCAAGCCGCCGCCATAACTGCGCCCACGCTTTGCGCGACAACGGCAATTTTTTCTTCCGCGATGCCGAACGTATTCCTTATGTGGCGCACAAATCCGTCTAGATCCCGGACGAAGGTCGCCATGGTCACACTCGCGTCCTGCTCGCCTTGGGAGCGCCCATGCGCCCGCGCGTCCCAGGCGAAGAAGGATACTTCGGGCAAATCCAATTCGTCTACCAGGTGCGCCATTCGGCCCGAATGCTCATGGCCGCGATGAAGCAGGACTATGGCGCGGTCGCCGGTCCCGCGCCAATGGCGAAAGAAAACCTTCAGGCCGTCGTGGGTTCGGAAGAAACACTCGTCCGGAACTCGTGAGACCGGGCTCGGGGCGACCGACGGCTGCATCGTCCCTCTATCATAGAGCCCGCCGGACACGCTGAACGATGGTCAGGCAACAGAGTGCGATCCAGACGATCGGGACCGCTGCCTTCACCCAGCGGCCATCGGCCAGCCTAGAGCCAACCAGGTTCCGAGGATTCCCAAGGCGAGCGCCCGATCGCTTTTCCCAAATGGACCATCGTTCCGGCGCGCGTTTCCCGCCAATCCAGCCACTTCCGTAAGCGCGGCGAAAAAGATCGCTCCGGCGACCCAAAGAGGGTCCCATCCGGGTAGCGTCGCGAACGGCAGGGTGAGCGCGGCGTCGGAGATCACATCCGTTAACTCGTTTAAGATTGCTCCCAATCTAGTTTTCTGGGCGTATTCTCGTGCCAGCATCCCGTCTATCGCATTCAACGCCATTCTAACGAATAGAAATACCGGCAGCAGAATCCAGCCGCGATGTTCGGCCGCAAGCCACGCTCCGAGTCCTATCGACGCCACGCAGGTGGCAACCGTGACCTGGTTCGCTGTGATCCCGGCTGCGGCAAGCCGCGCGACCAGCGGGCGCAACAGCTTTTGGAAACGCGGCTTTAACTGGTAAAGGCTCGGCATGAATCAGTCTCATTTGTACTAACATTGGAAGCGCTCATGCGTACACCCTCTCGACTGTGGTACGTTTTGGCGTTGGCGACACTGCTGCGGCCACTCCCCATGACAGCTCAAAACGATTTGCATCAGGAAGACCGTCAGGCTCTTCTGAAGATTCTGAGCGAGGTTGAGAAGGCCATCAACGCTCAAGACATTGAAGGCATCCTGGCGCAAATGCGGTCGGATTGCACCGTGATCTGGTGGAACGCCGAGGTCTCGCGCGGCCACGACGAGATTCGGGCGTACTACCGTAAGATGATGAAGGACAATGGCCGGCTGATCACCAAGTACACCACCCAGGCGAAGCTCGGCGCTCATGCGCGCTTCCTTGGATCCGGAGCCGACGTTGCACTGGCTGAAGGCAGCATGGAAGACGAGTTCTATCCCATCATTCGCGGCCCGTTCAAGTTGAACTCGCGTTGGAGCGCTACGGCGGCAAAATCCGGCGGGGAGTGGAAGATCGCAAGCTTGCACCTTTCCTCGAACGTATTCACGAATCCGCTGATCTCCGAACTGACGCGGGCGCTGTGGTACGCGGGCGGCGCGGGTCTGGCTCTCGGCGGACTTGCCGGGTGGTTATTGGGCCGCCGCTCCAAGGCGTCCAAGCCCGCCTGAACCGGTTCTTACTGAATCGCGATGGTCAATCCGGCTTGGCTGGTCGCGCTGCCCACCTGCACGGTGATGGGCACGTTATTGCCGGTCGGCGCGAGCGGCGGAATGGTCACGTTGATCTGCATCACTCCCGCGACCACGCCCGGCGCTTCGCCGACGAAGGCGTAGGATGTCGCCGGGATTGTACCGAAGAACACCGTCACCATCTGAGCGGGCGATATCTGGGTTTCCGTGACGACGCCGTCCAGACCCGCTGGCACGGTTTGCCCTTCGCCTGTCAGGTACACGGTTATGATCGTATTTCGGGACGCGGGATTTTTCGCCGTATTCACCGATGCATCCTGATTGAAGATGGCGGCCTGGCCGGTTCCCGACGCATTCGACGAGAAAATTCCCGGCACGGTTGGGACCACCGGCACCGTAAACGGGAGCGATGAAGTCCCGGCATACGTCGCCACCACTTGCGCCGTGGCCGAGGTCGCCACTTCATAGGGAACGATCACGGTACTGTACTGAGCGCTGACATAGACGATCGGCGCGGGCACTCCGTTGAACGTAAACTGCGTCTGTCCCACCGAAGTGCTGATATTCCCGGCGGGGGTAAGCTGCGCGGTGAGCAGGGTCGCCGGACCGATGCTCGCGCCCTGGATCAGGACGGCTTCGCCTGGGGCGACCCCTCCTCCTGCATAACTGGCGGCATTGCTGATTGCGGAGATGGATACCGCCGAGGTTGCACCGCCGAATCGCGCAATGAAAGCGTCGCCGACGGCAACACCAGCAAGACTCCGATCGCTACCGCCGTAGGTTTTTTGATACACGCCGGTGTTGGTCACCGGAAAATCAGAGGAGCTGGTGCCGCCCGCGATGATTACGCCGCCGGTTCCATCGACCGCGACTCCGCTAGCCCATTCTCCTCCGGACCCGCCTAGATATGTGGAGAACGCAAGCTTATGAGTGGTGTCGACCTCGGCTAGAAACGCGTCGCCGGTGGAGAAGAAGCCATCCGTATCCCCGCCGTAGCCGGGCTGTCGCCGGCGTGCCCGCCATTGGAAAATCCTTGGACAAAGTGTGCCCCGCCAAATAGATGTTGCCAGTGGAATCGAGCGCGATGCCCAGCACACGATCGTCGGCGGAACCTCCGATGTAACTGGAAAACAGCATCAGGCTGCCGGTGGGATCGATCTCGGCAATAAATCCATCGCCTGCCGCAGCCTGGGTATTTCCACCCGCCCCATGATTACCGGTCTGGAAAGCGCTTTGCAGGGGAAAATTCGAGGAGAGCGTCGCGCCGCCCACGTAGGCGTCGCCCTTCGAATCGACGGCAATGCTGAAACCGATGTCGTCTTTGGCTCCGCCGAGATAAGTCACGTATACTTTTTGGCCGGAAGGACTCATCTTCGCGACAAAGGCGTCGCCGAACACGTCGGTGACCGCGTAGCCAAAAAGGTTCCCCACGGCAAAGAGGGTGCTGAGCACTGAATTCTGGCCGCCGCTTCCGCCGAAGGACGACTGAAGGGCGCCCGGAGTCACCGGGAAGAATGTACTGGTGGTGAAGCCGGTGAAATATGCGTTTCCGGCGCTGTCTACGGCCACGGAAGTGGCGCCGTTGTTGCCCGGGCCGCCGAGATAGGTCGAATAGAGCAGCTTCGATCCGTCGGGACTCAGTTTAGAAATAAACGCGCAGGCGGGGGTGGATGCACCAGGATACGCCGTCTGGGCCGCGTTCACTAACGGAAAATCGGTGGAGCTGGTCACGCTGGCCACATATGCATTGCCGCTCGAATCAACCGCCACGCTGCTGCAACCGTCGGTCTGGGTGCCCCCGATCACAGTCGAATAAACCAACGCGTTGCCGGCGGCATTCAACTTTGTACCAGCATACTACGGTGGAACCATATATCGATCGGATGTCTCCAAAGAAAGATGAGAGAACATTGGGCTACTCAGCAGCACTCTCCAAATCCTTCTCCGGGGGACCACGATTCCGCTTTCGTCTCTTATTCTGAAGTGCCGAGTTGGGCAATTTCACAGCAGACATCGATTTCTGAGAAGCAGAAGCTATCAGTGGCCTTCGTAATCACGCCGACGGAAGATCCTATCGATCGCCTTCCCAGCCCGACGCAGGCGTCCTATAATGATTTGCAGGCTCAGGGCAAACACAATCGTCGCCAGAAGGAAGACGACAAAAAGCCAGCCAAAGGTGCCCCATCCGGCGCTGTCGGGAACTATGCCGTGTCCCATGCTGAACACACCCTTTTGCTTGCCGTCAGAAACGCATTCTTGCACAACGTGTTGGATGACTTACGGCAATGAAAGCGAGAGGCAGGTACGCAATTGTGACCCAGGTGAGCATGCCGATGTTCTCATTCTGTTCTACGCCGAGGACGGACGTGATCTGTCATGTCAGCGGCTGAGCGACCTTGTTGGAGTGATGTGACTTACGCCTTCGCGAAGCCTCGTACCTTGCTCAACGCGTTGAGTGATTGAATTATGCGCATTCCTTCGAGCCTGTTGTATCTTTTGCGAACTCTTCCTGAACCGTTGGCCCAGCGCAGTCATCTGTGGGCCTTGGTCCGTTCGCTGACGCATCGCTCCAACGATCACTCGGCCGGACACCACATCATGCTGACGGGCGCATCGATGGTGCCGCCGGGCTTCGATCCCAGCAGCCCCGGCCGAGCGATTGGCCGTCGATCGCCGCGATCGCCGGGGCCACCACCCGCCGCGCAACAATCTGCCGCCCGCCGTGGTGCTGCCCGAACGACTCATCCACAACACCGGCCGCGTCATCCCCGGCCAATTCGCCGGGATCATGGGACCGCAAGCGCGATCCGTGGTTCATCGAGGCGTCGCCCTTCGACCCGCTGGCTACGGTGCGTATCCCGAATACGAGTTCGACCATCAGGAGAGGCGCAGGCACTCAACGGATCGGACCTTTCAGGCGCCCAGCCTGTCGCTGCCCGAAGGACTGGCCAGCGGGTCGGCTTGGATGGTCGGCTCAGCCTGCTCGAAGCGGATCGATCCGGCAGCGGCACGATCTGGAAGCGTGCGGCGACCGTGGCGGTTTCGACGCCTTCCGTCAGAGGGCCGTCTCCCTGCTGACCAGTCGCGCAGTACGGCAGCCTTCGACGTGACCAGCCGATCCTGGAGAAAGTGCAGGATCGCTACGGCCGCAATTCGTTTCGGCTGGTCGCTGCTGATGGCTCGGCGGCTGATCGAGGCCGGCGTCAACCTGGTGCAGGTGAACCTGGGCAACAACGAGACCTGGGACACGCACGGCGAAGCGTTTCCGCATCTCAAGGACAAGCTCTTTCCGCCGACCGACCGGGCGATGTCGGCCCTGCTCGACGACTTGAGCGAAAGCGGACTGCTGGACAGCACGCTTGATCGTGATGGCCGGCGAGTTCGGCCGGACGCCGAAGATCAGCCATCCGCCCGGAGC
>CAVPKR010000035.1:0-15926 GCA_963705675.1 Terriglobia bacterium
GTCGCCCGGTGGATTCCAGGATCGATATAAATCGCGCCCATGGGGCAAACGTAGGTGCAATTTCCGCACGCAACGCATTTATCAGGATTGATTTTCATTTGAAAATACGCTTACTTGCATCGATTTTCCCGTACAGGAGCGCGCCTGCGATGCATAGCCCCGATGTGACCAGGAATGGGACGTTCCAGCCATATCCTTTAACAAGATACGCAAGCGCCGTGGGGGAGATCGCGCCTCCTATATTACCGCACATGTTCATGACCGACGAAACCGACCCGGCGTAATCACCGCCGATGTCGAGCGGAATCGCCCAGGACACGCCCACGGTCACTTCGATGCCGAAAAACGCGATGCAGCTCAGGATGACGCAGGTTTTCGGGTTGGTGGTGAGGGTGGCGGGAAGGATGGCGATCGCACCGATCAAAAATCCGGCTACCGCGACCACACGCCGCGAACGATTCACGTCGTTGCCGCGGCGAAGAAGAATGTCGGACAACCACCCGCCGCCCAGGTCTCCCACGGTTCCCGCCAGCATCGGGAGGCTGGCATAGAATCCCATCTGCGTCAGACTGTAGCCGCGAAATTCGCGTAAATACGTAGGGAACCAGTCGAGATAAGTCGACAGGCAATAGTTGTAGCAGAAGTACATCAGGCAGAGGTACCAAAGCGTAGGGCTGGCGAAGATCCTGCCCCAGGGAATCGCGCCGGACCCGGCTTTCTGGCGCGGGCCCCCGGTAGCCGAATGAATCAGGTCCAGCTCGGCCGCATTACGGATGCGTGCTGCTCCGGAGTGTCGCGATACCACGTGAACCACGTCGTCGCCCAGGCGATTCCAAAGACCCCGAAGATCACGAAAGCGGACCGCCAGCCATAATGCAAGATCAGCAGGACCACCAACGGCGGTGTCAGCGCCGCGCCCAGCCGCGAACCGGCGTGCGTGATTCCCTGGGCGAAGCCGCGCTCCCCCGGCAATAGCCATCGCGATAGGGATCGCGTGGCGATAGGGAACGCTCCCGCTTCGCCGATGCCGAACAGGAAGCGGATCACGATCATCGAGCCCGCGTTCCACGCGAACGCGGTCATCGACGTGAAAATGCTCCACCAAGTGACGATCAGCGACAGCGCCCGGCGCGGACCGATACGGTCGCCCAGCCAGCCGCCCGGGATTTGGAACAGGGCGTAGCTCCAACGGAAGCTCGACAGAATCCAGCCCATGGTGATCAGCGAAAAACCAAATTCTTTCCGGATCACCGGCGCGGCGGAAGAAATGACCACTCGATCCATGTAGGTGATCATGTAAGCCGCCACGGTCATGGCGAGGACGATGTGCCGGACGCGCGAGTGGACGCATCTATATTTTTCCCATCCGCTCCATCACCGGCCAGATCGCTTCGACGCGATCGCCCCGGCACGCATAGATCCGGTCATAGAGATTCACCGTGGGATCGCAATGCGGCGGGATAAATTCGATGCGATCGCCCAGACCAGCCTTGACATCCAGGTAGCCAAACTCATCCCCACCCCAACGATACGTAGATCCAGGAAAATTCACGGCTTCCGGCCCGTAGCCGCGATCCGTGGAGAACGCTTTCAGGCCGCCATCGACGGAAACGAATCCCTCGTGATTCGCACTGACCACCGTCGTCATCACCGTCATCGCGTTAAGAAAATCGATCCCGATCCGCCGATACGCCAGGTCCATCATCGCGTAGGAACCGGCTTGAAACTCAGTGACGTCCGGCAGCTTCAGGTCGACTTCCCACGTACCCGTGCTACCGCCGGTTAAAATTTCAGTCGACAAACCAGCGCGCGCCATCGCGTCGCGAACCCTGCCCGCAATCGCAAACGCGGCCTCTGAAACTCGCTTCCGATCCTCGGGACCAGCATGCGAGCCGCTCACCGAATACGCCTGAATTCCACGCAATTCCAAGTCCCGCGCGCGGTCCACCGCCTGTGCGATCTCGATAGCTTGCTCCAGCGAGCTCGCCCCAGTGCGATGATCGCCGACATCCAGATCCACCAGCACGTCCACCTTGTGCTTGGCTGCCTGGGCGTACCACTCGACCTGCTGAACATGGTCGACGACCACCATGGCGCCGGTTTCGACGATCCTCGCGATCTTCAACGGATCGGCAACCGGGGACGTTAGAAGGATTCCAGGAATCCGCGCCCCCGACATCATCTCCGCTTCGCCCACGGTCGCAACGGAGATCCCGCAAGCGCCCGCGGCAATCTGACGTTTCGCGATCTCAACGCATTTATGCGCCTTAGCATGCGGCCGCAGCAGCTTCCCCGCTTGCTTGACCCGATCCGCCATGCTCGCCAGGTTCTTCTCAAACGCGTCGAGATCGAGCAGAAGAGCCGGGGTGGGGATCTGGCTCTTGGTGAGCATCGAATCATTATCGCAAGTTGTCTCCAATGTCCCGCTTTGCTATTCTTTTCGTCGTGTCCGAACGCCTGTCGGCGCTCAAACCTACCGCCGTCAATGCGATCCTCACTGAAATGCGCGCTTTTCAAGCGCAGGGCGGAAATCTGGTCTCATTAATGCGCGGGGAGCCGGATTTCCC
This sequence comes from Terriglobia bacterium, assembly GCA_963705675.1. Lineage (GTDB taxonomy): Bacteria > Acidobacteriota > Terriglobia > Bryobacterales > Bryobacteraceae > Palsa-187. The sequence goes on from CAVPKR010000035.1 coordinate 2,568, forward strand.
CACGCCCCCGAACATCGTGGAGGCATGCACGCGGGCGCTGCGCGAACGGCCGCACGGGTTACCCGGACAATCGCGGAGAGAAGACGTTTCGCGAAGCCATCGCCCACAAGCTTCAACGCGATAACCATCTCACGTTCGATCCCGCAAGCGAAGTGCTGGCGACCAGCGGCAGCACGTTTGGAATTTATGCCGCGCTTATGGCGGTGCTGAACGAAGGCGACGAAGTTCTGCTGCCCGATCCGGTTTACGATGCGTATCAATCGCCGATCCGGCTCGCGGGCGGGCAGATCAAGCCGGTGGCATCCCGAATTGAAGGCGGGCGATTCGTCATCACGGAGGAAGCTCTCGAAGCGGCCTGGTCGCCTGCCGCTCGTGTGTTGATTCTGAACACGCCGTGGAACCCTGTAGGAACGGTTCTGACGCTCGAGGAACTGATCCGGATCACTCAGTTCTGCGAGCGGCGCAACCTGGTTCTTCTCAGCGACGAAATTTATGAGGCAATCACATACGGCGAATGCCAGGCATATTTCGCCGCCGCGATTGCGCCGGGATTGCGCGATCGCTGCGTGTCTGATCAACAGTCTGTCGAAGACCTATGCGATGACCGGATGGCGCGTGGGCTATTGCGCGGGGCCGGCGCGGCTGATACAGCGATGTTCATGGTGCTGGCGCAATCGAGCCGCGGTCCCGCGACGTTCGTCCAGGATGCTGCGGCAGAAGCACTGAACGGGCCGCAGGATTGCGTCGCCGCGATGCGTGCCGAATATGCACGCCGGCGCAATCAGGTGCTATCGAGTTTAGACGGCATTCCGGTTCTTCGCCCGAAGGGGGTTTTTTCGCGATGGTGGACGTTCGCGGCTCGCAAATTCCCTCCGAGGAGATTCGCCGTCGATCTGATGCACGAATTCGGCGTCGCGGTGGTGCATGGCGTCCGCGTACGGCCCGGGCGGCGAAGGGACATTGCGGGTTTCCTTCGCAAGCGGCGGGGATACGCTGAGTCACGGTTTGGATCGGCTGCGCACGGGTCTGACCCAAATCTTGGGGTCGCGCCATTGACGCTGGTGCAGTTGAGCCCCGATGTGGACGCGCTGCATCGCGAGCTCGACGAACAAATTGCCGGCGAAGTCCGCTTCGACCGAATTTCGCGCGCGCTGTATTCCACCGACGCCAGCGTTTACCAGATCATGCCGCTGGGCGTCGTAATCCCGAAGACACGCGAAGACATTGTCAGCGCGCATTCGAATCTGCCATCGGCCTTCGCTGCCCCATCACCATGCGCGGCGGCGGAACTTCGCAGGCCGGCCAGGCCATCGGCGAAGGCATCCTGCTCGACACTTCGAAATATTACAACCAGCTTCTCGAAGTGAACGCGGAGGAGCGATGGGTTCGCGTCGAGCCGGGCATCGTGCTCGATGAGCTGAACGCGAAGCTCGCGCCGCTGGGACTGCGGTTCGCGCCGGATATTTCCACCGCCAGCCGAGCCACCATCGGCGGCATGATGGCGAATAATTCGAGCGGAGCGCGCAGCGTCCTTTACGGCAAAACCATCGATCATGTGCTGGAGCAGACGGTCGCTGCTTTCCGATGGCAGCGTGGCGCATTTCCGCGAAATCGCTCGTCGCGAGATTCCCACTGGCGACACGCTGGAGGCCGCGTGCTACCGCACTGTCCTGCGCCTCGCCTCCGATCATGCCGCCGAGATCGACCGGCGCTATCCGAAAATCCTGCGCCGCGTCGGCGGCTACAATCTGGACGAGTTCGTCGACCGCTTCGAAACCGGTGAACCTGGCGAAGATCATGGTGGGCTCGGAAGGAACGCTGGGCGTGGTCCTCGAAGCGAAGCTGCGCCTGGTGCCGCTGCCGAAGGCGAAAGCCGTGATGGTCATCGGGTTCGCGGACCTGCTGGAATCGCTGGCCGCCGCGCCCGTCATTCTTCGCACATAAGCCGTCGGCGATCGAGGTGATGGACAAGTCCATTCTGGACAATACCAGGCAGAACGCCGCGCTCGATCAAGCATCCGCCAGGCCGTGATCGACGGCGATCCGGGGGCCACACTGTGCGTCGAATTCTATGGCGACCGCAAGGAAGATCTTCCGCCCCGACTTGATCGCGCTCGAAGCAGCGATCTGCGCGCGCGCGGCTTCGGCTATCACTATCGCGCCGAGACGGACCCTGCCGGCACAGGCGCGAATCTGGAGCCTTCGCGAAGCCGCGCTGGGCCTTTCGATGGCGATGAAGGAAGACGCCAAGTCGATCTCGTTCGTCGAAGACACGGCTGTTGCTCCGGAAAAACTGCAGCGAGTTCATCGGACGCTTTCTTGCAGCTTCTCGAGAGCGCACGGAACCACCGCCGGAATTTATGCGCACGCATCCGTCGGATGTCTGCACGTGCGGCCCGTGATCAACCTGAAGACCGAGGAGGGCATGCGCAAATTCGAGAGCATCGCCGCGTGAAGTAGCGGACCTGGTGCTGGAGTTCGGCGGCGCGCTTTCCGGGGAGCACGGCGACGGCCTGGTGCGCAGTCCCTTCATGCGCCGCATGTTCGGCGACGTGCTTTACGAAGCCTTTCGCGAGATCAAGCACACCTTCGATCCCGCTGGGCATTTTCAATCCCGGCAAGATCGTGGACGCGCCGCCGCTCACGTCCAATCTGCGATTCGGCGCCGGCTATCGGACGCCCGAATCCGCCCACGTTCTTCGATTATTCCGAATACGGCGGCTTCGGCGGCGCCGTGGAAATGTGCAGCGGCGTCGGCGCGTGCCGCAAGAAGCTTGCGGGCACGATGTGCCCGTCTTATATGGCGACGCGCGAAGAATCCGACACCACGCGCGGCCGCGCCAACGTGCTGCGGCTCGCGATGTCCGGGCAGCTTGGCGAATCCGGTCTCGGCGACGAAGGCGTGTATCAAGTGCTCGATCTATGCCTCGAATGCCGCGCCTGCAAATCGGAATGCCCGGTCGGCGTCGACATGGCGCGGTTCAAGAGCGAGTTTCTCGCGGGCTATCCATGCTCGCCACGGAACTCCTCTACGCGCCCGGGCGCTGGGGAATGTTCATCGGCTTTCGGAATGGGGCAGCCGCTTCGCTCCCGTTTCGAACTGGATTGCCCAGAGTTCGCCAGCCCGCTGGATCGAATGAAAAACTGCTGGATATCGACGCCCGCCGCAGCGCTCCCCGCCGTGGAAGCGGGACACCTTCGAGCGCTGGCTGACGCGCCATCCCCGCCCTGCCGAAGGCGTCGCCGTAACCCTGTTCAACGACACCTTCACCAATCATTACGATCCCGAGATCGGCATCGCCGCCGTCGAAATCCTCGAACGCGCAGGCTGCCGCGTGAATGTGGTCCGGCCGGTGTGCTGCGGACGCCCGTTGATCTCGCAAGGAATGCTGGAGGAAGCGCGGGCGCATGCCTCGGCGATGGTAGAAGCCCTATCCCCCATCGCCAAACGCGGCGAGTCGATTCTGTTCTGCGAACCGAGCTGCTTATCCGCCGTCAAAGAGGATCTCCCCTCCCTATTGCGCGGCGATGCCCAGAGGAATGGCGCGAACGGTAGCGGATCAGTGCGTATTATTCGACGAGTACGCATCGCGGCTCAACCTGCCTCTGCGCGCAGGGCCGCCGAAAATCCTGGTCCACGGGCATTGCCATCAGAAATCGATGGGAATGCTCCCGTCAACCATGGCCTTGCTGTCGCGCATTCCACAAGCCACGCTGGTGGATTTGGACGCCGGATGCTGCGGCATGGCAGGGTCCTTCGGATACACGCGAGGACATTACGATGTATCCGTCGCGATCGCGAATCGGCGCCTGATCCCGGCAGTGAAGGCGCTGGCCCCCGGCGAAGTGATCGTCGCCCCAGGAACGTCCTGCCGCCGCCAAGTGGCCGATCTGAGCGGCGTCCAAGCTTTGCATCCTGCCGTCCTGATTCGAAGCCTGCTCATGCCCTGACGTTACACTTAAATTTGGCGACTCTTCTCAACGCGCAGGGCATCCGCAAATCTTTCGGCTCGGATCCGTTGTTTCTGGATCTTTCTTTGAACCTCGGCGAAGGCGACCGGCTCGGGCTGATCGGCCCCAATGGCTCGGGCAAATCGACGCTGCTCGAAATCCTCGGCGGACGGCAAGCGCCCGACAGCGGCACGGTTGCGCTTCGCAAAGGCACCAAGCTTCAATACGTCGCGCAGGATTCGCATTTCGACGCGGGCGATACCGTCAGGATCGTGATCCAGCGGGCCTTCGATCGGGCCGCCATTCCCGCCGCGGAGCGGGGAGCGCTCGAAGGGGAAACCTTGGGCCGGGCTGGATTTGAAAATCAGGATCAACCGGCCGCCGAGCTCTCCGGCGGATGGCGCAAGCGCCTCGCGATCGCGGAGGCGCTGGTCCAGAATCCGGCAATTCTCCTGCTCGATGAGCCCACCAATCATCTGGATCTCGCCGGGATCGAATGGCTGGAGAATGTCCTGAAAGACGCCTCGTTCGCCTGCGTGGTAGTCAGCCACGATCGTTATTTTCTGGAACGTGTAGCGAATCACATGGCCGAGCTGAACCACGTTTATCCCGGCGGCCTGCTCTACGTCAACGGAAATTACAGCGATTTTCTGGAAAAGAAAAGCGCGTTCTTAGAAGCGCAAACGAAACATCAAGAGGCCTTGGAGAATCGCGTAAAGGTCGAAATGGAATGGCTCCGCCGCGGCCCCAAAGCTCGCGCCACCAAGGCCAAAGCGCGCATCGACAAAGCCAATGAGCTGATCGGTGAGCTGGCCGATATGCGCTGGCGAGGCCGCACCGGGACCGCCGATATCGACTTCGCGGCGTCCGATCGAAAGACCAAGCGCCTGATTCATCTCGACCATGTCAGCTACGGGATCGAAGGCCGCACGCTGATCCAGAATCTGGATTTCACCATCACCGCGGGCATGCGCGTAGGCTTGGTCGGCGCCAATGGAAGCGGCAAAACGACGCTGTTGCGCTTGCTCCGCGGTGAGGTTACTCCGCGGCAGGGCGAAATCCAGCGGGCGGCCGCCCTTCGCACCGTGTACTTCGATCAAAACCCGGACGCTGGATCCCGATACCACGCTTCGACGCGCCCTGGCGCCCGACTCGGACTCGGTCATCTATCAGGACCGAGTCACCCACGTGGCTGCATGGGCCGCGCGATTTCTATTCACAAGCGATCAGCTCAATCAGCCCGTGGGGCGTCTGTCGGGCGGCGAACGGGCGCGCGTTCTGATCGCGAATCTGATGCTGGAACCCGCGGACGTGCTCTTGCTTGATGAACCCACTAACGATCTCGATATTCCGACGCTCGAAATTCTGGAAGAGAGCCTGCTCGAATTTCCCGGCGCGCTGGTGCTGGTGACGCACGATCGTTACTTACTCGACCGCGTCGCCGCGTGGTCCTGGGACTCGACGGCCAAGGCGGCGTGGAGCGATTCGCGGATTACTTGCAGTGGGAAGCCTGGATGGAGGAGCGTAAACCCGCCAAGCTGAAGGTTGAAGCGGCGCCGAAGCCCCGGCCACCGGCGGCGGCGAAGAAAAAGTTGTCTTATCTCGATCAGATCGAGCATCAGACCATGGAGCAGCGCATCGCCGATGCGGAGTCAAACCTGGAAGCGAAGCGCGCCGCCCTTCAGGATCCAACCGTAGTGGTCGATGGTCGCAGACTCGAAGAAGCCTATAAGGACATGGAAGCCGCCCAGAGCAACGTGGACGCGCTCTACGCTCGCTGGGCGGAGCTCGAAGAGAAGCTCGGTTAGCCGCGAGCTTTAGCCGTCAGACGCGCCACTCGCTTGGGTGTCAGAACCAACGACGCGGTGAGGCCGCACAAGGCGGCAAATGACAGCCAGAGTCCGGGAACCGCGCGATTTCCGGTGACGTGAATCAGATACGTACAGATCGCCGGAGTGAACCCGCCAAAGGTCGCGGTCGCGCAACTGTACGCGAAAGAGAAACCCGTAGTCCGGATCTCCACCGGCATAATTTCAGTAAGGTAGACCACCATTGGCCCGTTGTAGCTTCCGAACAGGAAAGAAAACCATAGCTCGACCATCAGCAGCCGGGAGTACGACGGCGCGCTCACCAGCCACGACAGCGCAGGATACGCGGTCAACAGCGTCATCACCGTGATGCCGATCAGCAACGGATGTCTCCCGATCTTGTCGGACAAAGTTCCCATAACCGGAATCCAGAAAAAATTGGAGGCTCCCACAAACAGCGTCACCATCAGGCTGTTCTTCGCCGCCAGGTGAAGCACGCTGGTTCCGAACGTCGGCGTGTACGCGGTGATCATGTAATAGGAAACCGTGGTCATGGTGGTCAGCATCACTCCCAGCAGCACCAGCCTCCAGTTGGCCGCCAGAGTTGCCAGAATTTCCCGCGGCATTGGATGGCGTTTTCGAGCCATGAACGCCGGCGTCTCTTTCAACGACCGCCGCAGCAGGAACAGCAGCGGGATGATCATGCATCCTACCAGCAGCGGGATTCGCCACCCCCATCGCGTCATCTCCTGCGAGGAAAGACGCGAAGTCAGTATTAAGCCGAGCAGCGCCGCGCACATCACCGCCACCTGCTGGCTCGCGGTTTGCCAGCTTACATAGAATCCTTTGTGCCCAGGCGTGGCGATCTCCGATAGATAAACTGAAACCCCGCCGTTCTCCACCCCCGCGGAAAGCCCTTGCACCAGGCGTCCTCCCAGCACCAACAGCGGCGCCAACAGGCCGATGGAAACGTAGGAAGGGGTGATGGCGATCGACAGCGTCCCGATCGCCATCAGTCCCAGCGTCAGCAACAACCCGTCGCGCCGGCCGCGATGGTCGACATAGGGACCCAGGAAAATCGCGCCCAGCGGCCGCATCAGGAATCCGGCCCCGAACGTGGCGAAGGAAAGCATCAGTGAGGCGTATTCATTCCCGGTCGGGAAGAATGTAGCCGCGATCGCGGCTGCGTAGTACCCGAAAATCTGGAAATCGTACATTTCCAGAAAATTTCCGCTGGCGACACGGATCACCGGCCAGACTTTTCGCTCCGCTGGCGCTTGGGCGATCATGAATTTACTCGACCGGCGCCGTCTTCACATAGTTCGCGATCTCTTCATGCGTCGCGAACCACACCCCGGGCTTGGTTTTCATATACGCGATCAGCTTGTCCAGCCACAACGCGCGCGAACGGTGCCCCGTGTAAAACGGATGCATCGTCAGCACGTAGAGACCACCTTCCTGGTACGCGACGTCAAATTCATCGCGATAAATCTTGTCGACCAGGTCTGGAGCCGGAAGCGAGCCGTTTGCCGCCCCGAAGTACGGCGCGTCGTCCAGGATTCTCTCGATGGGAAGTTCCACCACCCCCGTCGGTTTGCCGTCCAGCGAGATTTCGTATGCGTCATCACTCGCCATCAGGCTGCTGTCGTAGAGAAATCCCGCGTCGCGGACCTGTTTCATCGTGAACCGGCTCATGGCCCAGGAAGGCGCGCGATAGCCTACCGGCTTCTTGCCCATCGCTTTGGTCAGCAGGTCGATCGATTTATTCAACAGGTCCTGCTCTTTGGCTTCATCATTCATCTCCACCAGATTTTCGTGAATCCATCCGTGGATGCCGATCTCGTGGCGCTTTTTCGCCTGAATCGCCGGGATCATTTCCGGATTCAGCGCAGCCGCCACCGCCGGAATGAAGAATGACGCGGGAACATTCTCTTTATCCAGCACGCGCAAAATTCGCGGCAGGCCATCGATGGCGCCGTACTGGCCGCGCGTCATCGGCTCCGATCCCGGGGTTCCGCGCGCCAGTGTGCCGGATGCGTTATCCATGTCGAAGCTGAGCGCCACCGCGACACGCGCTCCATTCGGCCACTTCTTCGGCTTCAGCCGCCGTGCCATGTAGGTATGCTCGTATTGCGACTTCAGTTGATCCAGGCTGAGGCTCGCGCCGGGAAACGGATCGGGCTTCGCGGCCGTAGTTTGCGCGGCGGTCGGGGAAGTGGTGCAGGCGGAAAGAAAAATCGCCAGACCGCCCAGGATCGAAACACACAGGATTCGCATATGCTTCGATGCAATATACCGCGAAAGAGGCTAGCGCGCGGTGACGACCTTCGAGTCCACCTGGAATTTGCGGTAATCGTTCCAGGTGGTTTCCTGCTGCTCGGATAATTTCTTCATCACGACCAGCCGGCCGGATCCGTTCACCACCTGGCGCTTTGGAAGCCAAATCTCATCGTTGACGCGAGTCTGTTCAAAGGTCAGCGTCGCCCCCGCATTGAGACGCGCCAGGCACAAGCCCCACGAAATCGTCTCGATGGTCTTGGCCTCAACCCGCACCCATTGCAATTCGGCCTGATCGATCCAGATCTTGCCTTCCACCTTCGCGAAGGCCTTCGCGTCGCCATGTTTGGCCTGGTATCCAGGCTTCGGCCGCGCCGCGATCACCCACGCATCGTGGCCATCCACCTTCTCCGTACCCGCCATCTGAAACTCGAACGCATCTGGAATCTCTCGCAGAAATTCGCGATCTTTCTCGCGCTGTTTTACGTATTCCGCGACGCGTCGCTCCCGCTCCGCCGGCGTCTCCCGTTCCAGCTTCGCGGCCGCCTTATCCAGCTTGTCCTGCTCTTTTCGCTGCTCCTCCGCCGGCAGAATCTTGCCATTGCGCTCGATCAGCTTGCGGTACGGCCGCCCGAACAGCACCGTAGTTTCCCAAGCTTCGGCTTCAGTGGATTTCACCGCGCCGCTTGAGTCCAGGTGCCGCGTCGTCTCCCTCGAAATCCAGGTGTAATCCTTGGCTCGCATCCAGTTCGATTGATCCAGCTCGATCGACTTGCGAACAATCTCGCGAGCGTCGACGCCGGGGAGCGAATCCCCCGCAAAACCCATCGCGGCCGCCATCGCGGCCATCAGTAAGGCTCGCATACCCCGAGTATAATCTGCGCCGCGAATCTAAGGAGCCAACACCGCGCGCTTGGTGTAATCCAGCTTCGGAAAACGCGGGACCAGGTACTCGTTAGCCTCGCCTTCCACCCGTCCTGGATCGATCTGTTTGCCTTCCGGCCGCATCTCGCCGTAACCCGAATAGAACCGGTCGACGGCCTCCATCCCTTCCACTACTTTGGCGAACGGAACGAAGCCCTCGCCATCCAGCGCGGCATTGTCGGCCAGGTTGATGAAGATTTCCGTGGCGCGCGTGTTCGGTCCGGATTGCGCGAACGCCAGCGTTCCTCGCAGGTTCTTTTCTTTGGCCGGATCGTCCATAATGAACAACTCGCGCCATACTTCATGAACCTTGAAATCGCGATGCACGCCGAATTGCGCGATGAAGCCCGGGACTACGCGGAAAAATCTACCCTGATCGAAGTAGTGCATCCGAACCAGCTCGTGGAAGCGATCCGCTCCCCGCGGCGACCATGCCCGGTGCGCTTCCACCACGAAATCGCCTTGCGAGGTCTCAAATTTGACCCGGAAATCCTCGGGAACCACCACTTTAGCCGCCGGCTTGTGGCACGCCGCGAGGATCGACACCGCGACCGCCGCGGCCACTCTGCTTCGCATGCTGACCGGTATCCTAGCATCATTTTTGCCCAGCTGTCCGCCTTTCAACTTCGGCGTGTGATATGGTATCCGGAATGCGTAACGGGTCGGAAATATCCGTGTCTGTAGTCATACCGGTCTACAACGGACAAGTCACTATCGCTCAATGTCTTGAGGCAGTCTATGCCTCGACGCTCCCCGATGACGTGTCAAACTTCGAGGTGATTGTCGTCGACGACCATTCCACCGACGATACGCCAAAGATCGTCCAGAACTTCCCCTGCCTGCTGATTTCCTGTCCGCAAAACTGCGGACCGGCAGCCGCGCGCAACCTCGGGGCCTCCCACGCCTCGGGAAATATCCTGTATTTTTTAGACGCAGATATCCTGCTGACTCCAGACACGCTGGCTCGCGTCCTGAAAGCCTTCGACCTGCGCCCGGGATTGAGCGGTCTCTTCGGTTCTTTCCAAAAGAACACCGGACCCGATAACTTTGTTTCGGTCTACAAAAATTATCTGCATTATTTCACCCACCAGAACTCCAGCGAATCCGCCGCGACCTTTTGCGGAGGCTTCGGCGCCATCCGCCGGGAAGCGTTTTTCGAGGTTGGCGGATTCGATCCCGCTCTGCGATTCCTGGAAGACGTCGAGCTCGGCTGCCGCCTCCATGCCTCCGGCCATTCCATCTGGCTGATTAAGGATCTTCAGTCGACCCATCTGAAGCGCTACAGTTTCGCCTCGCTCGTCCGGACCGACCTGCTTGGCCGGGCGATTCCCTGGACTCGCATCATGCTCGAAGCGCGAATCTTCCGCAACGACCTGAACACCCAGACCCACAATATCGCCAGCGTGCCGGTTTCATTCGCCGCCCTGCTCGCTCCCCTGCTCTGGCTGATGCCCGATTCTCACGCCGGCACGCTTCTCGCTTTGCTGGCAATGCTGTTCCTCACCTTGAACCGAGGGTTCCTTCTCTTCACCTGGCGGGAGCGTGGGCCCTTATTCGCATCCGGCGCGGCCTTGATGTCCTGGTTCGGTTATCTATACAGCGGGGTTGGAGTATTCGCCGGAGTGCTTAGCCATTTCCAGCGATCGATCCGGCCGGAACCTTCTTCCCGGCCGCCCCTCACCGCCAAGGCCGCTGTACCTTGCGAAGATCATACACAGTAAAATACGCGTCGCCATAGATCCTGTCCGGAGACCCGAAGCGTTTCAATATCCCGCTGAAATCCATCCCGTTCTCCGGCAGAATCAGGTATTCCGAAGCGTCCTTTGCCGCCGCCCGAAGCAGCGTCTCCGGCTGGCAGTCCTGCGGTTCTTCGCAGAGCACGCCGTCGAACTTCGGCGGATCGGCCGCGTACCCCCGCGCCACATTCTCCACCCCGAAAATACGTGGATGCGGCCCGGCCGACGTGTTGAGAAACTCAACCGCCGGATAGGCGTGCATGGCCGCCCGAAGATATCCCGCGCGGTCCAGGCGTCCGGAAAAGTAAGCCAATTGCGGTCCGTTGACCCCGACAATCATCAGTCCCATCAGGGCGATCGACAGACAGTAAATCTCGACGCCGATCAGCGACGCCTTCACCACCGGCCTTTCCGCTTGGCTGTCGTAGAAACGCTTCGCCCAGGCCCCCATCAACATCGTCAGCAGCGCCAGCGGCAACATCGCGTACCGGACCTTCGTAATCACCCAGGCCCACAAGATCAGGTTTGCGGCGCCGAACGCCGCGCAGGCGATCTGCGGCTTGGTCATCGATCGCAACCGCGATCGCCATGGGCCTGCCAGCACCGCCAGAGGCGCAAACGCGAACCAGACAATACCTGCCGGGTTTGGAAGCGGCGATTCGAAATTCCACTGTCCCCGGAACATCAACGACCATGGAATCTTGGCGTAGTGCCGCAGCCGGCCTAAAGTCGAAGGAACGGGAACATCCAGCGTACCCTGCGTCATCAGGCCCAAGCGATCCGGATACACCGGATTGCCGGTGAGCAGGTAGGTACGAACGGCCCAGCAGGTTCCAAACACCACCCCGATCGTGACGACGATCGCGGCTGCCCTCCATCGCCTCGGTTGCTTCCACACCGCATAACCGAACAACACCGCCAGGGGCACTGCGCCGAACAACGCGATCAACTTGATTCCGAATGCTTCCGCCAGAAAAAATGCACCCGCCGCAATCGAGCCGAAGTTCCCGGTCTCCAGCCATCGCAGGAACATATACAGTGCCAGCGATTCGAAAAACGCCAGCGCCGTATCGTTCTTCACCACGCTGCCGGCCCAGTGCAGGAACGGAAGCGTTCCCGCGAAGATCACGCCCATCAGCGCCGCTCCGGTATCCAACCCGCACGCGCGCCCGATCCGAAACAGGATCATCAGAAACGCGAAAAAGAATAGTCCCGAAAGTAAGCGAGCGCCTGCCTGACCCGCCAGGCTATATCCCAGCGCCCACAGAATCTCCATGCCCTGCGGATAGTAGGAATAGTCGATTCCAGGAACCGGCGTCAGCGCATGATGCTCTGCATAATACTGCGCCAGCGGCAAGTGATACGCGACCGAGTCGAACGAGATGCTCGGCGCCAGGATCACCATCAGCGAACATACAACTGCGACGGCGCCGAATACCATCGCGACCCCCGCCAAAGGATGCCGCACGTCCGCCGACCCGGCCCAGGAGTCGAGAATGGCCCGAACGTCGCCCGCCACCCCGAAAATCTCTCTCCAAAACAAGACCGCCGGCAAGATCAGTAGAGCGGCGAAAACCGATGGGTAGAACCAGCCCATCAGCCCCACCGTAAACATGATCGGGATCAGCATTCCGGCGCCGGCGCCAAACCCCACGGCCAGCCTGTCGATGGGATTTTCAAGCGTGATCCCCACCTTTCGCAAAACGAACCGTCCCGCTCCGGTGCAAGCCAGGAAGAACGCCGCCGTCACCAGCGAAGCCCGCGGTTCATAGAAAAAGCACGCGCCCGCGATCAGGATCAACAGCGCTACCGGCTCAAAGCGGACAATTTTCTTTCCGCGCACGCCCGAGTAAATCCACCCGATAATCGCTAACGCCGGCAGCAAGACCACCGCAATGCGATGAAATTCCGGCCCCGGGCTGCTGAAATAATCCAAGTGCCACTTAAATATGTGCGCCGTCACCGCGGCCAGCACGATGACCCAGCCGATCCACACCCACGCAGCCAAGCGAGTAGACAAGTCTCGATTCTACAGCGGATACCATAGTAACTATGCCTTTTCACCGAGCCCTGCCGCTCCTCGCCATCTTCTCTGCCCTTGTTTCAGCCCAGCCCCCGCAAGGTCGCGGAGCGAACAACCCATTTCCCGGTGGAACCAACCCCGATGGATCGCTTCGCCCCACCGCCCCCGTCACTCGCCTATTCACGCAGGATGCCTACACCGAATATTCGATCCTGGCGCCCGGCAGCGAGCAGTTCAGCATCCGCTTCCTTCCCGAGGAAACCCGCGTAGGCGCGACGGAGCTGGTCAACGCCACCCGCGGCGGCAGTGAAGGCTCCGGAGTCGAGGTGTTCGATCCGCGCACCGGCAAGCCTCTGAAATTCACGTATCAGCAGCAGGGCGACGATCCCGAAAATCACGCCATCCACGCGACTCTCCCCATCCCCGTTCCCGAAGGCGGCATCGGCCGCGTGCTGATTTACAAAACCTACAAAGATCCCAGGACCTACATGATGCACGGCGACGACATCGTATGGGTCCGCAGCCTGGCAGGCTATCGCTTAGGCGTGCTGCTCCCTCCCGGCTTCGCGTTCATCTCCTCGAACGTAGCCGCGCAGCTCACCACGGCCGCCGATGGCCGATTAAAGCTAGCCTTCGCAAA
>CAVPKR010000036.1:0-3167 GCA_963705675.1 Terriglobia bacterium
CTCTTCGTGGGTCTTGAAGTTCAACACCGCGAATCCGCTGTAACCCGAAAGCTGGATGAACAACCGCGAAGTCGATCCATCCGCCGCCCTCTCGAATGCGATCGGCCGCACACCCAGGTCGAACGGCTTCTCCCAGGCAATTTGCAGCGTCTCCGGATCGATTACCGTCAGCATCTTTCCGACGATGGACCCCGCCAGGACCCATTTCCCGTCCGGCGTCACGTAAGTATTGTGGACCCCGCCCCTCACCGCGATGCTCTTGATATTTTTCATCGACGCGGTATCGATCACGTCAACGGCCCCCGGCGCCTGCACGATCGCGACGAACACGCGCTTGCCGTCCTTTGAGATCGAAATATTATTCGGATGCCCCGTCAGTGGCGCCTTCGCGATCAGTTTGCCGGTCTTGGTATCCACCGCCCACAATGTCTTTTCAGACTCGCAACTGATGTAGGCTCGCGTCCCGTCGGGAGAAAACACAACTCCGTGCGGGACCTCGATGTCCTTCACCTTCATAACAATCTTGTTGGTCGCCGGATCGATGACATCAACCACATCACCAGCGCTGTTGGTCTGCCAGATGCGAACCGAGCCCGCCATCACCGGCAAGGCCAGTAAGAACAGCCACGATCGGGTCATATAGAAAACCCTCCTATGGACGACTTAAATATTTCTCGTACAGTCGAGTCTGTTTGTTCGTCAGATCGATTTCCTGACCCTTAATATACAAGTGTTTGATCTGCGTCGGGGTTTCGAGCGGATCCCCGTTGGTCACCATCAGGTCCGCCCACTTGCCCTTTTCAATGGACCCGATTCGATCGGCCACGCCCCAGATCTGCGCCGCGTTGATGGTCACGGCCTTCAACGCTTCCTCCTGCGGCAGCCCGTAAGCCGCCGCCCGAGCCGCGTTATACGGCAAATTCCGCACAAACTCGTTGCTCCCCGTGCCGAACGCGAATTTCACGCCCGCCCTGAACATCTCACCGGGCAGCGACTCAGCCTGATCATAAGGAGCATCTTCGTTCTCCGGAGCAGCCTCAGTCCTTCCGAGAATCACGGGAATATTCTTCGCCTTCAGGTCCGCTGCGACCTTATATAGTTCGCGCGGCATCATCAGGACCATCTTGACGTGCTGCTTTTCCGAAAACGCGATCGCGTCGCGAATGGCACGCTCGCCGCGCGCCGAAACGGCGATGGGAGTCTTCCCTTCCACGACCGGAATCATCGCCTCCATCTTTAGATCGCGTTTGAACCCTACCGCATTCGCGCCCCGCTCCTTCTGGTACTGGCGGACCATATCGAAAAACTCGTTGAGTTTCTGAATATCCTGATCGTAAGACCGCTTCCGCTCCGCAAACGTGGTCGCCGCACCGCCTGCGGCGAAGGGATCTGAAAAATCCTCATTCCCGCCGCCCCGCCCGCCGGCCGCGAGACTCGGAAACATCACCTGCATCGCCGCGCTCGGAAGAATGTCCATGTCTTCCCAGGTCCAGCCCGCCATATGGATCAGCGCCGCCTGGCCCGCGATCAGTTGCGCGTTGCCGCCCCCGCGCCCGCCGCGTCCACCCGATCCTGGAAACGACATCGCACTGGTGATTCCGTTCGCCCTCACTATCGGCGCATGTTCCGTCTCCGGATTCACCGCGACCAGCGCGCGAAGCTGCGGCATGAACTGTCCCAGCTCGCCCGTATCCACCGTCACACGCTCCCCCGAGACTTCAGAAAGACCGATCGCCGTACTCGAATCGATCATCCCCGGGTACACACGCAGCCCCTTGCCTTCGACGATCTTGATCCCTTTCGGAGGCACGATTTTCGCGCCGACATCCGCGATCTTCCCATCTTGCACCAGCACCGAAGCGCCCTGCATGGGAGCTCCCGTTACCGGATAAACATCCACATTGCGAATCAAAAACGTATCGTTCGCCGCCGCGAAAGCCGAAGCGGCAAGAATCAGGCCGGTTAGAAAAGTCTTCATTGCGGCCTCCTTACCGGGGCCGTATTCTTCTTCTCATACTCGATCAGCTTCTGCTTCTCGGCGTCTTTCATCGGCCGTCCGCTGACCTCATTATCGCGATCGAAATACTTCTGCCCGTCGATCATCACTTTCTGAACCTTGGAGAAATTCGACAGCGGATCTTTATCGTAAATCACGATATCCGCGTCTTTGCCGACTTCAATCGAACCCACCCGGTTGTCGATCGCCAATTGCTTGGCCGGATTGATCGTGACCATCGCCAGCGCATCTTCGCGGCTCATCCCGCCGTACTTCATGGCCTTCGCCGCCTCAGTATTCAGACGCCGCATCAGCTCCGCGTCATCGCTATTCAGGCTGACCACGATCCCCTTCTTCGCCATCAGCGCCGCGTTATATGGAATTGCATCGATGGCTTCCATCTTGAACCCGAACCAGTCGCTGAACGTCGACGCGCCCGCGCCGTGCGCCGCGATCTCGTTCGCCACTTTGTATCCTTCCAGCACGTGCTGGAACGTCTTGATCTTGAACCCGTAATCGTCCGCGACCCGGATCAGCATCAATATTTCATCCGACCGGTAGCAGTGCGCATGCACGAAGCGTTTCCCTTCCAGAACCTCCTTCAGCGCCTCGAGTTTCAAATCCTTGCGAGGCGGAATCGGTTGCTGCCCCGCCTTCACCGCTGCATCGTAAGCGTCCCACTCGGCTTTATACTGCTTGGCATCGTTGAATGCCTCCCGAATCGTATCCTCGACGCCCATGCGAGTCGCCGGATACCGCGCGGGTGGCGAAGCCGCGCCGCCCCCACCCTGCGGATTCCCCGCACGCTTGGGATTCTCACCCAGCGCGAACTTGATCCCCGGCGTCGCGCCCTCGAAAATCAGTTCCTGGGCATTCTTGCCCCACCGTGTCTTGATCACAATCGTCTGCCCGCCGATCGAGTTCGCCGACCCGTGCAAAATGTTCGCCGCCGTCACGCCCCCCGCCAGCGCATGATAAATCGCGATGTCTTCGGGATTAATCACATCCTTAATGTTCACCATCGACGATACCGACACGCTGCCTTCGTTGACTCCGCCATCCACCGCGATATGCGAGTGGCAATCGATGATCCCGGGAATCACCCACTGCCCCGCCGCGTCGATCACCGTCGCGCCCTGCGGGACCATCACGTTCTCGCCCACCTCCGCGA
>CAVPKR010000037.1:0-13543 GCA_963705675.1 Terriglobia bacterium
CAATCCGCGGCCTTCAGCTCTTCGGCGAAATGATGGAACATCAGCACGCGCCTGCACAGGCGATAGGCGCGCACTTCGAATCCCGAACGATAGGTGGAAAACGGATCTTTACGGACCGGCCAGAGGGCATCCGGCTGGGGCGCTGGGGCCGCATGGGCCCACACCCATCCATCCTCATCCGGCCCTTCCTGACGGTAATCGCTTTCGCCGTAGTCCAGGACCGCCTCGAACATCCAATCGGCGCTGGCGAGCTCGGGTATGGCTACATGGGATGTGCGAAAGCTAGGTAGGGTGACATCTAAGAGAAGGGGCCGCCTGTTCCCATACCGGACCCGCTTGAGATAGCGATTGGCAGTGACGGTCCGGTTGACTTCATTTGCCGCCGACTGGTCGACTCCGTCATGATTCTCGGCTGCATATTCGTAAACGATGGCATTGCCTTTATCGTCGTAGCTTTCGCAGATCAGCCAGCTAAATATATGGGTCGGATCGCTCGGATCGAAGATTCGCGAGTCCGGTGTGCGTCCATAAACCGTCAAGATGTTATCGGTTGAAATCGACCGCCAATGCGCGTCGCCATCTTTCAGGCGCGTCCATCGTTCGATTTTAGAACAGCCCTTCAATGCGCGGCCGGTAGCGCTTTACGCTGTAGCCTTCTCTCTCGAATTCGTCGTCAACCCATTCGCCGGGGCCGGTCTGAACGAGGAACGGCACCAGATCTTCCTGTCCCGACAACAGGAACACGTCGGACTCCTCATGATCGCGATACCGTGGAAGCCCCTTGTCGGTTTTACGTGTGATGGTTGGGAACGCGACGTTCCACCCAATGCCGAAGGGTCCATTGCCGGAGCCCGAGTCGTAAGCGAGCGACAGTCGCGGTCCAAAACCGGACCGTCCCGAGCTCAACGCCAGCGGAACACTGAGCAACCCGTGCCCGTGGCTGAGTTGGCGGTAAATTTCTCGCCGATGCCGCGAATTGCCCCGCCGCCTTTGGGCAGGTTGATCTGCGGGGCTGAGAATCCAGCGTCCTCGTTCGAAGCGCCCGGTCGGGATTTCGTCGAAGCAGGTGTTTCCGGCATAATTGGCTCCGATTATTCATGCGTACGAATACCGTAAGGTGCCGGTCGAGGGGCATTCGTTTCACGGGAGAGGATTAATTTCTTGCGGTCGTCGAAAGTGGAGATGGCGGGTTTCGCGGCGTCTTCGCATCCGGCTTATGCCGTGGTATGCGGGATCGTGGACTTCATTGAACTGAAACCTCCTGGGTTCCAATCCTCTTAATAAGCTTGTAGCGCTACGGCGGGTTGGCGTGCGACTTCGACGCGATCGCCCGCCAGCACCTGCTCCCAGAGTGCGACGTTCGTCTCTATGTTCCGATGCGTCAGGACCCACTCGCGCTGCTCGCGCCACACTGGTTCGCGGTTCATGTCCAGCGCCCACTCCAGCTTGCGCTTCCACGACTCGCGATTGTTCTTGGCGGTCGCCGGGGCCTCCGCGGAATAGGGCAGGACATGAGACGCGATGGTCACCGCGCCCGCCATCGCATATTCGTAGTATTTGATACAGCTCTTATTTCGATTGAACGCGTCGTCCACCAGCGGCGCAATGCCGATGTCCAGCGCCAGATCGCAAACTTTGGCCGAATGCTCCGTCATGGGAACCATGGGATGAAATTCATACTGGATTCCGGAAAGCTTTTCCATGAATCGCTTGATGGGCTTGCCTAATGGACCTTCGAAGAACTTGTTTCCCCACCTGATCCGCAGATAGTCGCACAACTCCTGGAGGGTCGGCTCCATGCAAATCCCTTGCAGCACAAAGGTAAAGGGACGCTTCTTCTGCACTTCGCGAACGGCGTCCATCGCCATCGCCAAGTCGTCGAAATGCGTGGGGCTGCCGGTCCATCCGACGCGAACGCCATCGGTCCGGCGAGGCTGCGGCGTCCAATCCTCAGGATCGACGCTGTTCGGAATCACGACCACGTTCTGGTTCCATTGCCGGAGGTGATCGGCTAGCGTCTCGGTTGTCGTGGTGACAACATCCGCGCCTTTCAGCAGAAATTCATACAACTCCAGGCGAGACTTCACGGCTTGATAATTCAAATTTCCTGGAGGAACAAGGTCCAAAGCATCGTCGGTGTCGTAGACCACACGAATCCCTTTCGCTTGCACCAGTCGTACAGTTTTACGCCTTCCTGAAAATGGGCGCGGTAGAATACCATCACATCGGGAGCTTCCAGCGCCTCCGTATTCTGCGCGAAAACCTGAACCTGGTGCCCGCGGCGGCGAAGATATTTGGCGGGAATGGCTCCCCGCCATTTGTAACAGCCGCTGCTGGTTTCGGTCAGCAAAAAGATCTTCATACCGGCCCGCCCTCCGAGTGCGACCAACGCGACAGGAACGCTTCCGCGGCGTTATCCTCAATCTCGCGGTCGTTTAAATAGATCCATCCCTTGAAACGCTTTTCCTTCAATTTTTCCAGAACGCGCAATTCCTTCCGCGCTTTCAGCAACTGTTTTCTCTGTTCGACAATCGCCTTTTCGCACTGGACCCGGGCAATTTGCAAGGCGGCGCGCTCGTTCTTGATCCTGGCCTGATATGCCGACAGGGCCTGCAAATCCCCTCCTCCGATCGTGGGCGCCTTGATTAGCTCCACTCGGATTTCAGCCCTGCCGCCACCAGCATGTTTTCCCGTTGCGCCAGCCCAGCCAGCTTCTGCTGCAGGCCCGCCAGTTTTTCCTCTTCCGCGCGCATCTGTACGGCGCGCCATTCGAGGACTCGTTGCAAGGGGAAGTGAAAGGTTTTCACAATTGCTTAGCCAGAGTGAGCAGCCCGTTTCGCGTTTCGTCCACCGGCGAGTACGCGTCGGGACCCTGGCTTAGATAATCGATAAGCTGCGGACGCAGCCGGATGCTCTGATCGAGCTTGGGATTCACGCCCTGCACGTGCGCGCCGAGCTGAATCAGGTCGGCCGAGTGCTGGTACAGCGCCAGGCCTCACGAAGCTTCTGCGAGGCCTGAATTTCTTCAGGAGTAGTCACTTTGTTCGCCAAGCGGCTGACCGAGTTGAGAATGTCGATGGCGGGATAATGGCCCGCCGAAGCGAGCTCACGCGACAGGATCAAATGTCCGTCGAGAATGCCTCGGGCCGCATCGCAGATGGGCTCGTTGAAATCGTCGCCCTCTACCAGGACCGTGAAAAATCCGGTAATGGAGCCTGCCTGAAAATTGCCCGCACGCTCAAAAATCTTCGGCAGCAGCGTGAATACCGACGGCGTATAACCCTTCTGACTGGGAGGTTCGCCCGCCGCCAGTCCGATCTCGCGCTGAGCCATGGCGAGGCGGGTAACCGAATCCATGACCAGCAGCACGTCCGCGCCCTGATCGCGAAAATATTCTGCCGCGGCTAGCGCCACGAACGCCGCGCGTATTCGCAGCGGCGCGGGGCGATCCGAGGTCGCCACTACTACCACGCTGCGCTTCATTCCCTCGGTTCCCAATTCCTGTTCGAGGAAGGCCTTGACTTCCCGGTTGCGTTCGCCGATCAGCGCGACCACGCTCACCTGTGCGGAATTTTTCCGCGACATCGCTCCCAGCAGCGTGCTCTTTCCTACTCCGCTACCGCCAAACAGCCCAATTCGCTGGCCTTTTCCGCAAGTCAGCAAGCTGTCGATCGACCGTATGCCAGTCACCATCCGCTCCGTGATGTGACGCCGCTGCAACGGATTCGGAGGCGAGCAATATAAGGGATAGGAGGCTTCCGCTTCAATGGCCGGTCCTCCGTCCATGGGCTGCCCGAATCCATCCAGAACGCGCCCCAGCAAACCCTGGCCGACGCCCAGCCTCGCATCTTGAACCCGCGCCGTCACCTTGCTGCCGAGTTGCAACCCCTCTGGCTCGTCGAGCGGCATGGCCAGGACGCGGCCGTTTCTAAACCCGATGACCTGGGTCCGAATCCTGCGGCCGTCGCCGGTCGACACCTCGCAGAAATCGCCGATGGCACAGGAAGGCCCGTGCGACTCGATCAGGAGCCCCACGGTCGCAGTCACTTCGCCGCGCCACGGCAGTAATTCCATCTGGTTCAGATCGTTTACATACGAATCGAGCGAGAGTGGGTCTTCGATATCCATTTCAGTGATCATCGCTTCAGCCGGTCCGCGAATCCCCGCTCGATCTCGCGAAGCTGGGTTTCGATCGACGCATCAATCGTGCCGTGTTGCGTTTCAAACAGAACGTCGCCCATTTGGAGCGACGCATCCGAGATGAGCTCCACCTTGCCGGAGTTGGACGCCCGATCGAGAGCCGCTCGAATGGCAGTCTCCTGCTCAGGGTGCACCCGCACCCGGCACGACTCACGCGCCTGTAGCTTGTCGAGAGCTACTTTAATGAGCCCTTCGATCGACTCCGGGTCCAAAGTCAATTCCCGATGCAATACCCGCCTGGCGATTGCGATAGACAGCTTGAGCAAGTCTTTTTCCGCGTCCCGCCGGATCCGCGACCGCATCGATCCCAGTTCCGCCAAGCTGCGGCTTAGCCGTTCCATCAACGGATTTACTTCGCCTGCCGCCTGGTTCTTGCCGACTCCCTGGCCTTCTAAGAAACCCCGTTGATAGGCTTCCCGCTCGATCCTTTCGACGTCGGAGCCTGGGTGGGTCTCCGCGGGCCGCTGGGGTTCCGGTGTCTGGACCTGCGAAAATGAGGGCCGAGGCGGCGCCTTCGTATCCCGCCACAGAATTGCGGTGACCGCCGACTGTTCTCTGGTATGCAGAACTTTAGACGTATTGGTCATCCCCGCCGCCACCTCCGCTCTTTTGACGGCTGATGATGCCCTCGCCTTGCAACGTCCGGACTACCGCGATGATTTGCTGCTGCGCCGCTTCCACCTCGCGAATCTTGATGGGGCCCATCGCGTCCATGTCTTCGAGCAGCATGGCGGCGCCGCGCGGCGACATTCCTTGCAAGAGGTGACGGCGCATCTCCTCGCTGGCCCCTTTAAGCGCGACCGTAAGCTGACGCCGGTCCGCGCGTCCCAGGACTTCCTTGATTCCATTCGAATCGATCCCTAACAGATCCTCGAACACGAACATCTTCTGACGGATCTCGTCCATCAACTCCGGGAACATCTCGCCCACACGGCCCAGGATCTCTTCGCTCACTTCGGCATCGAGCTGATTGAAAATCTCCGCTACCGCCCGGGCTCCACCCGACGATTCACGCTGGATCTCGCCTGCCGATTGCAGTTTCTTTCCGATCACCGCCGATATTTTCTTGATCACCGCGGGCGAAATCTGATCCAGGCGCGCGATTCGCACTGTCACGTCGGAGCGCAACTCCGGCTCCATGGTGGATAGCACGGCGGCCGATTGTCCCGGACTCAAACGGGAAAGAATCAACGCGACCGTCTGCGGATGTTCAGTGCGGACGAAACGCGCCAGCAATTGCGGATCGATCCTCGCGAGCTCGTTATTTTCCGCTTCCCGGTCCAGTAGACGGGGCAGGCGCTCGAGATGCTTCTTGCTTCCCTCCGGTCCGAAAGCGCTGGTCAAAATTCGGCGGGCGTAATTCAGACCGCCCTGGCCCACCTGCGCGGCGCTCTGCGCCGCGTTTCGGAATTCCTCCAGTACCAACTCCGCCTGCTCCGCCGATACCGGAGGCAAGTTCGAAATTGCTCCTGTTACGGCCTGCACCTCGGCGTCACTGAGATGTTTCAGCAACTCCGCCGAAGCCTGATCTCCCAAAGCGACCAGAAGGATCGCCGACTTCTGTAATCCGGTAAGTGCAAGTGCCATTGCAACCGCAGCCATGCGCTACGCTTTCTCCTCTTTCAGCCATCCACGCAACACGCCGGCGTACGCTTCGGCATCCTTCTGCGCCGAAGATCGAATCTGATTCGTCAGTACTTCCACTCTGCCGGGAGCCAGGGGAATTCCGCCGGACGGCTCCGCCCACGCGTTGGAATTATTAACTTGGCCACTTCGCTCCAGGCCGGACTCAGGCGCCTGCGAAAGCGACTGCGGCATACGGACTTCGACGGATTGCCGCTGGGGTTTCTTCATCATTTTGCGAATCACAAAGAACAAGCCTCCGATCACTATCGCGAAGATCGCCGCCAGTGCCGCCATCATTTTCGGATCGCTTTTCAACTGCTCTATCGGCGATAACTTCTTAGGAGCGGCCGGTGGTGGCGTAGCGCTTGCCGGCGGATCCAGATTCAGGGTCGACTCGAAGGGCAGGCTCTCGACAATCAACTGATCGCCGCGCTCGGTCTTGAATCCCGACGCGGCCACCGCCAGATCGTGAATGACCTTGATCCGCTCAGGTGTTGGAGGAACCAGAACGCGCTTCGCATTTGCACCGGCCCTTCCCAGTGAACATCCTGATCGATCAGGACGGAGATCGAAAGTCTCTTGATCGCGCCTTGCGGCAGCACGGTTCGTTTCACGGTGTGCGCGGTCTGATAATTGACGCTCTCGGTTTTTCGCGACGTTCCGCCGCCGGTCGCTGGGGGACGCGCCGCCGCATCCGGCAGATTCGATCCTGTTCCCGGAACTCCCCCCGCGGCGTGCGAGGGCGACGAAGTGTCCTCCGTCTTTTGCGAGCTCAACATCACCGAATGCGTGGGATCGAAATTCTCTTCGCTTTGCTCTCCGCTGGTGATGTCGCATTCCGCTGAAACCGCGGTGCGGAATCTACCCTGACCGACGACGGGTTCCAGGGTCGAATCTAGCTTCGCCGCCAAATCCTGCTCGATCTTATGCTGATATTCGAGCGCCGCATCGGAGGACTCGTCCGACTTGCCACCCATCCTCTTCGGCCGGTTCAACAGGTTCCCGCGCATATCCAGAACCGATACGTTTTCCGGGCCAAGGCCTTCCACAGCGCTCGCAACCAGATTCGTGATCGCGGGCATAGCCGTTTCAGGCAGAGCCGCGCCGGAACGAATCTTCACCAGGACACTCGCTTTCGCCGGCTGCCTGCCTTCCAAAAATACGGATTCCTGCGGCAGGGAGATGTGCACGCGCGCCTGTTCCACTTCCGCCACCGACATGATGGATCGTTCCAGCTCCCCTTCCAGGGCGCGGCGATAGTTGACGTGCTCGGCGAAATCCGTCATGCCGAAATTCGTTTTGTCGAAAATCTCGAAACCGATGCGGCCGCTCTTGGGCACGCCGGCGCCCGCCATCTCCAGGCGCAGCTCAGCCACCTTCTCTTCGGGAACGGAAATGGTCGTGCCGCTGCTGGAAATTCGATAGGGCGTTCCGGATTCCTTCAACTTCTGTACCACCACGGCTGCGTCTTCGGGGGCCAGCGAGTTATACAACGGCCTGAAGTTGGCTTCCCGCTGCCAATTCGTCAATCCATACACTCCCGCGCCAGCCAACACGATCGCGATCGCGATGGTCCAGCGCTGCCGGATCGAAAGCGCACTCAGCAATGTTTTGATCTGATCCATGAAGGTGAACGGTTCTCCCTGCTACATCTGCATGCGCATGACTTCCTGATATGCCGAAACCACTTTGTTGCGTACTTGCAGGAACATCTGAAATTCGAGGTCGGCGCGCTGCGTAGCCAAAATGGTCGAGTGCAAATCCTCGCCATCGCCCGATAGAAACTTGCCGACGGCTTGATTGGCGCTGGTGCGGGCGCCCTCTACGCTCGATATCGCGTTGCCCAGAATGTCCTTGAAGGAGATGCCGCTTCCCGCATCCGGACCAGAGCCGATCGCTCCCGTGTCGGGAGGGCTGATGGGCGCGATGTTCGGGATAGAGAGACCGGAAAGTTTCAGCGACATGGCCTATTTGAAGAGGTCGAGCGACTTCTGGATCATGTCTTTCACCGCGGAAATCGCGGAAACGTTCGCCTGGTAATTGCGCGACGCGCCCATCAGGTCCACCATGTCTTCGGCGGGATTCATGCGTGGGAAAGCGACATAGCCGTCTTTGTTGGCGTCCGGATGGCCCGGCTGATAGCGCATTTCCGGATCGCGGGTATCCGTTACTACTTGAGATACGCGAACGCCGACGCCTCCCTGATTCATTTCGTTTTCGAACAGCGAACCGAATTGCGCGGTCGACGGGTCCGATTCGAATACGGCATCCTTGCGACGGTAGGGGCCGCCGTCCGGAGTACGGGTGGTATCGGAGTTGGCCAGGTTTTCGACAAGCAGCTCCGTACGCGCCCTTTGCGCGGACATGCCCGACGCGCTGACCGATAAAGCCGAGAGGAGACTCATGCGCCCTTGTCCTGAATCGCGGCTCTAACGGAGGCCAGCTCAGACCGCGCAAAGCTTGAAGCGATGGAGAATCGCAGGGCGTTTTCCGACAGCAGCCGGGCCTCGCGATCTAGATTCACATTGTTGCCGTCAGCCTTTACCGGAAGATTCGACGGCTCGATGACGGTGGGCGCCATGTCTTCGGACGATGCGTTTTCGAACTCAGCCCGAAAATCGATATCCTTGGTCCGGTACCCAGGGGTGTCGACGTTGGCGATGTTGGAAGCCACCAGCTTTTGCCGCTGGCTCAACAGCGTCATGTAATGTTCGGAATCTCCTGCGACACTTTGGAACACGATGTTCCTAGGATTGCAACCCGAGTGCCAGGGCTAACGTATTGATTTAAAGGAAGGGAGGGGAACTTGACCGTCGCAAATCGAACGCTAATCGTCCGATCTCCGACGGACTAACACTCGATTTCGACGCTGGCAAGCCGGCGCGGGCCGCGCCACTACATACGCGCCTTGCCGGGTCAAACGGTAAAGCTTGCTCTGAGCGTGCGCGCGCCGGACGACGATCGTCTGCCGCGCCCACTCGAGCAGCCCGGTGACCTCAGAAGAGATCGCGCGGCGCGCTTCGGGCGACTTGGCTGCGCGCCAGGCCGACTCCACTTCCATCCGCAGCTCTTCAAGCGCGCGCTCCGCGTCACCGGGCGCGCCGCTGATAATCGCCGCGCGTAGTTTATCCGCCTTGCTGAAATACATTCTGGCTCGCTGTAAATAGCTGGTTGTAATAAGTCACTTGAGATTCGAGAAGCGCAATTTGCGTATCCGCCGCGGACATCTGCGCTGTTAACGTGTTCTGCATCGTGGTGATGCGGTTTTGAGTATCGGTAATTTCCTGGCTGTCGGTATTGATTTGCTGATTCAACGCCGTGGTGGTCTGCGCAAAAATCCCGTTCAGCGGATCTGTCAAGCCGTTGAGAGTATTCGTCGCCGACGCCAGGAAACCGCTGCCGGGCGATGATCCTGATGGCGCCGTGCCTAGAAACGCCGATACGTCACCCGGATCGCTCGCCGATAGGGCTTGAAACTGGGCTTGGTTAAATTGCAGATCGCCGTTGGAATTGAACGTCAACCCGAGGCTGGTCAGGTTCTGGACGCTCCCGCTGCCGCCAGTGTAATTCAGGATGTCGCGCAGCGATTGTCCTAACTGGAATACGATGCTTTGCCCGGTCAATGAGCCTCCGGCGGTGCCGTGGTTGTTCGCCAGTTCCGTCACCGCGGCGTTGTAGGCCGAGGC
Source organism: Terriglobia bacterium (assembly GCA_963705675.1). Taxonomy (GTDB): domain Bacteria; phylum Acidobacteriota; class Terriglobia; order Bryobacterales; family Bryobacteraceae; genus Palsa-187. The sequence goes on from CAVPKR010000037.1 coordinate 9,513, forward strand.
AAGGGAAGACAGTGCCGTCGCGGCTGCGGTCGAGTCCGGAGCCACGGTTACGGTCGTGTCACCCGCTTGAAGTAGATTGACGCTCACCCCCGGGGCGATGGTGACGGTGCTGGTGTTGGAAGAAATCGGCGCGGCGGGCGGCGCCGGCTGTCCATCCACCTGATACTGCGCCGGGGCGCCGGTAGAGAGCGTGCTCAGCAGGTTCGCGCTGCCATCGTTCAATTGAATCCCGACATTGCCGAGCGCCGTGCTTTCGAGCGACAAGCGGTAATCGGGAGAAGATGGCCCTCCGATGTTCACAATGGTCGCATTCACCGCCGCGCCGGACTGGTTGATCGCCTGGGCCAGATCGTTCAGCGTGTTCGCACCCGGCGTGATCGTGTAGTTTGAACTGCCCACGCTCAACGTATAGCTGTCCGAAGTGCTGATCGAGCTCGACCCCGGGTCGGCCACTGTCGGCAAGCCGGCATTGCTTAGAGTTGTGGTCTGCGATCCTGCGCTGATGACGTTGAGGTCGTAGCTTCCCGCGGTGACCGCCGCTGTAGTATCCAGCGACACTGAGGCTACTGTGTTGTCGGCGATCGGAGGCGGAAAAAGCTCCGCCGCCGCGCGCGGTCGATAAACCCTGAATCGCGGTCTGAACGGCGGCGAAATCGCTTTGAGCGTGCTCAATTCGCTGGTTTTACCCTGCAACGTGGTCACGTTGTCTTGCAATTCGGTAAGAGGAATGGAGGCGACCAGGACCGCATGCGAAATCGCATTCTGCAAGGAGGCGGCGTATTGGCTGGTGCCGTTAAACGACGACGTGCCTTGCGTAAGCGACGAAGGTAAGCTTGACGTGGTTCCCATTTCAAATCCCCCAAAAAACGGAGTCGGGCCGATCTCTTTAGAAGAATCGGCCCGGTTTCCGAAAGACGTTAGGGGTAACTAACGTTGGTTACGATTATGCGAGCAGCTTCAGGAGCGCCTGCGGTTCCGCGTTCGCCTGCGCGAGAGCGGCCACCGAGGATTGCTGCAACACCTGGGACGACGTGAGTTTCGCGGCTTCCTGCGCCACGTTGGCGTCGCGAATGTTCTTCGGCAGCCGATTGGTTGGTGATCTGCGAATTGGCCAGGCCGATGGCGTACGACAAGTCGTTTTCGCCGTCGCCGACGCGCCCTGAACCAGTCCGAGAGACTGCACCGCGTTGGTGATGTCCGTGATGGCGGTCTGCGCGTGGGCAGCCGTATCCACTTTATCGGCCGCGATGCCGAGTCCGTTCGCGTATCCGCGATGCCGAACCGGCAGGTTGATCGTCACCTCGGAGTTGGTCTGGCTTGTTGCCGCCGCCGATGTACACCGAAATGGAGGCGTTGTATGACTCGCAGGTCGAGCCGCCGCCGCTGGCCAAGTCCGATGTTGGCGCCTGCCGGTTGATTTCGCCAACCAGCGTCTTGAACTCGGTGATTCAGCGTCGATGTGGTTGCCGGAGAACGTGCCGGAAGCCGACTGCGTCGCCAGCTGTCTGGAGCTGATCGAGAATGTTGGAAATATTATTCAGTCCGCCATCGATGGTTTGGAGGATCGTCGTGCCGGCGTTGGCATTCCGCACGCCCTGTTGCAGTTCGGAAACATTGGCCGAAAGCCGTTGGCACCGGCAAGCCTGCCGCGTCGTCGCCGGAGGAATTAATGCGGAAGCCGGAGATCAATTGGGTGATCGCGTTGTTCTGGGAGTTGGTGATTCGCCAGAAGGTTATGTCCGTCCCACGAGTGACGTAACGTTCGTTTGAAACGAAAGAGACATGCTTCACATCCTTCTCTGTTAGATTTCGGCATCTCGCCGAACCGGCTGACTCAATTTGTTTTTGTCAGCGGCGCTACTCATTTCGATCACGGGGGAAATTATTTCAGTGTTTTTTCGAAACATTCGAAAAACGGTACGCCCGTGCGGCCGGTCGTGTTGCACTGCACATATATAAGAGATCGCCGGAAGAAAAATTAACTACACACCTGGTCCTGCGTCGTCGATATGAAATCGCAGTTACGGAAAACAACATGAAGACTTTGAGCATCTCTGGACATTGCGCAAGGATATTGCTGGCCGCCTGGAACAGCGCCGATCTCACCCGGCTGAAGTCCGCGCTGGACGTGGCCCAGGAGGTAAAGACCGAAAGCCTGTCGTTCGCCGAGCAGGAGCGCGTTGAGATGGTGCACGAAGTGGCCGGAATGATTCGCCAGTGGTTGCAGCGTCAGAGAACTACCGAGGATCTGACCGTGTCGCTGGAGCTGCTCCGCCACCTGTCACAGAGCCTGGGCACTTGACGCCGGTCTATATTAAGGAAGTTGTTCCACCTGAAACGCACGTTTACGCCCGGCGCTGACGATGTGTCCGGAGATCGGGATGGTTCCATTCACCATCGCATGAAGCGGCTTCGCCAGCGGAAAATCGAATTTCACCACCTGGCCGGTCTGCAACGCCGATAGATCTCTGAAAGCCATCGTGGGTCCTTCGAGGGTCACTTCCAAGTGGACCGCGGCGTCCTCCAGCAACTCGAGATTTCGCTCGATTTCTTCAATGCCCGGCAGATTCGGCGCCGGCTCCAGAATCGCAGCGGGAGCGGGCTTCTCGAAGAATGCCTGCGGCACCGCGATATTTAGTGCCCCGATCCGGTCACCGAAGTGAAGCGTGATTCCGATCTGAAGCAATGCCAAACCCGGGTCTGGATTCGGAAGCCGAGCCGGATCGCTTTCGAGCGACTCCACTATGAAATCGACCTCGTGAAACGGCAGCCAGGCTTCTCCCAGCACTCGCGCGATCACGCGAACCACTTCTTCGAGCAGACTCCATTCGATCTCGGTCGGCTCCCGGGTCTCGACCTTCGCGGACCCGCCTTTTCCACCCAGCAGCAATTCCAGCGAACCGAACGCGGCCGCGCAATCCATATGCAGGATCACTCGCTCCAGCCTGGGCTGAAGTTGCATGCGGACCAGGCATGCCGGTGCGCTTACCGATCGCAAAAAATCGAAAGCCGTGACCAGCGGCATATCCCCCAGCTCCGCCCGGATTTCGGCTTGCAGGAGGCCGGACAGCGCGGTTCCCAGCGCCCGCGCAAAACTCTCGTGGATGGCGTGCAGCTTCCGGAACTCCGCATTGGCCTGGTCGCGTCCTCCCAAATCCAGCGTCGACGTCTTGGCTCTAGGTTGGTTCATGGCTTACTCCCATCCATCGGCCGGCTAGAGCGATCACTTTAGCCCGCCTCAGCCAAATCTACGAACTCCTTAGTACCCCACTTGGCGTATAAAAACTCCATTTCTCATCGATATGCATTCTGGTCAATTGCAGGCCCCAATGATAAAACTGACTCGGTTGAACCACGTCCCTCTGATCGTAAACTCGGATCTGATCGATCACATCGAGATGACCCCCGACACGGTGGTCACCCTGACGTCGGGACAGAAATTTATGGTCCTCGAATCGGCTGAAGATATCGTCGAAAGCGTGATCGCTTTTCGGCGGTCCATTTTCACCAAAGAACTGTATTGCCCCGGGCTGGGGAAAGTAGACCAGGAGTCGCATGGCCGATAGCAAAACCGAAGCCAAAACCAAGCTTCGCTCGACGCGGCCCGATTTCGCCACGATCGGGGGATTCGTGGTCGCGCTGGGCGGGATCCTCGGGGGCCTCGTCCTCGACCATGGCAAAGTTTCGGACGTGACTCAAATCACGGCCGCCATCATCGTGCTGGGTGGAACGCTGGGGGCCGTGATGATCACGTCGCCTATGTCCGCGCTGATCGGCGCACTGGGAGGACTCAAACGAGTCTTTTTCGAAGAGGTTCTGGACCTGAACGCGGCCGTCGAGATGGTCATCGCGCTGGCCACTAAAGCCCGCAAGAGCAGCATCATTTCCCTGGAAGAGGATCTCGACAAAATCGACGATCCGTTCCTGCGCAAAGCCCTGACACTAGCGGTCGACGGCACGGATCTTCAGGAGCTTCACAAAATGATGCAGCTGGAACTGTATCAGACGGAAAAGCGCGCCGAGAACGACGC
>CAVPKR010000038.1:0-9124 GCA_963705675.1 Terriglobia bacterium
GCAACGTCGCGAATCCTTACTGGCGCGCGCCAGCAGCCGTTCAAAGAAATCGCCGTCCGCAGCGCCCTCGGAGCCGGTGCCTGGAGGATCGCCCGTCAATTGCTCACCGAAAGCGTGGTCTTGGCGGCCCTTGGAGGAGCCTTGGGCTTGGCCTTGGGAGAAGCGGCGTTGAAAGCCCTTTCGCCGGTCGAGACTCCGCTCGATTTCACGGTGCTGGCGTTCCTGTTGGCCGTCTCCGCTGTCACCGGCGTTGCCTTTGGACTTGCGCCCGCGATTCTCGCCTTGCGCAGCGATCCGAACCGCGTAATCAAGTCAGGCTCGGTAACCGGCGGAGGATCGTCCGCCATGCGATCCACCCTGGTAGTGGTCGAATTCGCGCTGGCGATGATCCTGGTGGCAGGCGCCGGAATCCTGTTAAAAAGCTTTGTCCGCCTGATGCACGTCGATCCAGGTTTCAATCCCCAGGGATTGCTCACCATGCGGCTCTCCTCCCGCGCCACCCGCGACACCGCGGATCTGTTTCACCGCATTGATGAGCGTGTGCGCCGGCTTCCCCGGCGTCGATGCCTTCGCCTCCACCAACGCCCTGCCTCTGACCGCCAACCACGGGAACGCGAGCCGTTCAATGTTCCCGGCAGCCCCCTGATCAATCCCGATTCGCTCCCCGCCGCGCAAATCCGATTCGTCAGCCCCGAATATTTCAGCGCGATGCGGATCCCGGTTCGTTCCGGCCGCGCCTTCACCGATCATGATCTGACCCAACCCGTGGTCATCGTCAATGAAACCATGGCACGCCAGTTCTGGCCCGGCCGCGACCCTGTCGGCCTGAAATTCATCACAGGGCCATGGGGACCGAATCCCACCTGGTCGACCATCATCGGCGTGGCCGGCGACGTGAAGCAGTTCGGGCTCGACTCCGAGCCTAGCCTCGACATGTACTACCCGGCGCTCTTTCCGGGCTCGATCATCGTCCACACCGCGGGCGACCCTCAGGCCCTCATCGCATCCGTACGCCGCGAGATCCAGGCCGTCGATCCCGCTCTGCCGATCTCTGAAATTCGCACCATGGACCAGGTGCTGGCCGAATCCGCCGGCTCCCGGCGCTGGACTATGGCGATGCTGGCCGCCTTCGCGGGCCTCGCGATGGTGCTCGCGATGGTGGGAATCTACGGCGTCATGTCCTGGTCGGTGGCGCAGCGAACCCGGGAAATCGGGATTCGCGTCGCCCTGGGAGCCGGATCCGGCGACGTCCTCGGCATGGTGCTCCGCTACGGCATGGGCCTCAGCGCGTTGGGCCTGGGGATCGGACTCGCCGGAGCCTTCGCGGTCCGTCGATTCCTGGCCAGCCTGGTCTTCGACGTCAGCCCGTCCGATCCGCTCATCTACGCCGGGGTCGCGGTGCTGATGCTCGGCGTGGCCTTGCTCGCCTGTTACGTACCCGCGCGACGCGCCAGCCGCATCGATCCGTTGATCGCTCTCCGTTGGGAGTAGCTATTTCATTCCCAACTGATCGAACAGAAACGCGAACACATCCGCGTCCTGATCGATCCGCTCATTCAATGCCGTGCCGATCCCATGGCCTGAGCCCGAGCTGGTCCGCAGAAAGATAGGACGCCCCGAGTGCGTGGCCGCCTGCAGCCGCGCCGTCATCTTCCGGGAATTCATCGGGTCGACGCGGCCATCGTTATCGCCCGTCAGAAACAACACCGCCGGATAATCCGCCCCATCCTTCACGTGATGATAAGGCGAGTACGCGTACAGCGCCTGAAACTGGTCCCGTTCCTTCACCGTGCCAAACTCGGTGACGTTGAAAGCCCCGTTGGGAAAGGTCTCGACGCGAAGCATGTCGTAGATTCCCACGTGGCTCACCACGGCCCGGAACAGGTCCGGACGCTGGACCAGCGCCGCGCCCATCAACAGCCCGCCGTTGCTTCCGCCTTCAATCGCCAGCTTTTCAGGAGCCGTGTATTTAGACTTGATCAGATACTCGGCGCAGGCGATGAAGTCGTCGAACACGTTCTGCTTCTTGGCCAGCCTCCCCTGCTCATGCCAGGTTTCGCCGAACTCCGCGCCGCCGCGCAGGTTCGCCAGGACCCATACGCCCCCTTGATCCAGCCACACCCTCAGGCGCGCCGAGAAGTAGGGCGACATACTGATCGCGTATCCTCCATAGCCCGTCAGCAGCGTCGGATTCGAGCCATCGAGCTTGGTTCCTTTGCGGCGCAGGATACTCATAGGAACATGCGTCCCGTCTTTCGAGACGGCCACCTGCCGAATCACTTCGGTATCGCTGAAATTCGCGGGTGAGGTCTCGAAAAGACCCGTCTTCTTCACGGCTCCGGTGGCGGGATCGTACCGATACCAGGCTGGCGGCTCCGTGAAACTCTCGTTTTCAAACAGGAGCTGCCCGTTCGGGCCCCGAACGATCTGTTCCACCGAGGAAACCGGCAGGATATCGATGTTCCGCTCGGATTTCGCGCCGTCTTTGTCGATCAGCTTCGATGGACCGCCCGCCATGTATCGGACATAAAGATGCGAGCCGGAAGCTACAAATCCGTCGATCGAAGAACGCCCCGGCGTCACCACGATTTTCGCGCTTCCCAGCGAAAAACTTGGCGCCGAGAGCTGCAACAGCTTTCCCATCGGCGCATCGTTGTGCGACAGAAGATACAGCGACCCGTCCGGGCCGAACTCCGCCGTCGAAGTCTGGTCCGACAGCCGAGTGATCTGGTGCCAGCGGCCCTCCGGCGTCAACATGTAGTGCAGATAATCCCCGCCATCCCCGTTGGCGACGCGAGCCAGCACGAATCGGCCGTCGTCGGAAGATTGAAGCTCGATCTCCGCGATGCGTGGAAACTCCTTACCCAACGCATAGCGATCGTCGGCCACCGGAGTGCCAAGGCGATGAAAGTAGATCTGTTGATAGAAGTTCAAGTCGGCGTCGGCCCGTTCCCCTGTGCGTGGATAACGGGTGTACCAGAAGCCGGTTGCATCCGCATTCCACGCGACGCTGCCACCCGCGGTAGCGCCGTTCACGCGGTCGATTACTCCAGGCCGCTGCTCTCCAGTGGCCACTTCGAACACTGAAACCGAGCCGTCCTCGCTGCCGCCTTTTGACAGCGAGACCGCCACCAGCTTCCCGTCCGGCGAGGGTACATAAAAATCGATTGCCGTCGACCCCGCCGGGTCCATCGCATTTGGATCCACCACCGGCCGCGCCGAGCCTGGATCGTCCACCGACGCGAGCGTCACCAGGAACGGCTGTAGCTTGGGTGGCTGCGTTTCCATCGCGAACAGCACGCCGCCGCGAAACAGCATCGAGGAAAAATGAATCGACCCGGTCTTTTCCAAGCGATTCAGGCTCTCGACAACCGCGGGCCGTGCGGCCAGGTGATCCAGATAGGCCCGCGTTCGGGCATTTTGCTGATCGCTCCACTGGCGAACTTCCGCGCTAGCGGAAGGCTCCAGCCAGCGATAGTCGTCCACCACCTGGATGCCTTGATACGTATCGGTTACGGGCTTTTTGGGCGTCGCGGGAACCGCCGGCAGGTCGTCAGCCGCCGTCGCCAGGCTCGACAAGGCGGTCACCAGTAACGTGGCAATCAGGGATCGATCGGACATGTTTATCTTCTATATATATCAGCACCCTGCCCCGGAGTCCCACAAACTTTTACCCAGGAGTACTAAGGTCTTTCCCGATTAATGCCGATTCGAAGAGCAAATGGAGCATCGCATAGAGCCCCGCTCACACGTTTCCTTGCCGGTCAGAGTCATCCTTCCTGGTCCGCCCGCGGAAGTGTTGAATTCCGGCTACTGGATGTCTCAGCCACCGGCCTGCGGATGGAGTCTGACGTCACCCTGGTCCAAGAAGAACTGGTCGCCATTGAGATCGACGATCAACTGGTGCTTGCGGAGATCCGCCATTGCCGTCCGGATGCCGATAAGTTCGTCTCCGGCGCGCGACGGCTGCACCAGGTTTCGAAGGACTCTCAGAAGGCCGATATCGGCGCATATGTCGGTGAAATGATTGAGGATCTAGAACGCCGCGTGCTCGCAGGCGAAGAGCTTGCCTCGCGCATGCTGGCCCTCGAAGCGCTGGATCGAATCGTCGAAAAGTCGCACGGGAACCATTCCGCGCAGCCCCTGCCTCAACCTCGCGTCCTGGTGCTCCCAGGCGAACCTGAACCGCCGCCCGGCCCGATTAAGCTACCGGCGCTCACCGGGGTCCCTTACGTAGAGGAGCCTGCTAAATCGTCGTCATTGCGAATCCCGTTGGCATTGGCCGCCGCCTTGATTTTGGCCGCCGGCCTGTCCTTCAAGATCATGGAGCGGGGTGTAGTAGCCAAGACGCCCGCTATCGCTGCCCCGAAGAGAGTCCAGGCCGAGCCGGCTGTAGCGGAGGTTCCCGTACCTGCGCCGGTCGCGGCGCCTGTCGCGGCGCCTGAAAAACGCCGCCGCCCGTCGCAGTACCAGTCGCGGTACCTGTTAAAACCCCGCCCGTTCCCCCGGCTCCCGTGGCCGCAGCCGTGGTCCCTCCCAAGGCAATTCCGCATCCTGTAATCGCGGCATCGGGCACCGGGGCACATCGAGCCCAAGTCACGATCATCGAACCGAGCTGGGTTTCCATCTCCGTCGACGGCAAGCCGATCTTCGGAAAAGTGATGCAGACCGGTGAAGTTCAGGAATTCGCGTTTTCTGAGAAAGCGCTGCTGCACATCGGCTACGGAGTCGGAGTCGAGATCAGCGTCGACGGCAAATCCGTAGGGCCCATCGGAGGCGCTCTGCGCATGATCGAGCTGACCGCCGAAGGCAAACGGTTCCTGCCCTATCGCAACGAGACGATTCCGGCTTCCCATTAATCCCTGCCGGGACCCGAAGTAACATAGGTCAAGGAGCAGGGAGCCCGTGACCACGCGCCATCCCCAGATTCACACGCAACTCAGCCGAGCCGCGGTCCGGATCTTTGCCGCCAATGACCGCATCAACCAGGTTCTGATCGAACATCTCGACCCTGCCGCCTGGCGAGCCAAACCTCCCGGCAAAGTCCGCCCCATCGCGGCTATCTTCACCCACATGCACAATGTCCGCACCAAGTGGATCCGGCTGACAGCTCCGCACCTGAAAGTCCCAGATCAGCTCAACCGCACGCACTGCACGCCGCGGCAGGCTCGTGCGGGATTAGCCGAGAGTGCCGCCCGCTGTGGAGAAATGCTCGCGGAAGCGCTCGGCGATGGGGGCCGCGTCGAAAAGTTTCACCGGGACGGCTGGGGCCAGCCGTGGCCCGTTGGCCCGGAAATGCTGTGCTACATGCTTTCTCACGAAGCCCACCATCGCGGGCAGGTGTGTATGCTGGCCCATCAGCTCGGATTCCCGCTGCCAATTCACGTCGCGTCCGGAATCTGGAATTGGGAAAAGCTCTGGAAAGAGGGCCCATACTTAAGGAAATAACTATGGACCCTCTCCCCTTCGCAGCCCTGATGGGAATTGAAATCATCGAAGCCACGCCCGAAAAAGTGACCGCGCACCTCTTGGTCCGCGACGATCTCTGCACCCGCCCCGCGGTCCTTCACGGCGGCGCCGCGATGGCGTTGGCCGATACCGTCGGCGCCATCGCCACCGTGCTCAACCTGCGCGACGGCGCCTCGACCACCACTATCGAAAGCAAGACGAATTTCCTGGGACCCGCGCCGGCGCTCACCGTAGTGGCCGAATGCACCCCCATCCATCGAGGGAAACGGACCATGGTGTGGCAAACCCGCATTTCGACGCCGGAAGGACGCCCGGTCGCACTGGTTACGCAGACCCAGTTGGTCCTGCCGTCAACAACTTAGAGCTTCGCCTCAACCCATCACAATGAACTACCGGCTTATTTTCTAAGCAAGGAGTTCATGAGCTCTTCCATCGGAGGGCGGAACCGGCCAGGAGCGGCATTTCTAGATAACGCCGCAAGGGCCTTCGTGCGATGGATGTCCGCCGTTACATTAGACGGTGCTGAGTTATGCAGGATAAAAATAGCCCCACGCCGTTGCGGGCAAACAAACGGATCGAGGCGCCTTTAAATTATTTTTCTTTTTCTTTCTCTTCGCGTTTCTTCGGCTTTTCGGTCTTCTTGTTGTTGCCGTTGTTATTGTTGTGAGCCGGAGGTGTATTCGTGTGTTCCACCGGCCGAGCCTCCGGGGCCGGCCTCACCGCCGGAGTCTCATGGCGAATTTCCGGATTGTTGCCGGTGGATTCACTCGCGGGCTCCCTTGCGTCTGCGCGCCGGTCGGCGTAAACGGCCGATTCTGAGGCTGAGGCCTGACCGGCGAGCCGCCGGCTGGCGCAGCACGATAGTTAGGTTGCTGCGCCGGTGCCGGAGCCGATGCTCGAACCTGGGTCATCTGCTGATGATCCAAAGGACGCCCTCCGTTGGCTTGCAGCGCCGCTTGCTGATGCTCGAACGCCACCGGCGCCGCAGGCGGAGGATTTCGGTCACCACCGCGCGCGCCATCACATTCGATGGAGGAGCATAGCTCGAAGCCGCACGCCCTCCCACCACCGCGCCGCGCTCCGGAGCCACCCCGCCACCGCCGTCACCTGCACCCGGCCCATCATCTCCGGACGAACCACCACCGCCGCGCCCGCAATCGGCCGTCCCGAAACCATCGCCCCCGCCGGTACCGCGACCACCGCCCCCGCCACCCCGCGATTCACATAGTTCACGTTGGCGACGCTCGCGTTGGCGAAAACCGTCCGGTTCACGATCACCGTATTGGTCACATTCACCCGCTCGATATAACCCGGGCTATAGCGATACGACGGCACGAAAACTTCGCGCGGCCCGAGGGCGAACCACCCCACCGCCGCGCCTCCTCCGATTCCTACCGACACTCCAAATCCCGGCCCGCCGACCCATGCCACCAGCGCCGGCGCATACATCGGACGCACATACGCCACGCCCGGCCCCGCCATCGGCCCCGGAACCCAAGCCCAGCCTCCGCCCACGAAAACCCAGCGGCCATAGTGGAACGGAGCATAGCCCCACGGCATATCGTCCACCCAGGTCCATCCCCACGGCGAGATCCAGGCCCAATGCCCATTTCGATACGGAGCCCAGCCCACCGGAACTCCCCGCGGAGTCCACACTGCGCCGTATTCCGGCGTCGTCCGCCACCCGCCCGCCGCGTCGAGATCCGAATATCCAGGAATATCGCGCGACATATATCGAGCCGATTGCGACATATCTTCGTGCCGGTCCCGATCCATGCAGAAGTTGTCAAATTGATCCGATGGCGGCGCATCGCGTTTGTCAAACGTCGGGAGCAGCGCTTCCGCTGCGTTCATAATCCGAACCTGCTCGCGCGGATGAATCGTATAAGCCTGTCCCGCGGTGGCTTCCATTTCGCCGCCGCGCACGGTCACGATGCTGGCATCCCCCTGCTCGCTCACATCGATCCGGTACTCGCCCGGCCGCAGAATCGACAGAGCGGCTTGCGGCGTATCGATCTCGACACTCTCATCGTCGGCCAGTCGCCGCCCGAACGCTCATCGTGCCGGTAGAAAGCTGCACCTGCGCGATCCGGTCGTCCAGATTGATGAACGAAAAATTGGTCTTCTCATTCAGCCGGAACGCCGCCGACCCCAAATGCACCTCAGCCCGCCCGCCCGCGTCCGTCCACAACCGATCCCCGGTAGTCAGCGGACGGTTCGCCGTCGCCGGAACCCAATCCTCCACGCTTCCAGGCTGGAACGATACATTGCCCTGCACCAACCCCAGCCAAGCCGCTCTCCCCGGTACATCCGGAGCGCCGGCCGGCCCTTGATCCTGCGCGAATCCAAGCGTAATCCCCACTACGCCCGTCAATAGAATCAGTGAATGTGTCCTCATGGTGGTGTTGACGTCCCCTTCCTCTCAACACGGTACCATCATGAAAGGTTTTGAATATAAAAGGGCGTTAATTTTATGACCGCAACAATTCTCCGGCTCCTGGTGTCGTCCTCCCTGCTAAGCGCCGCCGACTGGCCCGGCTGGCGAGGCCCCCATCGCGACGGCATCCTGACCGAAGCGCCCGCCTCCTGGCCTGAAAAACTCAATTTGAAATGGAAGATCACCGTCGGAGAAGGCCACGCCTCGCCGATCCTGGCGGCCGGGACCATCTACACCTTCAGCCGCCTGGACGATCAGGAAACCGCCAGCGCCATCGATCCCGCGACCGGAAAAATCCGCTGGCAGCAGCACTACGCCGCGCCCTACAAGATGAACCCCGCGGCCACCTGCCACGGCCAGGGCCCGAAATCCACGCCGCTCTATTCGAACGGCAAACTCTATACCCTCGGGATCAGCGGGATTCTCTCGTCCTTCGACGCCGAAACGGGGAAACTCCGATGGCGCAAGGAATTCACGCAGCAATACAAGGAAGGCGCTCCCGATTTCGGCACCGCGATGTCGCCCGTCATCGACAACGGCCTCCTGATCGCCCACGTCGGCGGCACGAAACTGGGGGCCATCATGGCTTTCGACGCCTCGACCGGCGACGTCAAATGGACCTGGGCCGGCGATTCGCCCGCCTACGCGTCGCCCATCGTGGTCGACCTCGGCGGCGTCCGCCAGGTGGTGACGCAGACGCATAGCAACATCGTCTCGCTGTCGGTAGATTCCGGCAAACTGCTCTGGAAGCTCCCCTTCACCACGGTCTACGACCAGAACATCGTGACGCCGGTTCTCTATAAGGACACTCTGATTTTCTCGGGCATCGACAAAGGCGTCTTCGCGGTGCGAGGCGGCCAGATTGTCTGGCAGAACAAGGATGTCGCGATGTACATGAACTCGCCGGTACTGATGGGCGACTATCTCTACGGCTTTTCGCACCTGAAGAAAGGCCAGCTTTTCTGCCTGGATGCTCGCACGGGAGCGACCATGTGGACCGGCTCCCCGCGCGCCGGCGACAACGCCGCGCTGCTGGCGAGTGCTTCCACCTTGTTTGTCCTGACCCCCGACGCGAAACTGATCGTCGCCAAGCCGACAGCGAAAGGCCCGAACGAAATCCGCCGCTACGACGTCGCCGACGGAGCCACGTGGGCGCATCCTCTGATTCTGCCCGACGGCTTCCTGATTAAGGATGTAAAGACGCTCGCGCGGTGTAAA
>CAVPKR010000039.1:0-7982 GCA_963705675.1 Terriglobia bacterium
ATGTTGTGTAACGCTTCAAGGGCTTCGTCTCAGAACGCTGCCCTCCGCCAGACGTGAAGTCGCGGTCAGAGTCTCATCCAGCAGAGACCGGCATCTCGCATAATAGTCGCCGACCGGAACGGTAATCTGCCCCATCCCCTCTTCGATCACATCCAGATCCACGACGATCTTCCGCGAATTGGGATGCAGCGCTTCTTTCTGGCGGCGGCATTCTTCCTGAAAACGGAACAGCGACGCAGCCGGCAGCGAGGCTAACCGCTCCTCGCCAATCGCGATCGACGCCAATATATGATCGAAATCGTCCCCGCCCAGCGTTGAAATCCCCTCGGATGCAAGCACGGTATGCGTGCCCGCATCCAGCTCCACCAGTGACACGTCGAAGGTCCCGCCGCCCAGGTCATAAACCAGGATGCGCCCCGATGTCCTTTGCCGGTGCCCAAACTCAATCGATGCGGCCGAAGGCTCGTTCAACAACCCGAGCACCGAAAATCCCGCGCGCCGAAATGCTTCCACGGTCAAGAATCTCTGATTGCTATTCGCGTTCGCCGGGACCCCGAGCATCGCCTCCAGGGGTTCCGTTTCTTCGAATCGCGTCCGCAGCCCATCGCGTAAAGCGCAGACCAGACCGAAGAGTAAGCTTGACAACGGAATCGCGACGCCCGCAGCCTCAATCATGGTCTCCGGGCCGGCGTCTTCCAGATTCTTTTTAAGGATCGAACGATGGTCCAGCTCGGATCGCCTTGGACGTTCAAGCCTCCCAACTCCCGCTCGCCTTGTCGAAGACGATCAACGGGGGGAACCATTCGAAGGCTCCATCAGCCGTCTCAAACGGAACCAGCGGATAGTTCCCGCGATCGGCCGAGGCCACCACGATCCGCGTCGTGCCGAAATCGATCCCCAGCTTCATGTTTTATGGTTAACACACTGCGCCAATCACCGCTTACAATAGTCGCGATGAACAAGCTCTTGTTCCTGCTGCCCCTTGCCTGCTCCGCCCAACATCTGGATCATTTGAAGCAGCTCACCTCCGGCGGCCAGAATGCCGAGGCCTACTGGGCACCCGACGGGAAACGCCTTATTTTTCAATCCACTCGCGACGGCGCCGCCTGCGATCAGCAGTACATCATGAACGCCGACGGCTCAAGCGTCCACATGGTTTCGACCGGCAAGGGCGTCACGACCTGCGGTTATTTCCTGGGCGACAACAAGCACATTATCTATGCCTCGACTCACGAAACCGCCGCCGCCTGTCCCCCTCCCGCCGACCGCAGCCGAGGCTACGTTTGGGCCGTCTATCCCGGCTTCGAGATTTATCTCGCCACTGACGACGGCAAAATCATCAAGAAGCTGACCGATACGCCTCGTTACGACGCCGAGGGGACGATTAACTGGAAGACCAAGAAAATCGTCTACACCTCTATGGCCTCAGGCGATCTGGATCTTTGGACCATGAACGAGGACGGCAGCAACAAGAAGCGCATCACAACGACCGAAGGCTACGATGGCGGAGCCGTCTTCTCTCGCGATGGAAAAAAGCTGGTCTGGCGCGCCAATCATCCGGATACGCCGGAAAAGAAAGCGTCGTATCAGGCCCTCCTCAAAGATGACCTGACTACTCCCATGAAGATGGAGCTTTTCATCTCCGACGCCGACGGCAAGAATCAAAAACAGATCACCGATTATGGATGCGCCAGCTTCGCTCCGACTTTTACTCCCGACGGCAAGAAAATTCTGTTCTCCTCGAACAAGCACAACTGCGACAGCCGGGATTTCGAGCTCTATCTGGTAAATCTCGACGGCACTGGATTAGAACAAGTCACCACCTACGGAGGCTTCACGTCATTCCCGGAATTCTCCCCCGATGGCAAGACGCTCGTCTTCGCCTCCAGCTACAAATCGACCGGCAAGTACGAATTCAACATTTTTACAGCGGACTGGAAATGAAATATCTCCTCCTTCTCACCCTCGTCACCGTGTTAGTCTCCGCCCAACCCGCGAAGAAGCGGCTGCTCGCCATCGGAGCCGTCAACGGCTACCAGCACGATTCCACTTCTGATGCCCTGGCCACCATTTGGAAGATCGGCAAAGACACCGGCCTGTGGGACACCTACATCCGCACCGACACCCAGCTGATCACCAAGAAGAAGCTGGAAAACAATGCGAAAAATCTCGATTATTTCGATGCCATCCTCTTCGACACCACGGGCGAGCTCAACCTGGACGATGAACAGAAAGCGGCTCTCCTCTCCTTCGTTCACGACGATGGAAAAGGTTTCATCGGCGTCCACTCGGCTATTGATACTTTTTATAAATGGCCCGCCTACGCCGAAATGACCGGCGCTTGGTTCGACCAGCACCCTTGGGGAGTCTTTCAAGCCCCCGTCATCGTCGAAGACCCGGATTTCCCAGCTATGCGAGCCTTCCCTCGCCGATTCACCATCGAAGATGAGATCTACCAGCCCAGCAAGGAATTTTCGCGTGAAAAAGTGAGAGTCTTAGCCCGCCTCGATGAAAGCAAACTCGACCTCGCCAACCCTCGTGTCCATCGTACCGACAAGGATTTCGCCGTAGCGTGGGTAAAGAACTACGGAAAAGGCCGCGTTTTCTACTCCACCTTCGGCCACACGGCGCAGGCCTGGACCAACCCGCAAGTCCAAGCGATGTATCGTGAAGCCGTGAAGTGGGCCATGGGCTTGGTCAACGGCAACGCAACGCCCAGGCCGCGGCCGTGACCTATTTCTTCCAGTCGAGCGTCTCGATGACGCTCACCCGATCCCGGGGATAAACCACCAGCCTGAACCTTACCGAGGAGGAAGCATTGCGATACAGCATGCTGCCGTTGTAAAGCTGCGCCGAATCCAGATTGACGGGGCGGCTGTCGTTCCCATCCTGGATCTCGAGCACGCCATGATCCGAAGCCCGAACCGCCGCGGCATCGCGATTCCACTTCACGCTAAGATTCCCGCCATTCTCCGTAATCGCGAGACCCAGCGAAAAATCCGCCGAATCGTGAACTGGACTAGCCGTCCTTCCCAGCGCGATCATCAACCCAAGCGCCACCCCGAACAGCAGGAATACAAACGATAACGGAATCCAGATCGCGCTCCGCATCCTCGACTTGGAGGGCAGCGTCACCGCATAAGCCGGACCAGGCGGCGGCTGCCGAATGGGCTCCGCGGGTGCGCGCATCCTCGATTCCATCCGCGATTCCATGTGCGATTCCATCTGCGATTCGACCATCGATCTTCGCGGAGCAGGCGGCTCACCCGATAGTTCTGCCCTCCGGAATGGGAACTCCAGTGGAGTCGTCTGCTGAAAGGCCCCATCTTCGCGAAAGAAAAATCCCGCGGTGCTCACCTTCGTCCCGTAGGGCTTAATCAACAGCGCAATATGCGAAGGCGATGGAAAATAGTCGTTCATCAAGTCCACGTCTTCCGGATCAAGCGACATACCATCCCGTGTATGGCTCCTGAAAAACCCCACGGCATAAGCCGCCCGAGCCTCATCCGGGGCCCATCGCCTGCAAGTTTCCGCGAATTCCTTCCCATCTTGCTCGCTCAAATGATAGGAAGGGCCGCGCTGATACTCGCATTCCACCGCCTCAAAATCCTCAACGCGAACCACGGACACATCCCCGCGCTCGATCGTGCCGATCAGCACGCCGCCAACCTCAGCCCCGCGCTTCGGCACCGCCCCAAACCCGCGCATGACCTCGTGGAGAATCCGATCCACCGCATCATAATGCAGATGGACCACCACCGGTTTCCCCGGTACTTCCCAGACGTAATAATCCGGCGCAGCTTGTGTCTCGGGTCCCATTTCAGTTACCGTTTCATCGTACGTCCTATCTTAGTATGTCTTCTGGAATCCTTTACATAGTCGCTACGCCGATCGGGAATCTGGAAGATATAACCTTGCGCGCCATCCGCATCCTGAAAGAATCCAACCTGATCGCCTGCGAAGACACCCGGCAAACCCGTAAACTGCTGGATCATTTCGGAATCCAGAAACGGACGGTAAGTTATCACGACCACAATGAAACTCCGCGCGCCGCCGACCTGATCGAGCGTCTGAAAGCCGGCGAAACCATCTCTCTAGTGTCCGACGCCGGTACTCCGCTGATTTCCGATCCCGGCTATCGGCTTGTATCCGCAGCCCTAGCCGCTGGAATCACCGTAACCCCTATTCCGGGCCCCTCAGCGACTCTCACTGCCCTGGCCGCCTCCGGCCTGGCCACGGATTCCTTCCGCTTCTGTGGCTTCTTTCCGCCTAAGACCACCCAGCGCAGAAAACTTCTCGAAGACCTGAGCCACGAATCCTGCACTTTGATTTTTTACGAAGCTCCCCACCGGATCCTCCACGCTTTGGAAGATATAACGGCCGTCCTGGGCACTCGTGAAATCGTAGTAGCCCGGGAGCTAACCAAGCTTCACGAAGAATTCCTTCGAGGTACCGCTGCTGAAGTTCACGCGACCCTATCCGGGCGCCCGGTCGTTCGAGGCGAGATCACTCTACTAATCGGCAAAGCCAGCGAGCCCCAACCTGACGAAACTCCGTTAGCCGACGCCGTTCGAGCCCTGGAGCTACAAGGCGTACCCCACATGGAAGCGATCAAACAAGTCGCGAAATCGCGAGGCCTACCGAAGCGCGAAGTCTATCGCACCCTCACCTCGGCCTAAATGGACTTGACGACCCTCTTTCGACCCGTCGGGCAGGCCGAGTACGAGCTAATTGAAGCAGCAGGGTTTCGGCGATTGCCACCCCGGCTTCCAGATCAGCCGTTTTTCTACCCAGTTACGAACCAGGAATATGCAACGCAGATTGCCCGGTATTGGAACACGAAAGACGAGAAGTCTGGTTGGACCGGATACGTCTTGCGCTTTTACGTCCGGTCCGCGTTCCTCGTTAGATATCCGGTTCGCACTGTCGGCGCCACATCCCACCAGGAATATTGGGTGCCAGCAGAACATTTGGATGAGTTTAACGATTCACATCGAAGGGAGCATCGAGTCGATTGCCTGTTTTCGCAGATGAATATGCCTGCGTGAAGATCGCGAGACGGCATTCCAGCACACCATCCACCACCCGAATTCCCGGATGAACGCCCCGATCTGCGAGATAATGAATCAATGGTGAAATCGGTCCAAGGTGTCTACCGCAACGGCAAGGTCGAGCTTGTAGAGCCGCCCGATGAGGCCGATGGCTCGCCGGTCATCGTGACTTTTGTTTCGCCTTCGGGTGCCGTCGACCTCCAAGAAAGAGGAATCGGCGAGTCTCAGGCAGCGGATTTGCGCCGCCGGTTGAGTCCCTTTGCCGAGGATTGGGATCGCCCCGAAATGGCTGCGTACGATGAACTTCCGCCGCGGTGACGTCGTCCTGGTCTTATTCCCCGATTCGAACTTGCGGACCTTTAAAGCGTCGGCCTGCCTTAGTCATTCAAGCGGACAAGTTAAATGCCGGACTACAGCAAACCATCGTCGCGATGATTACCAGCAACATGACCCGTTCCGGCCATCCGAGCAGGCTAATCGTTCGGCAAAGCGAGAAGTCGTCAGGGTTGCTTACGGACTCCGTCGTTATGACAGATAATATCGCCACGATTCACTACGACGAGATTGACCGAGTCATCGAGACCATTCCCGATCTGTCGGAACTAGATATTGCGCTCCGCACGACTCTAGCTTTGTAGATGCAAACCTACTTTCCTCTCGGTGCCAGCGCGTCGAAGAATTGCACACGCAGTGACCCGTCGCGTCCCATCCGAGTTTCCGATGCTAAGGATCTCCTTGCGGCAAATAGCGTCCACAATTCACGACGCGAGTGCATCCAACACCGCCGCGCGATTCTTCTCGATAACGGCGAGATAGGCCCGGGTGGTAGTATCCGGCTTCCTTCGCCCCTGTTCCCACTCCTGCAAGGTTCTCGGATTGATGCAAAACGATCGCGCAAATTCCGCCTGCGACATCCGAGCCTTGGTACGAATGCGACGAACGTCAATTTCGTCCGGCAGAACGACCCGGCGCGCCGGAAGTTTCACTTCGCCCTTGACGTGCGCTAGAATTTCCTTCGCACTTGCCTCAAGTTCCTTGCCGAATTTGGATCGCTTCTTCGCGACTGATTTCTTCATAATTGTCCTCCTTTTCCTGCCTTCTTGATCAGGACTGCGAGCTTCCTGAGTACATTTCGATCGCCCGAAGCAAGCGTCTCTCGCCGCGACTTCGCGTAGATCGCCGCCATATAAATCCGCCCCGGCTCGACAAGAAAAAAGTAGACCACACGATAGCCGCCGCTCTTTCCGCCGCCACGACGGCCCCAGCGAGCCTTTCGAAAGCCGCCCGTGCCGGAAATTACAGGATGATCTTCCGGCGCGCAGGCAATGTAGAATTCCACGGCCATCCGCTCATCGTCATCGAGGAGCGCTGAGACCTGCGCCGCGTATCCCGAAAGGCTAACGACTTCGGCGATCACGTTCTCACTATACGGCACTGCCGTATATTAAGCAAACCCTACTTCCCTCTCCGAGGCGCCGGACAACATCCAGCCGCACACGCGGCAGGCTCTTCATCCACCATCGAAGCGATCATCCGGATTATCGCCGGATGAGTCCCCGCTGTCCCTGCCCGCACCATCTTTATCCCCAATTCCTCGCAGACTGACCGAGCCTCCGTGTCCAAGTCGTAAATCACCTCCATGTGATCCGACAGAAACCCCATTGGCACAATCACGGCATCCGTTCGAATCTCGCGCAGATAATCGCAAATATCCGGTTCGAGCCACGGCTGACCCGGAGCCCCGCTGCGGCTCTGATACACCAGCTTCCAGTCGCGGCCTTCCGCCACCGCGCGACACGCGGCCTGGAGCTCCTCGACATACGGACTCGATTGCGCCATCGATACCGGAATGCTGTGAGCCGTGAAAATCAGCTGGCCTTCCGGCAATTCCGCGAACGCGGCACGCGTCCGGTCGATCATTGCTTCGATAAACTCCGGCCGCCCAGAAAACGAAGGAATCTTGTCGATCGCGGGAGCGCCTTCCACCCCCGCCCGCGCGCGATCGATGTCTTCCTGATACTGGCGGCAACCGGAATACGAGCCGAATGCCGAGGTCGCATATGCAATTGCATGTTTAATTCCGTCATCGCGCATCATCCGGACGGTGTCGGCCAGCATCGGGTGCCAGTTGCGATTTCCCCAATACACCGGAATTCGGACAGCCTCCCGAAGCTTAGCGATCAGTTCGCGATTCTGATCGTTGATGGGACTCCGCCCGTCGAACAGGTAATAATGCTCCGCCACTTCGAGCACCCGTTCGCGAGGTACGGGCCGCCCCCGAAGCACATTTTCTAAGAACGGAATTACGTCTTCGCGCTTCTCGGGACCCCCGAAAGACAGCACCAGCAGCGCATCGTAGGCAGGCATGAATCTTTATTCTATGATTGAAGCAATGTTTCGTCATCGGGCGTGGCTGCTCCTGTCTGTTCTGACCGGTGTAGCAGTGATGTTCGCGGGCTGGACACTTTGGCGCGCCCAGAATGTCTTCCACGACACGCAGCGCCGCGTCGCAGACGAAGCGCATATTCGATTCACCGGGCATCCCGTCGAAGCCAACTTGCCTCCCGGCCTGGCGTTCATCGGGGCGCCGGCGGTGTTTCGCGATGCGCAGATGTTTCAAGGGCATCTCTTCATAGCGGGACCGGCGGGCTTGGCTGAGTACGATGCGGAGGGCGTCGTAAGGGCGCGGTATCGAGTTGGAGCCGAGCTTCCGGCGGCGCCCTTAACAGCATTGGCGGTAGGGTCGGCAGGCGATTCACGAGGAGAAGAATTATGGATCGCGACGTCGGGAGAAGGCGTGATCGCCTTCGATGGACGTACTTTTCGGCAGATTCATCCGGACGACGCGAAATTCCGCAAGGTGACCGCGATGTTGCCGCTGTCGACCTCCAGAATTTTGTTGGGAACCGAAAAATCGGGAGTTTTGGTCTA
>CAVPKR010000040.1:0-20046 GCA_963705675.1 Terriglobia bacterium
CGGCTTCAAATACAGCCACAGCAAGCGCACCACTAAATACGTGTTGAACGCAATCGCAAGCCCCATCACGACGAAAACCACTTGATCGATCGGTGTCTTTTGATTGAAGTGCGACGCGACTCCGCGCGCCGATTGCCCCGCGATGAGGATAATCTCGATAAACATCGCCGCCGAAATGCCCCACTCGATCAGCCTTTGCCGGGTGGGCAGATACGACAGCATCCAGGCGATGGTCCACACGAAAATCGTGATCGAAGCCGCGAACTTCATCGGCTTGATCCAAAGATTGATCCCCAGAATCTGCCGCTGATCGAACCGCGTCGCGATCAGCATCGCGACGCTCGCGGCCAGGTGAATCCAGCCCGTGATCGTCAACGCAGGGCTGGCGTTATAGATCTTCCTCAACCACGTCGTAATCCACGTCGTCATCCTCGTCGAGCATATCATCCTCCGGATGAATAGCCCCGGGGATCACGTACTTCCCGGAAGCCCAGTTTCCCAAATCGAGAATCCGGCACCGGTCGCAGCAAAAAGGAAAGAAAGGATCGGTGGATTCCACCGGCTTACCGCAAATCGGACACTTCATGCAATCGATAGTTGAATCAGCGGCGAGCGTGATGCATCGAGAGGAGCGTCCGTCAGCTCACCGGTTAAATCATAATCGTGCGCTTCTGTAATGCGCATTTTTCGAATCTCACCGGGGTTCAGCGGATCTTCACCCGGATCGGAAATATAGCAAACCCCGTCAATCTCCGGAGCCTGCGTAGCCAACCGGGCCTGCCATACCAACTCCGAATCAGCCGACGGCCCTTCGACCATCACCGCATATTCCTGCCCGATCATCTTCCGGTTCCGAGCCCTGGAAATCTTCCGCTGGATCGCCATCAGCCGCCGCTTACGTTGATAAATGGTCCGCGCGTCCACCTTCTGATCCAAAGCGTAACTAGCTGATGAGTCTTCATCGGAATAAGAAAACACGCCGAGCCGGTCGAACTGCGCCGCCTGCACGAATTGGCACAGCGTCTCGAAATCCGCGTCCGTCTCGCCCGGAAACCCGACAATCATGCTGGTCCGAAGCCCCACGCCCGGAATCGATCGCCGGATCCGCTCGATCAGCTTCAGGAAAATATCGCCCGTAGCGCCGCGCTTCATCCGCTTCAACACCGGAGCGCTCGCATGCTGCAAAGGCATGTCGATATACTTCACCAGCGCGTCATGCTCCGCGATAGTATCCAGCAGTTTCTGCGTCACCTTGTTCGGATAGCAGTACAGGAACCGGACCCACTTCTCGTGATCCGTCGGGATCTGCGCCAGCCGGGCCAGCAGCGTCGCGAGCCCGTCCTTCATCCCGAAATCTTCGCCGTAGCAAGTCGTATCCTGCCCGATCAGGTTAATCTCGCGAACGCCCTGCGAAAACAGCCGCGTCGCTTCCGAAATCACCGACTCAAACCGCCGGCTCCGGAATTTCCCGCGGTACTGCGGGATCACGCAGAAGGTGCAAGGATGATCGCACCCTTCGGCAATCTTGATATAAGCAAAATGCTTCGGCGTAGCCAGCACGCGCGGCGTCAGGTCGTGATAAAGGTACGGCTCGAACGGATTCGCCGCCGTCTCGACCCCTTCGCAGAGTGCTGTAATCCGTTCCAGCTCATTGGTCCCGATCACCGCGTCCACTTCCGGCATATTCTTTTGAATATCCGCCCGGTACCGCTCGACCAGGCATCCCGCGACAATCAGCCGCTTAGCCCGCCCGGTTTTCTTGTACTCCGCCATCTCCAGAATCGTGTCGACCGATTCCTGCTTAGCCGGATCGATAAAGCTGCAAGTATTGACCACAATGACGTCAGCATCCGAAGGATGCGCAGTCAGCTCATGTCCCCCGGAGACAAGCTGCCCCATCATCACCTCGGTATCGACGAGGTTCTTAGGACATCCGAGACTAACAAATCCAATTTTCAAAATATTTCCCTACAGAAACGCCGCGCCATTTGGTGCTACCACCACGCTCCGTCGCAGCTCCTACCACCACGCTCCGTCGCAGCTTCTACCACCACGCTCCGTCGCAGCTTCTACCACCACGCTCCGTCGCAGCTTCTACCACCACGCTCCGTCGCAGCTTCTACCACCACGCTCCGTCGCAGCTTCTACCACCACGCTCCGTCGCAGCTTCTACCACCACGCTCCGTCGCAGCTTCTACCACCACGCTCCGTCGCAGCTTCTACCACCACGCTCCGTCGCAGCTTCTACCACCACGCTCTGTCGCAGCTTCTACCACCCACGCTCCGTCGCAGCTTCTACCACCCACGCTCCGTCGCAGCCCAATGAGCCGCGACCAAAGGGAGCGGTCGATGCACACGTTCCACCACCCCAAAATAACTGCAGCGGAATCGACGCGTAGATCCTTCCACCACAGAATAACAGACCAGCAAAAGCCTATACGACAATCCGCGTCCGCAGATCATCGCTTCGAGAATCATGTCTAGAGGCACCCGTCCTGCTTCCACCCCGATTATTCGCCTAAAAATTCTGCAGAAAAGGGAGGGCGAAAAATCCGCCGGCAAAACTCAGCACAGGAAGCCAAATTAGACGCGGATTTCTCCGCCTGTAATAAAAAACGAGACCGACCAATGCCGGATAGGACAAGACAGACCAAATAAGAAGGTAGGCTCCAAACGTGGGCCCTCCGTCGAGGGCCATGCCGACCACCAAGGCCACTAAAGCCCAGGGGACAAGCAAGACGATCCACACGCTAAGCAATACCTTCACGCTTGGATCGAGCGGCGCGGGTCCCAGAGCGTCAAACATCCCCGCCAGTATATAGGAATTCCGCGAACTTTAAACCGGAAACGCCCCTACTTCTTCTCCCCCGTAACCCCGATCCGAGGCAAAAATCCCGTGTCAATCTTCCCCGCCACAAAATCCGGATGCATCAAAATCTTCTGCTGCAACGGAATCGACGTGTAAATTCCCTCGACAACAAACATATCCAGCGCCCGCTTCATCCGCGCGATCGCCTCCGTCCGGTCACGCCCATAAGCGATCAGCTTCGCCACCAGCGAATCATAGTAAGGAGGAATCACGCCATCCTGATATGCCGCCGTATCCACGCGAATCCCCGCGCCGCCCGGCAGATTCAGCCCCGTGATCCGTCCCGGCGACGGAGTGAACGTCTGCGGATGCTCCGCATTGATCCGGCACTCGATCGCATGCCCGCGCAACTTCCACCGGCCCGCCCAGAATATCGGCCAGCTTCTCGCCCGCCGCGATCCGGATCTGCGCCTTCACCAAGTCGACCCCGGTCACCATCTCCGTCACCGGATGCTCCACCTGAATCCGCGCGTTCACTTCGATGAAGTACAGCTTCCCGGTTGCGTCCATCAGAAATTCGACGGTTCCGGCGTTGGTATACCCGATCGCCTTGCAGCGCCACTCGCAGCACTTCGGAAATCCGAGCCCGCAATTCCGGCACACCGCCGTCGAAGGCGATTCTTCGATTAATTTTTGATGCCGCCGTTGAATGGAGCATTCGCGCTCCCCCAAAATTTCGACATTGCCCATGCTTGTCGGCCAAGAACCTGAAACTCAATATGCCGTGGATTCTCGACCAGCTTCTCCATGTACATATCGCCGCAGGAGAATGCCGCCGTCGCCTCGGCCTGCGCCTGGGCGAGAAGATGCGGCATCTCCTCGGCAGTCCGCACCACCCGCATCCCGCGCCCGCCGCCGCCCGCCGACGCTTTCAGCATCACCGGATACCCGATGCCGCCCGCGATCTCCAGCGCCTCTTCCAGGCACTTCAAAATTCCCTTCGACCCAGGCAGAATCGGCACGCCCGCCTCATCCATCGACGTCCGGGCAATCTGTTTCGAGCCCATGCGCCGGATTACGTCCGGCGTAGGACCGATAAACGCCAGTCCGCTGGTCTCGCAAACCTCCGCGAAATCCGCGTTCTCGCGACAGAAACCCATATCCCGGATGAACCGCATCGGCATTGGTGATCTCTGCCGCGCTGATCACCGATGGAATATCCAGATAACTGCGCGCGCTTTTCGCCGGACCGATGCAGATCGCCTCATCCGCGAACCGCGTATGCAGGCTGTAACGGTCGGCTTCGGAATAGACCGCGACGGTCTTGATGCCCATTTCCTTGCAGGCACAGATCACCCGAAGTGCAATTTCGCCACGATTGGCGATCAGAATTTTTTCAAACATTGTTGGAATCGCACACCACGGCTGTCGCCTGTGCGCTCATTTGGTGATCGCGCTTCATCGTGGACGGATCGCGAACAGCGCCTCTCCGTATTCCACCGGCCGCCCGTTCTCCACCAGCTTCGACGTGATGATCCCGGCCACTTCGGACTCGATCTCGTTCATCAGCTTCATCGACTCGATGATGCACAGCACCTGCCCAGGCTCCACCGAATCGCCCACTTTGACGAACGATGCCGCGCCCGGCGCGGGCGCCTCATAATAGGTGCCGACAATCGGCGATTTCACCAGCACGTGGCCCGAATCCGGTTCCGGCGGCCGCGCAGTTGACGTGGATGTCGGCGTAGCCGCATGAGCCGCAGCCGCCTCCGGCACCGCCGCCGGCGCAATCGCCAAGGGAGCGGCTGTGATCACCGGCGCCGCCGCCGGCATCACAAATTCCTGACTCATGCCCGCGCGCTTCAGCCTCAGACGATTATCGCCCCGCTGCAATTCCATTTCTCCAAGCCCGCTGTCCTTGAAGATTTCCAGCAGCTCTTTTATCTCTTCGATGGTCATTTATATGTTTGTAAACTCTTTAGAAGTGGGCGTCAGCACTTCGCACCCGCCCGCGGTCACCAGCACCGTATCTTCAATGCGCACCCCGCCGAACCCTTCGATATACGCCCCAGGCTCGATCGTGATCACCATCCCAGCCTCCAGCCGGGTTTGATCCTTCCTGCCGACGCGAGGCGGTTCATGAATCTCCAGGCCCAACCCATGGCCCGTCGAATGTATGAACGCCTTATCCAGCTTGTGCTGCTTCAACACGCCTCGAGCCGCCGCGTCCACCTTGCTCGCCGCGATGCCCGGCCGAACCGCGTTCACCGCCGTCAATTGCGCGTCCAACACCGCTCGATAAAGGTCCCGCACCCGCTTCGGAGGTACGCCCGCATAGGCTACGCGCGTCATATCGCTGGCATATCCGTCGACACTCGCGCCCATGTCTATTAATAATAGTTCATTTTCCGCGAACCGACGCGCGGTCGGCTGAGAATGCGGCAGCGCGGACCGTTCCCCCGTCGCCACAATAGTTTCGAACGCCGGCTTCTCCGCCCCCAGCATCCGCATCTGGAATTCCAGCTCCGCCGCCACGTCCTGTTCCCGGACCCCCACCTTCATCCGCTTCATGGTGCGGGAGTAAGCCTCGGAATTGGCCTGGACGCTCCGGCGGATTTTCTCCACCTCGCTGGCCGATTTGATCATGCGAAGCTGCTCCATCACCCGCCCCACCGGGACCAGCGAAAACCCCAGCGCCAGCTCGTCCTTCAGCTTCGAGTAATCCTCAAACCTCAGCCATGCCGATTCGAACCCTATTTTTTTCAGCTTCTTACGCTTGACCAGCGCCGCCGCCGCGGGAACCAGCGCGGTCTTGGAAACATGTACCTGGCAAGTGATTTTCTGTGCCGCTTCGGTCCCATAGCGCGGATCGGTGAAGAAATGCTGTTCCTTCGCCGTCAGCAGCAGAAGCCCGTTCGAGCCTGTATAATCCGTCAGGTAGCGCAGGTTCGCCGACGACGTCACCACCAGCACGTCGACCTTCAGTTCCCCCAGGCGCGCGGCCACTGCCTGGCGTCGCTGTTCTATTTCATTCAAACTAATAGTTTACCAGTGGACGGCGGCTCCCAGATATAAGCCGCGAAATCGCGCAACGTCGTGAATCCCATTCGCTGGTACAAACGAACCGCGTTTTCATTCGAAGATGTGACCGTCAAGCTGACCATCCGGCACCCATGCGCGATCAGCGCCAGCAGCGATTGCCGCACCAGCTCATACCCCAGCCCCGTGCCCTGATGCGACTTCGCGACACAAACCTGCGTGATATGGCCGACGTCGGCCGCTACCAGGCTCGCCAGCGACACGCCCCGCAATTCGTCTCCTGAAGTGGACATAGCCGCATACGATGCCGGTGGAAAAAACGTCCCGCAGCCGGGATACTGCACGATATTCGTCAAGAATCGCCGGGCCCCCGCCGCGGTCCGGTATTGATCGTTAATCTGCCCGTCGAGATGCCCCTGATAGGCATTCGCAATCAGCCGCGCCGTGGCTTCATGCCGGTTGTGCGTCCAACGGGCGATCGAGATCCCCGCCTGCCGCTTGGG
Organism: Terriglobia bacterium; assembly: GCA_963705675.1. Classification (GTDB taxonomy): domain Bacteria; phylum Acidobacteriota; class Terriglobia; order Bryobacterales; family Bryobacteraceae; genus Palsa-187. The sequence continues at coordinate 6,352 of CAVPKR010000040.1, forward strand.
AGCCAGTTGTACCGCGGGCGCCAGCGGCGCCACCATGAAATGCCGCGGAAAACATCGAAACGCCTGCGGCTGCGGCAGGATCCGGTCGAGCGGCGATGACAGCATCATCAACTGCGCCTCCACCCGCTTCACCCCCGGCGTACGCCAGATGGCGTTCAGCGATGCTTCCATCAGAACGTTTTCATTCAGGATGTTCCGGTGCTCGCGGAGCAGATACAGATCTCCGATCAGCCCCTTGCCTTCTTCGCACACAAAGTAGGCATAGCCCGCGACGACGCCGTTCAGCATCAGCGCGAAGCCGCTCAGCGCCTGCATGTGGACAAATCGCCGGACCAGATCGGCGGACTGGTGAAAGTCCCAATCGAGATCCGTCCGCCAGGTCCGGATCTCTTCTTCGAGCAGCGGATCCAGCCGGTCCGCCGCAATGCGCCTCAGTTCGACGACCAGGTCGGCCATGCTCCGCTCGCGGCGATCGGGCAGCGCTGCCATAGCCCCATCCTACCTTGATACAGTAAGCCGCATGGAAGTCAAGTTCTGGGGAGTGCGCGGCTCCATCCCCACGCCACACCCGGACTTTCTCCAATTCGGCGGAAATACCACCTGCCTCGAAGTGCGCCTTCCGGGCGGCGAACCGGTGATCATCGACGGCGGCACCGGCCTGCGGTACCTGGGTCAGTCGCTGATGAAAGAATCCCGAGGCCGCCGCATGTCCCTGCGGATTTTGATGACGCATTTCCACTGGGACCATATCCAAGGCATTCCCTATTTCGCCCCCCTGTTCGATGCGGGCAATCAAGTGACCTTCTACTCAAATCGCCCCGCAGCCGAGCTGAAAGAAATCCTGGAAGGTCAGATGTCGAGCCCCTATTTCCCCATCAGCCTGGCTCATTTGCCCGCCGCCCGCCACTTCGAACAAATCCAACCCGGCGCCCAATTCGGCGATCTGAAGGTGACCCCCTTCCCCATGAACCACCCCCAAGGCGCCTGCGGCTACCGCCTGGAACTGAATGGATCGATCCTGGTCCACGCCAGCGACCTGGAGCACGGCGACGCCGCCTTCGAACAAATCCTGTTAGATCAGGCCCGCAACGCCGGCGTTCTGATTTACGACGCCCAGTACACGCCCGAAGAATACGAGAGCAAGGCAGGATGGGGTCACAGTACCTGGAAAGAAGCCATCCGCATCGCGCGCGAAGCCAACGTGAAAAAGCTGCTGTTATTCCATCACGACCCAGGCCATAACGACGAGTTTATGCAGCGGATGGGGGAGGAAGCTCGGAAATATTTCGAGAATGTTGAAGTGGCTCGCGAAGGCTCGCTAATCAATCTTTGAGTGGCACGTCAACTTCAAGATAGCGGCCAGGAAACGCCACCTCGGTTGATCCGCAACCCTGGCAATCTATTTGTAACTTGGAGTTTTCTCCAATGAGCGAGCTACGAAAGCCATCAGACTGTCTATTTGCTCGCGCGTCACGGGAAACTGTTCAATCACCTCTTCAATCGTCATTCCAGCCTCCAGGTTTTCAAACAGAACCTTCACTGGAGTCCGGGTTCCCCGCAACACCCAAGCGCCGCTAACCTTGCCTGGAACACTCTCTACAACAGGACACTCTGACCAGTCCAGATTTGCCATTTGTATCCTCTTTCATCCTACGTCTTACGAGCGGCGGGACGGGACTGATCCTCCCTGCTGTGCGAAAATCAGAGACGAAGGCGAGCATAGGTGCTGTGCACGCCATAACGCCAACCATTGGAGTCACATCATGAGTGTTAGAACGGTGGCCGCCAAGTTCGTGGAGTTGTGCAGGCAGGGTAAGAATTTCGACGTCATGCGCACCCTGTACGCGCCTGACATTGTTTCGGTTGAAGGCGACGGCCAGGAGACCGCCGGCCAGGATACCGTGATCAAGAAATCCGAGGACTGGGTCTCCGACAAAACTTTCAATGGGGAGACCGTGGCCGGGCCGTTTTTTAATGGCGCGAACCCGGACCAGTTCGTCGTCTTCTTTACTCTGGACATCACGCCCAAAGCCACCGGTCAGCGCGTCACCCGCGAAGAAGTCGCTGTTTATACCGTCAAGAACGATAAGATCACGCGCGAGCAGTTCTTCTACGACGGCGTGCATTGAGCCTCTCGTGGAGCCGTCCATGCAAGAGGAACAAATACGGGAAGCTCTGAATAGACACTGGCAGGCGTCGGCGGCCGGCGATGCAGACACCGAACACGATATTTACGATGAGGATGCCATTTGCGACTATCCTCAGTCCGGCGAACGAATCTTGGGACGAAGCAATTTGCAGGCCCTGCGGAGTCATCATCCAGGCAAGCCGTCAGGGTTTAACGTCAAGCGAATTCTCGGAAATGGTGACCTCTGGATCACGGAATACATCATCACGTACGAGGGGCGGCCAGCGTACACTGTGAGCATTATGGAATTCCGCAACGGTAAGGTCGTGCACGAGACTCAGTATTTTGCGGACCCCTTCGCGGCGCCGGCCTGGCGGAGCCAATGGGTTCAGCAGATCTCGTGACGCAGCATCCAGCCGGCGTACATGCCCTTCGCCATGGCGCATCGCCACGCATCAGCCGATTTGAGCCAGCCTGCTTAGGCAGGCAAAGCGGATGATCGACTAACGGCCCTGCCCAGGAGTAATCCGACAACCCAACCGGCTCGCCAACTTCTACGGATAGGGCTCATGTGAATCCGCCGAAGATTTGGCAGCTTCCGATTTGGCTCTACCGCCTGACGCGAGAACAGCGGAAATCGACGCGGCATGCGGGGCGTGCTGCGGCTCATGCTCGCGATATGTCGCGCGTTGAACAAAAAAGGGGGAGCCCGCAGGGTTTCCCTGGTACTTACCTATTCCGGGCCCGACGTTAGTTCCCGGTGTTGACGAACTGAATGCAGTCTCCCTGGTTCTTGAGGGCGCTGCCATCGTACCGGAAGAGCGTCATCCAACCGCCCTTCTTGCATTGATCCTTGTCCGTCGGAACGCTGATATACAGCTCCGCGCTCGCCAGTTGGCCGGAGACATCGACTCCGCCCGCGACCAGGACTTTGCCGTTGAGAAGAAGCGTCGCCATCGCTTGCACAACGAAAGAGCGCGGTGTGGTCATTGAGCCGGTGGCGCTGAAGGCGCCGGTCGCCGGATCATAAAGCTCCGCGCTCGCCAACGGGGAGATGAAGGGCTGTGGGCCCAGGCTTCCCCCGGCGACCAAGACCTGGCCATCGGGCAGGAGCGCCGCCGCGTGAGAAAAGCGCGCGGTGATCATCGAGCCGGTGGCGCTGAAGGCGCCCGTTGCCGGATCATAAAGCTCCGCACTCGCCACAGGGACGGCGGAGGGGGGCGCGCTGGGGCTTCCGCCCGCGACCAGGACCTGGCCATCGGGCAGGAGCGCCGCCACGTGAGAAAACCGCGCGGTGATCATTGAGCCGGTGGCGCGGAAGGTCCCCGCCGTTGGGTCATAGAGCTCCGCGCTCGCCAGGGCGAGCCCAGGGCCGCTGGAGCTGCCTCCGCCCGTCACCAAGACTGTGCCATTGGGCAGCAGCGTCGCCCTCGCGCCAGCACGCGGGTTGGTCATTGGGCCGGTTGCGCTGAAGGTTCCCGTCGCCGGGTCATAAAGCTCCGCGCTCGCCAAGGGGAAGGGACTGCCGTTTCCGCTTCCGCCCGCGATCAGGACTTGGCCATTGGGAAGTAGCGTCGCCGTGTGGCTGCCCCGCGGTGTGATCATCGCGCCAGTGACGCTGAACGTGCCCGTGGCCGGGTTATACAACTCCGCGCTCACCAAAGGGCTGCTTCCGCCCGCCACGAGGACCGTGCCGTTGGGCAGTAGCGTCGCCGTGTGATCTAACCGCCCGGTGGACATTGAGCCGGTGGCGCTGAAGGTCCCCGTCGTCAGGTCATAAAGTTCCGCGCTCGCCAGAGCGGGGAAAAGCCGGGGCCGCTGAACCCGCCCGTGGCCAAGACCTGGCCATTCGCCAGCAGCGTCATCGTGTGCTGGAACCGCGGGACGGTCATTGAGCCAGTGGCGCTGAAGATCCCCGTCTGGGCATCGGCCGTCAGCGGATAGAGAAAGACCGCAAGACAGGAGAAGAGAAAACAGTGAGCCGGTTTCATGTGCTACCTCTGGATTTCAGGACGGAACAGCAACTATACACCCCTTCGACTTTTTGTTGCGGTTATTTTGATCTTTTTCGAGCCCTTTTTCGGACCTTTCCATGAAAAGTGTCCTAGGCGTAATGAACTTGCTACGGAGAAAGACTTAAGCTCTCACGGGCTCCGGGGGATTCAACCTGCTAAACGTCACAAGGTAATGGCTAACAGTGAGCGGCCGGTTTTTCGTGTACTTGGATAGACGAAAGAGGAGTATCGTCCCGATGGCTGCCCCGTCTGGGCGCGGTGTTCATAATAGGACGGCGATCCCAACCAGCGGAGTGAGAAAGAACACCACCGCGACATAGGGCGCGCGGATACGATCGAGCAGGGCCCCATTTTCGCCATGCATCAAGGGTTCCGCAGCCCCGTTGAAATGGCAATCCCACGCACCGCAGATGCCATAGCTTACACTCAAACTACATGCTCAACCGGGGCTATGCGTACACCACAATCATCAGCAGCAAATACCACGCACAAATCCTGCTGTCCCACTTGGCGAGCCTTTACCCCCACTCAACCCCACAAGCCTGGCAACAAAAACTGAACAACGGCGAAGTCACCCTCAACGGCGTCACCGCCACCGGAAGCGAATCGGTCACTTTAGGCCAAACCCTTGTCTGGAACCGCCCGCCCTGGATCGAACCGGACTCCCCTCGGCACTTCGAAGTCCTGTTTGAAGACCCCCATCTGTTGGCCGTCAACAAACCCAGCGGGCTGCCCACCCTCCCCGGCGGTGGCTTCATGGAAAACACCCTCCTGCGCCTGGTGCAAAAGCAAACCCCCAACGCAAACCCTGTCCACCGGTTGGGCCGAGCCACCACCGGCGTCGTCCTCTTCGCCAAAACACCGCGGGCGGCCTCTAATCTATTCGCAGACTGGAACACACCCAAAATTCAAAAAATCTACCGGGCGCTGGCTCAAAACATTGCGCAGCAGGACGCCTACGAAATCCGCACACCCATCGGCCTTGTACCGCACCCGCTCATCGGTTCCGTATGGGCGGCCAACCCAAGTGGCAAGCCGTCGAAGTCGTTGGCAAAGGTGATCTCACGCACCACCAGCACCACAACATTTGAGGTAAGCCTGAATTCGGGCCGCCCTCATCAAATCCGAATCCACCTGGCATCCATCGGCCATCCCTTGGTAGGCGATCCTCTGTACGGCTTAACCGGCCAGCCTATTGAAAATCTCCCCGGCCTCCCCGGCGATGGAGGATATTTCCTGCACGCCCAATATCTGAAATTCCACCACCCCATCACCGGAGAACCAATCAATCTTGAGGCAGCTTTGCCGTCTCGATCCCCATTGCATCAGTAGGTTGACTGCGGGAATCAAAGCCGGCGTATGGATAGCGACACAGCGCGATCGGCCAATTCAAGTAGAATCGATCCGGCAACGTGTAGCCTTTTCCTGAGAGCGTGGTGGCACCCCACTGGATTTGCGCTGGAAGGACAACGAAATGCGAAAAGGGTTTACGAGAAAACCGAAAGCGGACGAGCCCGCGACGCTAGGCAAGAACTACATAACGCCGAGCGGGCTGCAGCGCCTCCAAGATGAGCACCGGTTTCTGCTTAGCAGGGAACGCCGGGCGGTGACGGAGGTAGTGGCGTGGGCTGCCAGTAACGGCGATCGTAGTGAAAACGCCGACTATCAGTACGGCAAGCGGCGGCTGCGCCAGATTGATGGGCGGATTCGCTTTCTCAGGAAGCGAATCGAAGCAGCGGAAGTGGTGGACCCGGAAACTCCGAGAACGGGGCAAGCGGCGACGAGAGCATTCTTCGGCGCGACCGTGCGCTATGCCAATGCCGCGGGAATGGAGCGAGTGGTGAGTATCGTGGGCACCGACGAAGTCGATCTCGCCCGTAACCACATCAGTTGGGTGTCGCCACTGGGGCGCGCGTTGCTGAAGTCGTCAGCAGGCGACAGCGTTGTACTCCAAGCGCCCGGCGGTACAGAATACCTGGACGTGCTGGAAGTGTGTTACAAGCGCATTTCGGTGGAACCGTTCCGTGAGCCGCCTGGATCCGAGTCCTCGTCAAAGGGACCCTCTCGCCGGCCCATTCCAACTGATGAAGGCTAACGAGGCGGCACACGAAAATTCCAGGTCATGAGCAAGGACGGATTGTGAGCCGGCTACAGGAAGATTGGTGCCGCAATTGTCCAACCTTAGTCAGGATCGCTCGCATGCAATGAGTTGTGTTCACCCAATCCGCGATCGTACGCGCTCAGCCACTCGCCAGACTACGCTGCCCAACCCACCGGCGATGAGAGCCCAGACGTGATCGCGTTTCACGGATTGATCGGGATCGATCAACTTCCCACACTGGACTTCTTGACCGCTCTGCAATTGAAGACGGGATTCCCGACAAGACGGGCGCCACGCCTTCCTCCGGCTTACCTCTCTTAACAGAACGGCAAGATGCCAGCGGCCTATTGCGCCGGCTTCGTTCCACTCGATCCGATCAGCCGTGTGTCCTTAGTCACGCAGCTTATTTGCAGGTTGTAACCGTTGGGCGTCCGGGTGTGATAGCTCTGGTACTTCGCCTGGTGGATATCGCCGGTGTTGCCGGTGTCGGCTTGGGCGCGCAGATCCCGCTTGTCTAGAGCGGCTTTCACCGCGTCGGCATCCCATGGCTGAATGCCAAATGAGATGTGATCGATGCGGATGTTCCTGGGCCGCGCCTTCTTCCCGTTTTCCGGCGGCTTGCCGAAATTCGGATCATTAGGATTGCCGCCGCGGATGATGGCGTTCCCGACGTCGGCCATCTCCACTTCATTCTGGCTGCCTTCGTCGAAGCTGCCCTTCCAGCCGAGCAGATTGGTGTAGAACGACACGCTCGCCTTGTAGTTGGTCGCGCCGAAGGAAAAGTGATCCAGCCATACCGTCCGCCAACCCGTTGCCTCGAACGGCGGCTCCACTTCGAGCTTGGCGGTCGCCGGAGTCTTACGCGCTTGCACCAGGCCCTTGCTGTTCCCGATCTGCACGTCGAACCCGTCCGGATCTTTGACATGGAAGCTCTCGAATCCCTTGCCGTTGTTATCGGCGACGGGATTGAGATCGCGCTTGCGGAGTTCCGCCTCGACGGTCTTGGCGTGCCACGGCTCGATGGCGAAGCCGAAGCCGTCGACGATTGCCGCGGTCTGTTCCGGCGGCGCAGCCTTGAAGATGGCCGAGCCCCAATCGCCGATGTCGAGCACGGCCTGTTTGCCGTCGTCACTGCGCAGCTTCCCGCCCACCAGGGCGATGTAGAACGCCGCTTCCTTGCGGTAATCGGGCACCTGGAAGGAGATCTGTTCCAAGGCGACGGTCTTCCAACCCGTGGGCGCGAACAGCGGCTTGATGGGAGCCGTCGCCATCTCCTTGGTCATCGGGCAGCCAGGCGTGCCGTAGCCACCTTGGCAGCGGCCCTGTCCAAACACGGACGGGACGAAGGATGCTGCGGCGGCCGAAACTCCCAAGGCGCGCAGCATATCGCGGCGGGATTGCAGATTCGACATATGCGAAAGATTATAACCTAGCCGTCGGGCCACCTCCATGTCGGCGACGAAAGGGTTAAGACAACTGCCGCGCGATCGCCGGGTCCTTGATCTTCGTATCGTTCACCAGCAGGAGAGCCTTACTGAGAATTAAGCCCAGGATGCGATCGCCCTCAAACGGCAGGGCCAGATTCGCAGCCTGATCCCCGGGACCCTGCACGATACACAAGTACCGGCTGCCCGGCTCCATCAGAACGTTGCCGCTTCCAATGTGGATGCGGTACTCATGCAGATCCCCGCGAACCACCAGAAATCGGCCATCCATCCGGCATCGGTCTCGAATCGCCAGCTTCGGCAGCAAACTTTCGAGCACCGCTCTCCGGTGCTCCGACGCCGAGGTCAGATCGCCGAATGCGAAGTTTTGCCAGTAGGGGAGATTCGCATCGTCTGGATGATCCCGATTCCAGGCTGGATCGGCTCCGATGCTGGTCACGCCCACAAACAGGTCGCAGTCTCGCATCACTTCGGAGAAAACCAGCGCCGGAACGTCCTCCAGACGGAGCGCGGCTCTTTGCCGGAGCCCTCGAAACTTCCTTGGAAGCGGGATCCCGAACGGTCCCGTTTCGCCCGGCTTCGGCTCCGGAGCCTCTAACCTGACGAACGCGACGCGACCCGTGCTGATGGCCAGGTAGATCCCATGCGCGGTGGTCGATTCGTCGTCGTCCGCTTCCGGCGATTCCACGTCGAACTTCGCTTGCAGGTTGTATTGAGTCAGATCGAGCGACGGGGTATTGTGCGAATCCCAATCGCCCATCACATTAAACTTCCAGCCCCGCTCCCTGCAAAGCGAAGCGAACTGGTGCTGGCGGACGATGTGCGACGCAAAGCGATTGGAGTAGGTCTCCGTCTCGCGTTCGGCATCGGTAAGCAGATAGACCTCGCGATGCGCCTGCTTAAACGGCTGGCGCACCTGATGATCCTCGAGCCAGCAACGCCAGCTCAGGATGGTTTGCACGCCCGACCGGATCGGATGCCACATCCGCACGCGGGCCTGCTTCGAAGGCTGAACAACGTGGCCCGCCCAATCCACCAGGTTGCCTTGCCCCTCGCTGCCTTGCAAAGGAATAGCGGTCCGCGTTTCGCCGCCCTCCTCAAACTCCCAGATAAGACGCGTCGCGAAATGGGAAACCAGCGGATGATCCAGATACCACGGCTTCCACCGCTCAAAGGAACAAGTCCCTTCCGAGATCAACTGCCGCTCCAGCCGGGACCGCTGCGCCGAGATTTGGCCGTCCATCTCCTTCACGCTGCGATTCAGATCCTTGAGGAGCTCCGCGTGTTCTTCTTTGACACTGGCAGGAGCGCTCTTCAGGGCTTTACCGTCGCGGCTCCAAATGAGCGACGCGCCTTCGCGGCTAATCGTGAGTCTGGCCTCGCAATCGCCGGCCCGCTCCATCCGGACGCCGGCCGCATTCAGCCCGAACGCCGGAACGGCCATGGCTTCCAGATCGTCGCGGGATACCTGATTGCGCTCGGCCGCCTCGTTCATCGCCTTTTCGATCAGCCTGCGGGCCACGTCGTATTTGACCCTCCCCGCCAGGCGGCTCAATTGCGCCACACCATCCAGTCCGGGCATCGCGGCCAAGGCGTTCACACACGAGTTGCCCACCCGATGGGAAACCGCGCCGATTTGCGGGATCTTCCGGAAGCACCCGAATGCGAAGCCCGCGATATCCGGCGCGATCGAAGTATCGCCGAGCGCGCCCAGCACCCATACGAACCCCTTCTGGTAGGTCGCTTCAGCTTCCCCCGCCTGAATCGTCGTTTCACCGGGCGTCGGACCCAGCGCCAGCCAACGCCGGGCCGCGTCCAGAACTTCAGCCTGCCCGATTCGCGCAGTCACACTCACTGCTTCGGTCAGCCATTTCTTCGACGCCGTGCTCTGCGTGAGCGATCGCGCGTGAAGCAGAAGGGCTCGCCATTCAAACTCCTTGTCCGAAGCGGCGACGTCGCGGAACACGGCTTGACTCCAGGCGCCTGCGGGCGCCAGAGCTTCTTCCTTGGGGCCACCGATCAGAACATCGATTCGCTCGTGGATATCTTTCATCTCCGCCAAGCCGTGATAAGGCGTGACGCTGCCGCGCAAATGATGCAGCGCTGTGAGAAGCGCGGCCGTCCTGGGAGCGCCATCGATGGCCGCCAGAACCGCTTTAAACGGAAACGGCACCTTCGGTTGCGACACCAGCTCCACCAGCCTCACCGCCTCGACGGAGTTGAGCGCCAGACCACTTCGAAGCAGCGAGGCAGCCACGATTTTCAAGACTAGCTTGAAGTGAAACGAGCTGTTTCGCACAATCTCGTTCAGCGCCTCGAAGACGAACGCCAGGCGCACCTCGGACGGCTCGCTTTTCAGTCTGTGCAGGGGCGCTTCCACGAACTTGAGTACATCCCGCTCCCGGGTGACAAACGGATTGGACCCCACCGCGGCGACAATCTCGCGCATCCAATCACTGGCCTCAGGAGCGAGCTCCGGTGCCGGAAACCGGGCTCGCAATGCCCGCTGTACCGCCTCAGGGTCAACGATCATCTCATCCTCCGATCATCCTCCGACCAGGGGGACAAGCTTGATGAAATCGATCTCGGAATCCTCGTGGAGATCAAGCCGCGAGTCCAGTTCCGTCACTTGCTTTCCATCGACGAGCACCAGAAAGCCATTCTTCTCGAAACTCGAGCAGGCGCGGCGGCATTGCACTTCCCAGTCGAGAGGCCGCTTGGTCTTCATCCGGAATCCGTTCAGAACCTGCTCTGATTCTTCCGGCTGCACCAAGCCCTGGAAAGTCTCCGGCAGCGCTTGGTTGTAGCGTTCCACGTCCTGCCGGAGGCGGCCGCGGATCAAATCCCGTAGCGTCGCAGGACCCGCGTCCAGCAAAATCCCGCCGGCCACGGTGCGCTCGCCATGAAGGGGTGCGTCGAACACTCGTATCGTCATGAGCAGTATGTAATCCAGCCAGAGAATCGGCCGCAACGCAAACGGGCATTAGATTCAGTCAGTCGAAAACTGCACGGATACGACCTTGCCGTTGATGGTTCGAACCCGCGCGATACCCTTGTCGTCGAGATTGTAGATCAGTGTCTCGACTTCCTCGTCGCCGTGAATCGCCATCACCGAATGCGGCTTGCCCAACACCGCCTCAACGGAGGCGCGATCCATTCCCGCCTGTACCTCGGCAACTTTACTCCGCTTCACCAGATCGAGCGCCGGCGGAAGGCTCGCCGGTACTTGACCCGGCGCTCCCTGTGGGGATGCCGATCCGTCGATCACTCGCGCATATACCCTTACACTGTTGTCGCGCTGCTCAACGATCGCACCGCCCATCTGCTGGCCGAATAGCTGAGCATCCTTCGGATTCTTTTGCAGTCGCGCCGTTAGGGTTTTCGCCGCGAATGCGCTCGGCGTATCCAGCCATATCTCCATGGTCAGGCCGTTGAGCATCGACAGCCCCACCGTCATCTTCGTCACGCCCGGAAACTGCCTCGCCACACCCGGCGCCGCCGTTGGATCGGCCACCAGCCAGACGGCGCTCCAGGCTGCGACGCGCCCAGCCATTTTCGCCTCCGCGCTCACCGGGTCCTGTGAGAACAATCTCCGCATCGCGGCACTGGTTTGACTCGGCTCCCCCACCAGAATCGTGTTGGGATCCACGTAGCGGTACGGATCGCGCTCGGACTTGGTGGTTCGGACCACATCCGTCGCACGCGCCAGGATCAGAGGAGGCGCACCCATCCTGGTGGAGGCGATAATCACCGTTTCCACGCCCGCCAGCTCCCGCTTTACCGCATCCACGCTCATCTTCTGTCCGCTCGCCTGCCCGCCCAGGCTCAGCAACTGGTCGAACAACGGTGAGGCGCTCAGCCACTGCGGCCGCATTCCGATCGCGATCCGGGTCCCCGGCGGCAAGGCTTGCCAGAACGGCGTCTCGGCCGGAAGCAGCGTGGGAGTTACCGGCGTACGATCCTGCGGCACAGCCGGCGGCGCAACCTTGCGAACCGAGGCAGCCACGCCCGGCTTGCCTGGATTCCACCCCGGTTGCAGCCCGTTGCCGTCGTACATCGATTTGTTGCGCTTGTACAACTGGCACGTGTCGCTCGTGGGATCTTTTTCGCACGAGCACCGAATATTGATATCCCAATCGATGGTCCCCGGCTGGCAGTACTGAGCAAAGGCGTCCACCGCGAGCAACCCGAGTGGAACACCCAAGAAAACGAGCGTACGGAAATTCATGCGTTGCGGAGCCCCCCAGGGGAAATATCGGCGCTTCCCGAACCGGCGTGATCGGCGAAACGCCTTATGAGTACGTATTTGATTGAAGCTTCCCTAGGGGCGCCGAAAAAGCAATTTAGCCGCAGATAAGCGCCGATCAACCTCTCAATGCCTCTCGGCCACCCTGGAGGATGAAAACACCTTGGACCGAACTTAGCTTCTTTGTTGCTGTTCTCAGTCCGAATCCCGCGGGTCGGTGGTGACCGGCCTCACCCGGCCGATCCGGTCCCAATGAGCCGCCATGCGCAGCATGCGGTCGATGTCCGTAAACTGGTCGAAGCCGGATGCCCTTGCGAGACTGACCGCATGCTTCGCATGGCGGCTCATTGGGGGAAAACGATCGTGATACCCAAAGCCGCCGGCCTGTCCTCTTGAAGAATTAGCAACTTGCAGTGTTTTCAGAACAACGCCGATAAGGCAGACTTAGCTGCTTTGTTTTCAATTGCGTCCGCCGCCTATGGTAAAATCCACGTTTCCGTGAGGGATTTTTGGTTCGATTTCGGAGGATCCTTGAAGCTCTCGACTCTTACGCTATTCGCGCTTGTCGCGACGCTGCCGCTTGCGGCCAGCACTCTTACCGTGACCAACTTGCTGGATTCGGGCCCGGGCAGCCTAAGGAACATCATCGCGGGCGCTAACCCCGGCGACAACATCATTTTCAACGTTTCGGGGGTGATCGACCTCGCCAGCACGATCGATATCGGCGCCAATTTGACGATTAACGGTCCCGGCATCGCGATTAATGGCGGCGGCGCTGTAACGCTCTTTGACGTGAACGGCGGGACCTCTGTTACCTTTTCCGACCTGACCCTGGAGGATGCCAATAGCGCGATTACCGGCGGCATGAACGCCTCCATCTCGCTTATTGATAGCACGATTTCGGACAGCAGCGGCGGAATCGTTGGCGTCAACGCGGCCGTGACGAACAGCACATTCAGCCGCGACGGCGCGGCTATCGATGGAGGGACCGTTAGTTTGTTCGATTCCACGATTAGCGGCGGAGACTTCGGAGTCGAAAACGCACACCTGACGATCGGGAATTCGATCATCTTCGAAAACGCAACCGACCTGGGCCTCGGAAACATCGTCACGGATTCTGGCAACAATCTGATCGGCATCGGAGGAGGCGCGTTCGTCAATGGAACGAACGGCGACCAAGTGGGTGTGGATCCCATGTTAGGTCCGCTCGCCAACAACGGGGGGCCGACGCTGACGTACGCCCTGATGGCGGGGAGTTCCGCCATCAATGCCGGTAACAACGCAATCATTCCGGGAGGAATCACGACGGATCAGCGCGGTGCGGGTTTTGACCGGATCTCCGGTGGCACAGTCGATATCGGCGCATTCGAAGTCCAACAGACACAAGCGCCTGAGCCGGCCACTTACGTCACCTGCCTCCTGGGATTCGCGATCGGCGCGTGGCGGCTGCGAAAACGGTCGGCTTACTAAATCTTTACCCTCCGGTAATCCGCCGATCGTCTTCACGCCCTACCGGAACATGAGCAGCATATCGAGAGCTGTCATGTTGGCCGCGATTCTCGCCGGCATTGCGTGCGCACAGGGGGATTTGCTCCTGCATCAGATGTTCCCCAGCCCCGCTGAAATGGCCCAAGGGGTGAATCCCCGCCTCCTGGCCCAGTTCCAGCAGTATTCCGAACAGGTCACCGCCGACCCGCACAACGTCGCCGCGATCACCAACCGCGGCGTCATCTCTCTGACTATTTCGCGCCATAGCGTTT
>CAVPKR010000041.1:0-4932 GCA_963705675.1 Terriglobia bacterium
GGACAGGTCGGCGACGACCACGTCGACCGGGCCGCCGATGTCCTCGGGTGTCAGCGAACGCACGTTGGTGCGGTCGTGCACGACCACCCGGTCGTCGGTGCGCAGGCGCCAGTCCAGCAGGCCACGGCCGACATCGGCGGCCACCACCGCAGCCGCGCCACGGCGGAGCAGGACGTCGGTGAAACCGCCGGTGGAGGCGCCTGCGTCAAGGCAGCGGCGTCCCCTGATCACGATCCCGTCGAACTCATCCAGCGCGCCGACGAGCTTGTGGGCGCCTCGGGAGGCGTAGTTCGGGTCGTCGGCGTCCGTGCGGACCACCACGGGTGCGTCCGCGTCCACGGCCGTCGCCGGCCTTCATCTTGTTCATCATGTTCGCCACGGCATCCTTCAGCTTGTCCATCATTGAAGAATTCTCGTTCGGCGAACCTTGCTTCGAATCCTGCTTGGCGTTCTGCTTCCCGTCTTTCTGATTACCTTGCTTGCCGTCTTCCTGATTGGCGTCGTTACCGGCCTGCTTATCGCCCTTGTCGGCGTTCTCGCCCTGCGCGTCGTTCGACTTGTCTTCTTGCTGGCGGCCCTTCTGCGCGGACTCCTTGGAGTTATCAGCCGTCTGCTCCGTGTTGGCGTCCGGACTATCGTTCGCGTCAAGCGGTGTATCGGGCACCTGGTCGTTCTGCACCGTCTGCCCATCCGGGTCGCCCTTATCGAGCGGCGGCGACTTCGGATCGCGAGGCTTCTTCGCGGCGTTTGCCATTTCCGGCTTCGACGGGAAGAAAGTATCGAACGCCATCTTGACCAGGTTCGGCTCCAAGTCGAGCCGCCCGGTAACCGCATACCGTACCCCGAACAACCCCAGCGCTACCGCAGCCAGCGCCACCGCGTGATAAGCGAACTTTGGACGCCGGAACGGAACCGCCGCCGCCGGCTCTATGGTTCGCGCGATGGAGTCAGCTTCCTGCCGCTGCTTTTCTCGAATCGAAGGATCGCCGTGCGCTTCGGGCGATGCAAAATACGTCGCTGTCGACAAGGCGTCCGCCAGCGACAGCCGCCGGTCGATTCGCTGCGCCAGCTGGTAAGTAGAGGGAATGGTAGCCCGCAGACGATACAATCCAGTGCCCAGGCTCGCGATCGCCAGCAGCGCCACCCAATACCAGTTCAGGATCTCAGTTCCGGTAAGTAAGAGTAGAATCGCTCCGCCGGTGCCGATCGCCAACGCCACGGCAGACTGCTCCAGTACCAGATGCAACAAACATCGACGGCGCGCTTGTTTTAAAAGCTCTGAAACTGGTGATCGATCGTCCAAATGGAAGCCCGTATTGATTATGCCACAGGCTGCGAAATTTAACGGGTCCGCACTACCCGTAGCTTCTGCCCCTCGAAATCCAGAACTTCATCATATTGGGCGAGATCCGGGGGCCGGTCCAGCTTGTCCGCAAGCTTCACATCCAGCGTGTGATCGTCCCATACCAGATCGGCGATAAAGTACGTGTCCCAGTCGCGAAACGGATCGCGCAGGAACAGCACCCGGCTGTTCGGCGCCGGTTTTGGCAGCTCTCGAATCTGGGAAAGAACATTCATGGTCAGCGCATGATCCTCAACATATGTCTGCCCGGCTGCGCTCCACCAATGAGTGGTCCGATAAGCCGCCAGGAGCGCGACGATTGTCACCACGGCCCACTGCACGGCGGGCTTTCTGAAAAATCCCGCGGCGAAGATGCTCACCATCAGCGCCCATCCGAGGAGGGGAACATACAGCGCCGGCCTTTCCCGCGGCTGCACCGTGAACGAAATCGCCAGAGTCGCTGTCGAGACCACCATCCAGCACCACCACAACTCGCGTTTCTTTGCGACGGCGCAGGCGATCGTCAGCAGGATCCACGCGAGCCACAACTTCCGGCTGGTATCGAAATACCGGGTGTAAAAAAGGTCATTGACGTACCACCGGTTGTTGACAAAATAGCGATGCAAGGTCGGGTCCAGCAAATAGCCGCCCGACTTCGATAGCGGATTCGGGCCCAGAAATTTCCCCAGCGTGTAGACCAGCGAAATCCCGATCAGTATGATCGGCGTGCGCAGCTTCCAGGGACGATGAAACAGCAGTTCATACATCAACACCCATGCCGAGCCCACCACCACGATTTCCTTCGAGTCGAGCGCCGCAATGAACGCGCAGATTATGATCGCCGACTGCAAGACGGTCAGATCATGCCCGCCCTGCCGGAACCGGATGTACAAAACCAGCGTGAGGGCGATGAAGAAGAACGCCAGGATGTCGTAAATCATCGAGGTGTTGTAGTAAATAGCCACCATGTTGCCGTGCGCGCAGACCAGCAAGGCGGTGAGCGCCGCGATCGCCGGTGACCCCGTGAGCAGCTCTGCGAGGCGAAATCCCAGGTAAGTATTCGCCGCCAGCAGCGCGAATACCGCGATTCGATATGGCACCGGATTCATGTGGAACAAATGGTAAATGGGCATATAGAAAATCGCGCCCATCGGTCGATACGCAGTCGACCAAAAGGTAAGATCGTCAAGCGCGCTGTGCCAGAATCCTCGCAACCAATAGAAGCCCAGGTTCATGGGATCGTCCACTGCGAATCCCGCGTGGATCGCGCCAATGGCGAAGTACAAGAGGTACGCGCTGAGCGCCGCTGCCGCCAAGCGTATGGGAAGTTTCTCCACCATGAATTACTTTAGACGATCAACATGCAATCGCCGTAAGAAAAAAACCGGTACCGGTTCTCCACTGCATGCCGATACGCCGCCAACGTCAGGTCCTTCCCGGCAAAGGCGCACACCAGCACCAGCAAGCTCGATTGCGGCAAATGGAAGTTCGTCAGCAGAGCGCCGGTGCGCCGGAACACGAATCCGGGACAAATGAACAAATCGGTCTCGCCTTCTTGAGCGGGACTTTCGATTGCCCGGACGCTGGTTGTCCCCACCGCGACCACGCGTCGAGCCGCATCCATCGCCCGTATGGTTGCTTGCGGCACGATCAGCGACTCGCGATGCAGCTTCACGTCTTCGATCGAATTCCCATGCAGCGGCTGAAACGTCCCCAGGCCGACATGCAAGGTCACATGAGCAATCTCCGCCCCGGCCTGGCGGCACGCGTCGAGAATCGCCGGAGTAAAGTGCAATCCAGCGGTAGGCGCCGCCACCGACCCGCGTTGACGCGCGAACACGGTTTGATACCGCTCCCGATCCGCGGCCTGATCCGGCCGCCGTATGTAGGGCGGCAATGGCACGTGCCCTACTCGATCCAAGACGTCGAACACGTCGCCCGAAGGACGCAGGCGCACCGTTCGCTCGCCGAACTCGCCTCGCCCCAGAATGTCCGCGGCCAGTTCCTCGCCAATGACGATTCGCTCCCCGGTTCGCATCTTCCTTCCCGGCCGGACCAGCGCTTCCCACGTCAAGCCATCCGCTGAGATCTGCTTCGTCAGAAATATCTCAACCCGGCCAGTCGAGCCCTTCCGATGCCCGTACAGCCGCGACGGGAATACCCGCGAATCGTTCAGAACCAGGCAATCCCCGGCGCCTGCATAGGAAGCGAAAATCCCGAAACGCCCGGTCCTGCCAGTGCCGCGTGCCGATCGACCACCAGCATCCGAGCCCCGGCGCGATCCTCCAGCGGCTGCTGCGCGATTAATTCCTCGGGCAGATGATAGTCGAACTCGGAGATCAGCATCCTTCACTATAAAATGAAGTGTTGCGTATTCTGGGCATCGAATCTTCCTGCGATGAAACTGCCGCCGCGGTGGTCGAGGACGGGTCGCGCATTCTTTCGAGCGTCGTCTCGTCGCAAATGGAAACTCATTCAAAGTACGGCGGCGTGGTCCCGGAGCTAGCCTCGCGCGAACATCTGCGCGCGATCGTCCCCGCAGTGCGGCAAGCGTTGGAGCAATCCTCCACTCGACTGGAAGACTTGTCAGCGATTGCCGTCACCCAAGGACCCGGGTTAGTCGGATCTTTATTGGTCGGCATCAACTACGCGAAGGCGCTGGCGATGGTCCACAGGCTGCCACTCATCGCCGTGAATCACATCGAGGGACACATCCACGCCGTCGCGAGCCAGAATCCAGTCGAGTTCCCCGCCCTGGCGCTGGTGGTCAGCGGCGGCCACACGCATCTTTATGAGGTTCGCGAAGGATTCGTGTACACGTTACTGGGTAAAACCCGCGACGACGCGGCTGGCGAGGCATTCGACAAAGTAGCGAAACTCCTCGGCTTCGGCTATCCCGGAGGCCCAGTTGTTGACCTCCTCGCCCCCCACGGCGATCCGCGGGCCGTCCGCTTCACGCTCGCCAAGATGAAAGGCAACACTCTGGACTTCAGCTTCAGCGGAATCAAGACCGCTGTGCTGCGCTGGGTGGAATCGCACGACCTTCAGGAAGAGATCGCGACCCGCAAAGCCTTGATCGCCACCACTCTTCAGCCCACGCGAGATCAATGGCTGGAAGTGACACCCCGTACCACTCTCGACCTTCTGGCGTCGTTCCAGCGGACCGTGGTCGAGGAGCTCCTGCGTCGCGCCACACGTTCCGCCGAACAGATCGGCGCCCGCAGCATGATCGTCTCCGGAGGAGTCGCGTGCAACTCCAGCCTTCGGGCAGCCGTCGCCGCGGCCCGTCTTCCCTACCCGGCTTTTTTCCCCGCCCCCGGACTTTCCACCGACAACGCAGCCATGATCGCGGCTGCCGCGTTTCCAAAATTGAGGCGCCGCGACTTCGCGGACTTCGCCTTGCGCGCTGATCCGAATTTATCTTTAGCCGCGGGTGCACCCCTCATGGGATGAAAAGACCTTGGCAAAGTGTTTTCAGAACAACGCAGCTACGCCAATCAAGTTTAGGCGGCAAAATTTTCAAAGATCCGAGCAATTTATCGGGCGCCCTTTAGCCGGGGTTTTACTTCGACCGGCGACGAAGATCCGTT
>CAVPKR010000042.1:0-18049 GCA_963705675.1 Terriglobia bacterium
TACCAGCCGAATCAAGGGCAGAACGCCCCCAGCGCGCAGACGGTGTCTTTCAACGGAAAATTCGTCGGCCTCGCCTTCGATTTGAGCGGTAATCTGTGGGTCACCGATCCCGGCAATAACCGGGCTCTGCGCTTTCCGGTCAGCCAACTGGCGCCGAACACCCTGGAGCCGCCGCGGATGTCGTTCTGGGGCAAACCGATCCCAGCTTTTCCACTCTCCCCAATCCGCCCGCCGGTCTTCAAGCCTCGCTGGACAAGAATATTCTGAACGCGCCTTCGGGAATCGTTTTCGACGCCAAGGGCGGCTTGTATATCTCCGATGGATACAACCGCGTCCTGTATTTCACGGGAGGAGCGTTTGCCACCGGCCTTCCGGCATCCCGCATTCTGGGACTGGTGGTCGAGCCGACGCCGCCCTACCCGAATCCGAACCAGTACGGGCTGCTGGGACCGATAGGGCTCGCGACCAACGGGACGAATCTGTTCGTCGCCGACAGCGGAGACAGCCGCGTGGTGGAATACGACGTACCTGCGAACTGGCCGCCGGAGGCTCCTTTGACTGGCCCGCTCCAGCCGGGGCAGGTCTTTTCTCCACCGGTCATCGCGGTCATCGGACAGATCAATGTGAACGGAGGCTTCCCGAACCAGAACAAGCCTCAGCCGTCCGCCAGCACGCTGTACGAACCGTTCGCCCTGGCGTTCAACGGCACCGATCTTTGGGTTGCCGATACGCTGAACAACCGGGTGCTCGATTTTCCACAGGCAGGCGGCACCGGTACTGCCACCGCCACTCGGGTTATCGGTCAATCGAATTTCCAATACAACGCGCCCAATTTGATTGAAGGCCGCGAAGTATTTTTCGCCGGTAACGGCGCCACCGCCGCTGCCGGCGTCGTGGTGGATCAGAATTCCAACCCGCCGCACCTGTATATCGCCGATACGCACAACAACCGGATTTTTTGCTTTAACGATGCCCGCACCGTGACCGCGGGCTCGCGAGCCGACCTGGTGATCGGCCAGAGCAATCCCACCGATTATTACGACGCGTTGGTCAATACCGGGACCAATCTCGCATCTACGCCGACGCAGCCCGGTTTGTTCGGACCGATCGGCGTAGCGGTGGACGCCAATGGAAATCTATTCGTGGCCGACACCGGAAACGGCCGTGTGCTGCGTTACCCCGCGCCGTTCGCCCAGACCTCGGGAGGGCAGCTGGTCCCGAACCTGGTGCTCGGACAGCAAAGCTACACCTTTAACGACACGGACGCGACCAATCAAAACATGCATTCGCCGTGGGGCCTGGCGATTTTCTCGGAAGGAAGCATTGCCGTCTCAGACTCGTTTCACAGCCGAGTGCTGATCTTTAAGAAACCGTCCGGCGGTGATTTTCAGAACGGCCAGGTGGCCTCCGTGGTGCTGGGTCAACCGGACTTCAACACCGCGACCCCCAGTACCGCGGCTTCGACAGCCGGAATGAACAGCCCCAGACACATTGCTGTCGACACGTCAGATCGTCTATACGTCTGCGACAGCTCCAACAATCGCGTGCTGGTGTTTACCAACGCGCGGAACTCCGCGAATGGGATCGGGTCCTCATTCCAGCTCAATAATCTGAGCGCGCCACAGGGCATTATCGTCAGCGCGCAGACCGGCGAAATTTACATTGCGAATACCGGCGCCAACACCGTCCTGAAAGTGCCGGAATACGATTCGCTGATTGGGAGTTCGACATCGAATTCCTATCCAGTTACCCAGTCCATCCAATTGCAGACTCCTCCGCTGTCGGTGGCGCTGTATGGCGATATCGCGGATCGCTCAGACAATCAGATTATCGCGGAGACGGCGAATCGGATTACGTTCTATTTCCCGCAATTGGTTTTCCAGAATGCGGCGAACTACAACTCGCAGCCGCTGGCGCCGGGAATGCTCGCGATTATGTACCGGAATGGAATCCAGTTCAACCTGAATACTTCTCCGACGTATCCCAACAATCTGGCGCTGCCGTGGCCGCCTGCCGTGAATGATCTTGAGATCATGGTGAGCGCTCCTGGAATGACGCCGGCTCCGGCGCCGATTTTCCGCATTGATGCGACCGATATTGCTTTCCAGGTGCCTGCCAGCACGCCTCCATCGGGTATCGCGACTTTCGTGTTGTACCATCCCTCCACTGGCGCGATCGTCGGGGAAGGGGATGTCCAGATGGCTCAATATAATCCGGGATTCTTCACCGCCGGCTCGCCGGTGGGAACCGGACAGGTTCGCGCGTTCAACCAATTGAACGCGGGCGAGACCTGTTCCCCGATGCCGGATTGCGTGATCAACGGTCCGGCTTATCCGGTCAAAGCGGACGGGAAACACTATATCGGCTTCTGCCTCACGGGAGGCGGAGTGTTCGCGAATAATCCGCCCGACGGCCAATACGCGGCTCCCGGCAGTACCGCTGCTCAGCCGCAGTTGCTTTCCGCCAACGGCGGTTTTGGCACCGGCGGCCTGGTGCCACCCGCGGATGTGAGCTATTCGGGCGCGGGATGCGGATTCCCAGGGGGCTGGCAAGTCAATTTCCTGGTTCCGAGCTCGATTCCACCTAGCAGCACCAATATTATCGCGCTGACGATCGGAGACATTCCGAGCTCCATTGGCCCAACCGGAATCATCCACGTATGGTTCGCGAGCAATTAGTCTTTACAACTTAACTGCGGGAAACCGGCTTCCGAAGCGGCTTACCCGCTAAACTGGTTCTTCATGTTCCATCTTCTTGAAGAACGCATCGCTGAGGCGTTCGCGGCGCGGATCGAATCGCTCTATGGCTTGAAAATGCCGGTGCAAACCGAGCAGCCTAAGCAGGCTTCCTTCGGTGAAATCGCGGTTCCGGCTGCGTTCCAGCTGGCGCGCCAGTTGAAGAAAGCTCCCAAGGCGATTGCGGCGGATTTATCGGCAGCGGTCGAAGGGATCGAAGGCGTCGCATCGGTAGAAATCGCGGGCAATGGGTACCTGAACCTGCGCCTGGATCGCGGATTCTATGCGGCGGCGTTACTGGCGGGAGATGCGGCGATTGCGGCGCGGTCAGGCGAGAAAATTATCGTCGAGCACACCAACATCAATCCCAACAAAGCAGCGCATATCGGTCATCTTCGCAACGCGATTCTCGGGGATACGTTTGTCCGCATGCTGCGCTCGGCCGGACGCACTGTGGAAGTACAGAACTATATTGACAATACGGGAGTCCAGGTGGCCGACGTCGTGGCGGGATTCCGGCATCGCGAACATAAATCGCTCGACGATATTCGCGGCCTGATCGCGTCCACCCGCTTCGATTACGTGTGTTGGGATGTGTACGCGCGCATATCCGCCTACTATGACGAAAACCCGGATGCCAAGGCGTGGCGAGCCGAGACTCTGCATTCGATCGAGGCGGGCTCGGGCGATGAAGCCGAGATCGCGCACCTGGTGGCCGACGCGATCGTCGACGCGCATCTTCGCACCATGTACCGGCTGAATATCGAATATGACGTTCTGCCGCGCGAGAGCGAGATTCTGCATCTCCAGTTTTGGGCCACCGCGTTTGAGCTGCTGAAGTCCCGCCATGCGATCTATCTCGAAACCGAAGGCAAAAACGCGGGTTGCTGGGTGATGCCGGGGTCGGCGTTTCGCGAAGAATCGGACGGGGAGGAAGACAGCAAGGTGATCGTGCGCTCGAATGGCACGGTGACCTATGTCGGCAAGGATATCGCCTATCAGCTTTGGAAATTCGGCCTGCTCGGCAAGGATTTCTACTATCGCAAGTGGCACACCTATCCCGATGGTCACGAGGTTTGGGCGTCGACTGACCAGCCTCAGAACAACACGATGCGCTTTGGAGCCGGAGCGAAAGTCTTCAACGTAATCGACTCACGCCAGTCTTATCTCCAAGACGTAGTCGTGGCGGGCCTGCGAGCCCTCGGGTTCACGGAACAGGCGGAAAACAGCGTTCACTTTTCCTACGAAATGGTCGCGCTGACGCCGCGGCACGTGCATCGAAATGGGGATCGAGCTATCCGAGGAGGATCGCCGCAAGACCTACGTGGAAGTGTCGGGGCGGAAGGGGCTCGGCGTCAAGGCCGACGACTTGATCGACAAACTAATCGCCAAAGCGCTCGAAGAGGTGACCAACCGGCACGCCGAGGAGCCGGAAGCGTCGCGGACGCGGGCGGCAATCCACATCGCGATCGGAGCGCTGCGCTACTTCATGCTGAAGTACACGCGCAATTCGGTAATCGCTTTCGATTTTGGCGAGGCATTGAGTTTTGAAGGGGAGACCGGTCCCTATGTGCAATATGCCGCGGTGCGGGCGAATAACATTTTGAAAAAGCTCGCGGAGCGGGGGGAAACGCTGCCCGATTTTCATGCGCAACTGACGCGCGAAGCGCTCTCCCGGCAGTTGGAGCAGGAAGATTGCTGGCAGCTCTTGCTGGCCGCATCGAAAATGGATTCGGCGATTGCCCGCGCGATTTCGAGCGGCGAACCGGCGCACGTGGCCCGCTACGCTTTCCAGCTCGCGCAGGCGTTCAGCAATTTTTATCACGAATATCCGGTGCTCTCGGAAACCGATCGCGAGAAGAAAACGTTCCTGCTGTGGATGACGGTGTATTTCCGCTCCCAACTGGAGCGAACGCTTCGCGTGCTCGGCATCGATGTGCCTGAGTATATGTGAGCTTAGAATAGGGAGGCGGCGCGAATCGAAAATCCCGGCAGCAAATCCGGCGCTTCTAGTAGGTCGTCGTCACTTAGGACGATTGCGGGCCCTGAACCGGAACGCCAGACTTCTATTTCGCGCGATTCCGGATACACCAGCCACACGGTCCGTGCGCCGGCTGAAAAATATTGCTTCACCTTGCGCCGCATCGCGCTGGCGGTGTCGGATGGCGACAGAACCTCGATGGGCAAATCCGGAGCGCCTTCTATATCGCGGCCCGGAGCGATCCGGCGCAGACGGTCGATTCCGATGAACGACAAGTCGGGAGCGCGTTTGGTGTTCCCTCCGAGAATAAACAAATTGTCCGACGCGAGAACCTCACCGACGGGGTTTCGCGCCAGATATTCGAGCAAGGCGCGCGTAATCGCCATCACAATCCGGTTGTGCGGCTCGTACCTCGGACGGGTCATTGAGATGAGTTCCCCTTCGTCGAGCTCGTAACGAAGCTCGTCCGGCTCCGTTAACCGGTCGAACTCCTCCACTGACATCACAGCGGGGATAACCGTCTTCGCGCGCATAAGTACATTTTACTCCGCGAGTCGCGCTGTTGCGTTCGAGGCTAAAATAGAAAGTACACATGCCAAGTCAGAATTCTTTCGGCGCCGCTGGCGACCTTCGTGTGGGAAACCGCTCATTTCGAATCTTCAGATTGTCCGCGCTTGAGAAGGCGGGGGTGAACCTCTCGCGAATCCCTTATTCGATCAAAATTCTTCTGGAAAACCTTTTGCGTTTTGAAGACGGACTTACCGTCAAGCGGAGCGACATCGAGTACGTCGCGCAGTGGGACCCGGCTGCGCCGCCGCGCGAGATCAATTTCCGGCCCGCGCGCGTGCTGCTTCAGGATTTTACAGGAGTGCCTTGCGTAGTCGATCTGGCGGCGATGCGCGATGCTCTGGCTAAGCTGGGGGCTGATCCTAAGAAGGCAAATCCGCTGATTCCGGTCGACCTGGTCATCGATCATTCGGTGCAGGTGGATAAGTTCGGCACAGCGGACTCGTTCGACGTAAATGCTCTGTTCGAATTTCAGCGCAACCAGGAGCGGTATGCGTTTTTGAAGTGGGGCCAATCGTCGTTGAAGAATTTTCGCGTGGTGCCGCCGGACACCGGGATCGTGCATCAGGTGAATCTTGAATATCTGGCTCCAGTGGTTTTCGAGCAGGATGGCGAGGCTTATCCCGACACGCTGGTGGGCACCGATTCGCACACGACGATGATCAACGGGCTGGGTGTGGTCGGGTGGGGCGTGGGTGGAATCGAAGCCGAGGCCTGCATGCTGGGGCAGCCGACGTCGATGCTGCTGCCGGCGGTGGTGGGGTTCAAGTTGAGCGGCAAGCTGCGGGCAGGGGCGACGGCTACCGACCTGGTTCTGACCGTGACGCAGATGTTGCGGAAGAAAGGCGTGGTGGGGAAATTCGTCGAGTTTTATGGCGATGGCGTGGGCGCGCTGAGCGTGGCCGATCGCGCCACCATCGCGAATATGGCGCCGGAATATGGCGCGACCATCGGTGTGTTTCCGATCGACGAGATCGCGCTCGATTATCTGCGCATCTCGAACCGGCCGGCTGAGCTGATCGCGCTGGTGGAAGCGTACGCCAAGGAGCAGGGATGGTTCCGTGTAGCGGGCGCGCCGGAACCGGTGTTTTCGGATACCCTGGCGCTGGATCTGTCGACCGTGGTGCCGTCGCTGGCCGGTCCGAAACGGCCGCAGGATCGAATAAATTTGCCGGATGTGAAGCAGAACTTCCTTTCCGGGCTGGGCGCTGCGCCGAAGACGGCCCAACTCGGGGCGAACGGGACTAGCGCGACAATTCACGATGGAAGCGTCGTGATCGCCGCGATTACCAGCTGCACCAATACGTCGAATCCATCGGTGATGGTGGCGGCGGGGCTGCTGGCGAAGAAGGCGGTGGAGCGCGGGCTGACTTCGAAGCCTTGGGTGAAAACGAGTCTGCGCCGGGCTCGAAAGTGGTCATGGACTACCTGAACGACGCGGGCCTGGTGCCGTTTCTCGAAAAGCTGCACTTCAACCTGGTCGGCTACGGATGCACCACTTGCATCGGCAACAGTGGTCCGTTGACGGACGACGTTTCGGCGGCAGTGCAGAAAGAGAAGCTGACGGTCGCGGCGGTTTTATCGGGGAACCGGAATTTCGAAGGCCGCGTGAATCCGCTGGTGCCGGCGAACTATCTGGCGTCGCCGCCGCTGGTGGTGGCGTATGCGCTGGCGGGGCGCGTCGATGTCGACCTCGATTCTGAGCCCATCGGCCAGGATGATGCCGGGAAAGATGTTTTTCTGCGCGAAATCTGGCCGACGCCCGAAGAAGTGCTGGCCGTGGTGAAAAAATCCGTGCGGCGGGAGATGTTCCAGAAGCAATATTCGGAAGTTTTCCAGGGCGATGCGCAGTGGAACTCGATTGGAGTCCCGTCAGGCGATTTTGTATACCTGGACGGATAAATCCACCTACATTAAGCGCGCGCCGTACTTCGATCACATGGCCGATCCGGCGGCGGCGGTCAGCGATCTGAGTGGTTTGCGGGTTCTGGCTCTGCTGGGTGATTCGGTGACGACGGATCACATTTCACCGGCGGGAAACATTGCGGTGGACAGTCCGGCGGGGAAATATCTGATGTCGCTGGGAGTGAAGCGGCGGATTTCAACTCGTATGGGTCCAGGCGCGGGAATCATGAGGTGATGGCCCGGGGCACGCTCGCGAACATCCGGTTGAGGAATCAGATGGCGCCCGGAACCGAGGGCGCGTGGACGACTCACGTTCCGTCGAACGAGAAGATGTTTATCTACGACGCGGCGATGAAGTATCAGCAGGAGGGTGTGCCGCTGCTGATCATCGCGGGGAAAGAATACGGCAGCGGATCGTCGCGCGATTGGGCGGCGAAAGGAGTTCTGCTGCTGGGTGTGCGCGCGGTGATTGCGGAGAGCTTTGAGCGCATCCATCGGTCGAACCTGGTGGGCATGGGCGTGTTGCCGCTGCAATTCGTCGACGGCCAGACTCGCGAGTCGCTGGGATTCACCGGTTTCGAATCGTACTCGATCGAAGGGGTCGCAGCGGCGGTGGATTCCGGCGGGAAGCAGCACGTGAAGGTGAAGGCGGGGGATAAGACGTTCGAGGCGGTGGCTCGGATCGATACGCCGGTCGAGGCGGAATATTACCGCCATGGCGGGATTCTTCCGTACGTGTTGAAGCAACTGGCTCGCTGATCTGTATATAATTTTTCGCTATGTTCAGCCTAATTCAAGAAGTATCGCCTCAGCCGAGCGTTGACGTTTGGCAACACTACCTGGGTTATGCAGGTTACGTCATTCTGGGCATTCTTGTGATGCTGGCGGTTCGCATTGAACGGACCACTTCGCGGATTCTGGATCTGCTCGAAGGAAGAAAGCGTTAATTCTTAGCGAGCGGTGGTTTTTGCGGAGCGCGTCTCGATCGCGCTGAGCACCACTTCGAGATCGATTTCGCGGATGGGGCGCGCTAACAGGAAACTTCCGCCGGCTTCCAGGCTGCGGGCGAGCTCGGCGTCGTAGCCGTCGCTCAGCAAGATCATCACCGGGACATGCGCGCGCACGCGGTCCTGGAATTCCGCGGAACGCTGCGCGGACCCGCACATCGCCCAAAACACCGCATCGAAGCGGACGCGCTGGGCGAGATCGGCGGCTTCTTCCATCGGCGCGGGGACCACTCGATGGCCGCGGGCGCCTGAAAGACCTGACCAGTTGCCGTTGCGCGCCGTTGTCGGGGTCCATCAGCAGCAGAGTAAGCGTGCGCCGCCGGCTGGCGCGCGGATGTTGTCGCGTGCTGCGGTTCCGAAATGGGTAGATCGATTTCGAAGCGCGCAATGCCGGAATTTTCCCCGAAGCGGATTTCGCCGCCGTGGCTTTGAACGATTCCCTGGCAAACGCCCAGGCCGAGTGTGAAAGCGGCGTCCTTTTCGGCCGGATAGAGGATCTCGACGGTCACTCGCTTCGCGATCAGACTGCTGGCGATGGTGATGGTTTTCGAGGACGCCTCAGACGCGCATTGTTCGGCGTGGATCAGCAGATTCAGAAAAACTTGTTCAATCTGGCCTTGCGCCCCGAGCACGGCGGCGGGTTCGGCCGACAGGCGATTCTGGACTCGCAGGCCGAGCTGTTTCCACTCGGGCTCGCGGAACTGCATCAGGTTGGCGACCAGCGCGTTCACGTCGATGGGTCGCGCGCAGTCCTCAGGCCGGGCGAAGGAGACCAGGCGGGAGACGATTTCCGAGGCGCGCTGCGATTCCCCGGCGAGCAGGCGGAGGTCGCGCTCCTGAACCGGCTGGCCGTTGTAGGACGCGAGCGACGCGGACAGATGCATGATGCTTTCAAGCGGGGCGCGGAGCTCGCTGGCGACGCCGGAAATCAGTTGGCCCGTCGCGGCCAGCTTCTCGCTGCGGAATAATTGTTCGCGAATGGTTTGCTGATCCTGAAGCTTTAGTGACGCGGCTACCTGATTCGCCAGATGCTGCGAGGCGGCTTGTTCCTCGATCGTGAAGTATCCCAGGCGCCGGGTGTTGCCGATTTCGAGCACTCCCAGGACATCGCTGTGAGACAGCAATGGAATGAACATGGCCGAGCGCGGCAGGTTCATCTTGACTTCGACTTTCACGAACGGGCTGCGGCGCACGTCGGGGACATTCAGGAGAGTCCGGTTGCGGAAGCAGACCACTGCGCCGCTCGCTAGGCCGCCGGGCGGGGAATCGATGGGCACCGCCATCACGTCGGGCGCGGCCGCGGTGGGTACGCGTTCGAGCGCTTTCGCCCGGCGATTGTACACGTACAGGCGCACTCCTGTGGCTTGGGTAATGGCGGGAAGGACGCTGGCCAGCTTCTCGGCGATTTCGGCGGGAGAGGCGGCGGAAATGATGTCTTCACTTAAAGCGTGGAAGGCTCGCATGGAGCGGCGGTGCTCGGCCAGGCGATGCTCGCGGAACCACCACACGGCCAGAAGTAATCCGATGGCGGCCAGCGCGCTCAGGACCACTAGCGGCGGGATCACCAGGGAGATGGGGAGCACTTCCACGTCCTGGGCCGACGCCAGCATCAGTTGAAAACCGCCATCGAAAGGAGGCTCAAGAGAATATTGAGTAGCCAGGGCGGTGAGGCGTATATGATCGCCGGCGCAGAACCCGCTTCAGGTCGATAGGCGTGGAATTCGGGGGGCGGGGAAGAAAGACGGCGATCGAATTGCCGCGGTCACTGACCTCAAGGCTGCGGCCGCCCAGGTTTTCCGCCACGCTGGTTACGGTGGCCGTCGTCCGGATCATCAAGCCCAGGTAGCGGAATCCGGACAGCTCAGAGACGCTGAGTTCCTTGGGCTCAGGAGCGGCGTCGTGCCGTAGCTTCACGATCGATGCGGGAACCAGCATCGGGAGAGCGCCGCGGCTTTGAATGGAGCCGGCGGCTTCGATCCAGTCGCCGGGAGTCAGACCGGTGAATTGTTCGCGCGCGCCGCGCAGGAATAATCCGTGATCGGTAGAGTCGCGGACGGGAAGATAATAGGTCCCCAATGCCCACGCGGGCGCTGAGGCGACCTGTGCGCGAATGGCGACAGAACGTCCTTCATAGGCAGCGGCCATGTCATGACCGGAGCGCGACGCGGCTTGTTCCAGCGTGATGAAGTTCTGGGCGTTCGCTGTGGCGATGAACATCGCGAGCGACCCGCAGAGCGCCCATCTCCCCCAAAGCCGGGACGGAACTCCGCCCGCCAAACTAACTGGCATTTGCCAGGATCATAACACGCATTTTCGCCGTAGGATCAAATTACGGGGGAATATGTGGCGCTCCTAATGGATTCCACCGTGCGGGGTTGCATAAAATTACCTTAAATGGGCAGACGGTATCTGATTTCGGGAACGGTACAAGGTGTCGGCTTCCGGTACTTCGCGCAGCGCGCGGCGCGGGAGATCGGGGTGACGGGTTGGGCGCGGAATCTCGACGATGGATCGGTGGAGGTTCAGGCGAACGGGTCGCCAGGCACAGTTAGATGATTTTGAATCGCGGCTGCGGAAGGGCCCAAAGCGGGCGGATGTGCGCGGATTCGAAGTGGTGGATGCGGCGACGATAGACTCGTCCGGGTTCCACATTCGATGATAGAATTGTTTGCTCGTCTCTATTTTTACCCATGAATCATTTGAAAGAACTGATCCGGGAGGTGCCGGATTTCCCTAAACCCGGCATTCTCTTTTACGACATTACGACGCTGCTGAAGGACGCGGACGGGCTGCATGAGCTGATCGACCAACTGGGATGCGGGTATGCGGATAAGGGCATCCAGAAGGTGATCGGAATCGAGGCGCGCGGCTTTATCTTCGCGCCCGCGGTCGCCTATGCATTGAAGGCTGGATTCGTCCCGGTGCGCAAGCCGAAGAAGCTTCCGGCAGCGGTGGAGAGGATCGAGTATCAGCTCGAATATGGAACCGACGCGCTTGAGATTCATCGCGATTCGATCGACCCCGGCGAGAACGTGCTGATTATCGACGATGTGCTTGCCACCGGCGGTACCGCGTGCGCGGTTGCGAGGCTGGTGGAGAATCTCGGCGGGAAGGTGGCGGGCCTGGGGTTTGCGATTGAGCTGGATTTTCTAAAAGGCCGCGAGAAGCTGCCAGGGTACGATGTGCGGGCGTTGCTGCACTATTAGGCACTTAAGTGAGATCGGTTAAGCTTCGGTCGTTTGCGAAAATCAACCTGGATTTGCGCGTCTTAGAGCGGCGAGCCGACGGGTTTCATGAGCTGCGGACGGTGTTCCAGACCATTTCGCTGGCGGATACGATCGAGATCGAGTACCGGGCCGCGCGACGGACTGAATTGTCGCTGGATGGCAACGTCGATATTCCGGATAATCTGATTCTGCGGGCCGCGCGAGCCGCGCTTGAGGGGATGAAGGTCCACGCGCGGGTCGGGTTCCGGATGAAGAAGCGGATTCCGATGGGCGGGGGGCTAGGCGGAGGGTCGAGTAATGCCGCAGCGGTGCTTCTGGCTTTGCCGGTTCTGGCGGGCGGGCCTTGCGATGCCCATCGAAATCGCGAGCGAACTGGGTAGTGATGTTCCGTTTTTCCTGGAAGGGGGAACGGCGGTAGCGGTGGGGCGGGGAACGGAATTTTACTCGCTTCCCGACATCGCCGAACAGCCGATGTTGGTGGTGTCGCCGGGTCTTCACGTCGCCACTGGGCCGGCTTACGCGGCGCTGGATCGTAGTTTGACTTTCACGGAATCGTCAAGTAACATAAATAGTTTCCAGGGGTTCGTGCGCGCGCTGGGAGTGTGGCGGCGTGCGGACTTGGCAAGTGCGCTCAGCGTGAACGACTTCGAAGCGGTCGTGTTCAGGCAGCATCCCCAGTTAAAAATGATCTTGGGAAAGTTGTCGAAAGCGGGAGCCGGGCGCAGAATGACGGGAAGCGGGTCGTCGCTGTTCGTCAGTTTCGAGATCGGTGGCGGACCGGGAGCGCGCGCGAAAAGTGTTAGATGGGGACAGGGTGCTTCATGGCTGCCGCGTGATGCCGGCTAGAATGGTGAGCCGGGCCGGGCTATCGGCGGATTGTGGCGGCGCCAGTTGCGACGAGTCATCGTGTCCCGAACAAACGACTTATGGCCGCCCCGCAGCCGGAACGCGCGATGAGATTCAATCACTTCAAGGTGTTCACGGGCAATGCCAATCCCGCCCTGGCGGCGGAGATCTGCTATGAGCTCGGGTGCCCGCTGGCGCGCGGTGACGGTCAAGCAGTTTTCAGACGGCGAAGTGCACCTGCAGATCCAGGAAAATGTTCGCGGCGCGGACGTGTTCGTGGTCCAGCCGACGTGCACTCCGGTCGACCGACACCTGATGGAACTGCTGTTGATGATGGACGCGCTGAAGCGCGCTTCAGCAGAGCGCATCACGGCAGTGTTACCCTATTATGGGTACGCGCGGCAGGATCGTAAGGATCGGCCGCGTATGCCGATTTCGGCGCGCCTGGTGGCGAGTCTGCTGGAGCGTGCCGGAGCCAACCGCATTCTGGCGCTGGATTTACACGCCGCCCAGATTCAGGGTTTTTTCGATGTCCCGGTGGATCATTTGTTCGCCGCGCCGGTGATGATCGAATATTTCGATGAGATGCGGCGGCGAAGGATTTGACGGTGGTTTCGCCGGATGCGGGCGGCGTGGAGCGCGCGCGGGCGTTCGCCAAGCGGCTGGATTCGCCGCTGGCGATTATCGATAAGCGGCGGACGGATGTGAATGTCGCCGAGGTGATGCATATCATCGGCGAAGTGGAAGGGCAGCATTGCCTGATCGTGGACGATTTGATCGACACGGCGGGAACGCTGGTGAAGGCGGCCGAGGCGCTGCTGAAGCAGGGCGCCGAGAGCGTGACGGGCGTGTGCGACGCACGCGGTGCTGTCGGGTCCGGCGGTGGAGCGGATTGAGAATTCCGAGATCGAGGAAGTGATCGTGACCAACTCGATTCCTTTGCGCGGATGAGGCGGACAGTTGCAGCGGATCAAGCAGCTTTCGGTGGCGCCGCTGCTGGCGAAGGCGATTCAGTCGATTCACGAGGACGGTTCGGTGAGCACGTTATTTGTTTAGGCAGGCGAAGTGAGCGGAAGATGAGAAAAGATATCACGATTGTAGCGGAGCAGCGCACGTTGCGCGGCAAGAATGAAGCGCGGCGGCTGCGCGTGCCAGGGTTCGGCGCCGGCGGTGCTGTATGGCGCGGGCGGAGACGCGGTGGCGGTGGCGGTAAGCCCCAAGGAAATCAACCGGATCCTGCACAGCAAGACCGGGCACAACACCATTTTCAATATGGCGATGCAGGACGGCGAGAACACGCCGGTGATGATCGTCGACTGGCAGAACGATCCGATCAAGGAACACCTGCTGCACGTCGACCTGAAGCGCATCGATCTGACCAAGCGCATCGCGTCAAGGTTCCGGTGCACACCGCGGGCGAGCCGAAGGGCGTGAAGCTGCAGGGCGGATTGCACGAGCTGATCACGCGCGAAATTGAAATCGAGTGCCTGCCGGACGAGATTCCCGAAGCAGTTCACGGTGGACGTCACCGAACTGATGATCGGCCAGAGCGTTCGCGCCGGCGAAATCCCGATGGCCGGATCGATGAAGCTGATGAGCCCGCCGGACTCGGTGATCTCGCACGTGGTCGCGATGAAGGCGGAAGCCGAGCCGGCGGCGGCGGAAGGCGCGGCGCCGGCAGCCGCGGCGCCGAGCCCGAAGTGATCAAGAAGGGCAAGAAGGAAGAGGAAGGCGCAGCCGGCGAAAGAAGAAGCCGGCACGAAGCAAGAAGACGAAGTAGGCCAGAAGTAGCGGCGCGCGGCCAGATGGCCGACGATCGATTTTCTGATGGTCGGTCTGGGCAATCCCGGGCGCGGAGTACGAGAATACGCCGCACAACCTGGGTTTCATGGTGATCGACCGGCTGGCGGAATCGCATGCGATCCGGGTCAGCCGGAAAGAAAACATGTCGCTGGTCGGGCTGGGAACGATCAGCGGACAAGCAGGTCGCGCTGGCCAAGCCGCAGACATTTATGAATCTGAGCGGCCCGGCGGTAAAGGGGCTGCTCGAACGGTATGAATTCACACCCGGACGCTGCTGATAGTGGTGTATGACGAGCTCGATCTTCCCTGGCAGTCGCTGCGGATCAAGCCGAAAGGCTCGGCGGCGGGGCATCAAGGGATCGAGAGCGTGATCGGAGCGTGGGGACCAGGATTTCCCGGGTTCGCCTGGGAATTCATCCGGGGCATCCCGAGTCGGATGGAGCAAGTTCGTGCTCGCGCCGTTCAAGCGGGCACAGAAGCAGGAAGTGGATGAGGTGGTCGGGCGCGGAGCCGCGGCTGTCGAATCCATAATCGCTGAAGGCGTCGAAAAGTCCATGACGGTATTTAATCGTCGCGCCCAAGGCTTAAACGAAGAGGAAGAATGAGAGTTTACGAAGAGTTGTTCATTGTGAAGACCGGATGCGCCGGAAGAGGAAGTCGACGCGTTGATCGAACAGATCAAGCAAGTGATCACCTCCGGCAAGGGTACGGTCGACAAGGCCGACAAGTGGGGCGTGCGCAAGCTCGCCTATCGCGTTTCAGAAGTAGAACGAAGGCAATACGTCCTGGTGCAGTTCACGCGCCGGCCGGAACTGGTGCAGGAAATCGAGCGCCGGATGCGCGTGACCGACATGGTGATCAAGTTCATCACGGTGCGCATCGACGAGAAGCTGAAGAAGATCGAGAAGCGCAAGAAGCAGCGGGATAAGCGAGCGGCGCGGCGGCCAGCGCCCAGTGGCGCCGCTCCGGCGCTGCCTTCGCTGGCGCGCCAGCGGCAGTCGCGGCCGGTGCCAGCGACGCCGGAGCCGCCGCGCCTGGCAGCATGCCAGCTGCCCGGCTCGCCCGAGCGCCCGCAGGCAGCCGGAACCAGCGCCCGAACACGGCGGAAGGAGCGAAGGAGTAATCATATGGCTGAAAGAAGAGGCGGAAGTCCCATCAGCGCTTCCCAGCGGCCCACCGGCGGCGACAAAGCGATCGCGGGCAAGAAACAATATTTCCGGCGCAAGAAAGTGTGCCGGTTTTGCGTCGAAAAGATCGACGACATCAATTACAAAGACGTGCGGCTGCTCGGATCTTCATCTGCGAGCGCGGCAAGATCACGCCGCGGCGTATTTCCGGGCGTGTGCGCGCCGCATCAGCGCCGGCTGGCGGAAGCCATCAAGCAGGCGCGCAACATCGCGCTGGTGCCGTTCGCGAGCGCGATATAAAGGAGCGAAATCATGGAAGTCATTCTAAGAGAAGATGTCGAAAAACTCGGCACTCGAGGCCAGATGGTGAAGGTCGCTGCCTGGCTACGCGCGCAATTTTCTGCTGCCGAAGCGCATGGCGGTGCTGGCCACCGAATCGAACAAGAAGATCGTCGAGCAGGAACGGCAGGCGCCATCTGCGCCGCGAAGCGAAGGTGCAGGCGGATGCCGCGGATCTGGCGCAAGATGATGGGGTACGGTGGAAGTCACCATCGCGCAGAAGGCCGGCGAGAACGATCAGTTGTTCGGTTCGGTAACGGCGAACGATATAGCGGTCGCGCTCGAAAAGCTGGGCTACACCATCGATCGCCGCAAGGTGCATCTCGACGAGCCGATCAAGACGCTGGGCGATTTCAAGGTGACCGTCAAGCTGCATAAGGATGTGGCCCTGGACATTCCGGTGCACGTTGTCAGGGAAGAAGCGTAATCTAAAGGCCGTGGCCACGGTCGAAGAGCTTTTGCATGAAGCGGCGATGGGGCGCGTGGGCGTCGATCGCCGCTATTTGCGTACGATACTCGCGTCGGATGACGCGCCCATGCGGTGCGTTCGCTTTGCAGCTTCGTCGCACGATAAAGACCGGCTGGATCTCGATCCGCTGCTGGTCGATCTGTTTCGGCATTTCCGGCCGGTTGAGGCGCTGGATTTCTATCTCGACGCCATTCGACGCAACTCCCGAAGATGTTTCAGACGAACTGATCCAGGCGCTGCTGCCGTTCGGCGAAAAGGCGGTGGGTCCGCTGCTGTCGCTCTACGAAGAACTGGGCGAGGAGCAAGGGTCCGACGTCGCGTTTGTTCTGGCAGGCTTGCGCGTTCGCGATCCACGCATTTTTGAGATGCTGCTCGATCGCCTGGAATACGATGCTGCAGATGGCGCGTTCTGCCTGGGGTTATACGGCGATCCGGCGGCTCGTCCGGCACTCGAAAAATGCTGGCGGAGATTCCCGAGGATGAAGTGGAACTGCGGCGCGAAATCAATCATGCGATCGAACAACTGAATGCGGCGGAAGCGAAATATGAGCCCGAATCGTTCGATGTTCTCGGCGGAATATCGGAGCGCGAGCTGCCGCGCGTTCGATCTGTTGCCGGAGTCTGAACGTCTGGAGCTGCTCAAATCAGATGATCCTCTGGTGCGGGCAGGCGCCGCGCATAGTTTCTTTAACGAGGAATTGAAGCCGAAGGTACGGGCTGCGCTGTTCGATTTGGCGCGCTTGGATGGTGAAGCTTCCGTGCGTGCGCGGGCTTGGGAGTCGCTGGCGGATGCGACGACCGAAGGTCCCATTCGCGCCGCGATGGCCGCGGTTCTGAACGATCCGTCGAAGCCGGAAGTCGAACGCGGCGGCGCGGCCGTGGGATTGTACGGAGTCGCCGACCATGAAGATATCCGGCCTGGGATCGAGGCGCTATATCGAGATGGCGGGCGGGCGCGGGCCAAGGCGTTGGAAGCGATGTGGCGATCGCTATGGCCCGAATACGCCAGGTTTTTCCCCGATCATCTGGACGATATCAGATCCGGCGATTGTGCGCGAGGCGCTGCGCGGCGCGGGGTATTTCGAGCTGACTCGGCATGCTGACAAGATCGCGAGCTATTTCGATCGAGATGAGCCGTTTCACCGGCTGCGAGAAGACGCCCTGTTTGCCTACGCTCTGGCGATGCCGGGCGAGACGACGCGCGGACGGGTGCGCGGGATGGCTCGAAAGGTGGAGGCGCTGACGCCGTTGACGTCCACTGAAATGCAGTTGGTAGAGTTCGCGCTGGATGAGCGGCTTCGGTTGCACGGGCTGGCTCCCGTGTTCAGCGCGCAGGAAGAAGAAGTAGAACCGGAACCTGCGCTGGCGGTCCCGCAGAAGGTCGGACGCAACGATGCGTGCCCTTGCGGGAGCGGCAATAAATACAAGAAGTGCTGCGGCAAGTAGGTATCCTTTTATAATGTCTATCTTTCGCGAGAATGTTCTGGCCGGGAAGACTGCATTCGTCACAGGCGGAGGCAGCGGGATCGGCCAGCGGATGGCGGAGCGATTCGCCGAGCATGGCGCGAAAGTGATGCTGGTGGGGCGCAAGCAGGAGAAGCTGGATGCGGCTGCGGCGTCGATTCGTGAAAAAGGCGGTACCGCTGCTACCCATGCGACGGATGTTCGCGATTATCCGGGGATGGCGCTCTCGAACTGACCCTGGCGTAGACAGCACTCACGACTTGCAATAAAATTACATTAGAAATTGTTAGCTTTGGGGTGCATTTTTCTGCCAGCTCCTGGAAATGTTTTTGCGTTTTTTTAAAAAAAATTCTGCAATAATCGTAAACCCACTGAAGAAATGTTCAGATTTCTTACAAAAGTTGGCGAACCAAATTTTCAATCTGAGTAATGAACATGAATCCTTTTTTATGAAGCCGTGGTGTCACACATGGTTAAGTAAGGCGTGCAATGTAGCGAAAATATTTTCATTTTGAGCACAATTCTACGACAGAATTGTATTTCTGTGCTTGAGCCGGGATTACAATTACAACATCGAGA
>CAVPKR010000043.1:0-12854 GCA_963705675.1 Terriglobia bacterium
GGAGTGATATTAGATCCAGACTGGGTGAGATTCGGCGTGAACACGCTGGTATTGCTGCTCACCACGTCGGAAAATTCGTCCGGCTCGCCGAGAATCACGTCGGCTCGCACCCCGTTTTGCGTCGGAATCGTATTGTAGACCAGCACCCGGTCATTGCCCGTGTCCGCCACGAATAATCGTCCGTTGCCATCGGAAACCACGGATCGCGGAAGACTCATAGTTGCCGCGCAAAGATTCGGATAGGTGGGATTGCCGCTGCTGTCGACTCCATTCGAGGCGCACAGATCTGGAGTGTCGTCCAGGATCGCGGTCAGCATGTCCTTCTGCCCGATTTCGACATCAGCGGCCTGGGTATTGTGAGTTGGAATCGAATTCCAGATCAGCACCCGGCTGTAGCCCAGATCGGCGACGTAGAGATGCGTGCCATCCGCGCTGACGCCGGTAGGGCTGAGCATCGTTGTGGCGGAAGCTCCCGGAGGAAGTTTCGTTTGATCGATCTGCGCGACGCTGGTGAAATTCGGCTGGCCGAGTACGATATCCGCAGGCTGGTTATTCTTGGTGGGAATCGAGTTCCAGATCAAAATGCGGTTGTTCTGGGTATCGGCGACGTACAGCTTCCCACCCTGGAGCCATACTCCTTGGGGCGCGCGCATGCTGCTTGCATTTACGACGATCGGCTCGGTCAGGGTGGTGAAATCGGGCTGCCCCAACACTACGTCGGCGTTCTGTCCCGTGGTCTGCGGGATCGACAACCAAAGCAGCACGCGGTTGTTCGCGGTGTCTGCCACTGCTAAGGAAGTTCCGTCGGATGCGGCCGCCGTGGGAAGATTCATTCCGTTCTGTGTCCGGTTCGGCGGCGGCGGAAAAATATTGATGCTCGGCTGTCCCAACGCGATGGTGGCTTGGCCTACACACACCGGGCAGCGTACGTTATCGATCAGCTGATCGGTCGGCTTCGGAAGCGAGTCGGTTGGCAACATCAGCACCCGGTTGTTGACCGGCAGCAGACCCAAACGGTTGGAATCGACGATATAAAGCCAACCCGTACTCGATCCGGGTGAATAGGGCGCATATCCGAGTCCCCCGGCGCTTCCCCAAACGGTGTTCGAAGAACCAAAATTCTGCGAGGTAAAGGTCGTCTGGCCTAGGACCAATCGCGCGCCCTGACTGGTTATAAAGTCGCCCGAGAGACCTGCAACGGCACACAGTGAAAGAACAGCACAGTATTTCAACATTTAAAAATGACTAAGGGTTTTGCCCTTCAGTATAACAATCTAGGGACGTTACCCGATACAAGCAGGTTGCTGGCCATTCAAGGCAGGTTTTCAGCGGAGGAATCGAAGACGGACCGATTGATTTCAAGAGTTTAGAAGCTACCGGTAGTAGAATGCGAGCCACACGATCGCCCCTACCGCGCCAGGGACCAGAATCTCCACCCAGTTGCGGCGCAGGTATTGGAACCACGCGGAAGGCTCCTTCGGGAAATCCGGAGCCGACGGCTGCTTCGAGGCGAGAGACGAGGCTAGCCGCGTCCTCAGGCTGGATGGCATCCCGTTCAAAGCCCGCACGATTTCCTCGCGGCCGCGCCGGTCGGCGATCAGGATGGTGGCCGAATTAAAGCTGTTCGTGGATTCTTCGAGCTGTTTGCGCAGCCGCGGCGGTACCTCGCTGACCGAGCGATAGACCTGCGTCTTCCCGCTCTTGGCGATGAAAATTGTCGACGTCTTGACCGTAACGCGGTTCATGATCCCTTTGCGGCCGGCTTGTCCATCGAAGTTTCGGCCCGCGCAGGCACCCGCGCCGAATCGCTTCCGGCGTGATGCATGGTCACTTCGATGAAACCCAGCGCGGCCTTCGAAAGCGCTTTGTCCTTCCTATAGATTAGTCCAATTTGACGTTCCATGGGATCGGGTCCCAGCGGGATGGCGACCAGCCGGCCGGCGTCCACCTCTTCGCGGCAGAACGCCCCGGCGACGAATCCGGCTCCCAGGCCCGCCAGGGCGAAGCGCTTAATCATTTCCGTCGAATCGAGTTCCATGGAGATGCTGATCTGATCCTCTACAGGCTCCAGCCACGAGGTCAGCCGGCTCCGCGTCGCGCCGGTCTTGGGCAGCAGCAGAGCATGCCCGATCAGGTCGGCCGGCAGCACTTTGCTCTGCCTGGCCAGCGGATGATTCGACGGCACGACCATCTTGATCTCATCGGAATGAATTTTCGCTACCTGGACGCGCTTTTCCTTCACCGGCAGCGGAGTGATGCCGAAATCGGCCAGGCTGTCGACCACCGCATCCACCACGCGCGCGCCGTAGGAGCGGTCCACCAGGATCTGGACATTCGGGAATTGCTTCTTGTACTCGGAAAAAACTCGAGGCAGAACGTAGATACAAGTTGCTTCATTGGCGGCGATCACCAGTTCGCCGCGGGGAACGCGTTCCAGCTCATTAATCGCGTTTTGCGCCCGGCTGCGCAGAGCCAGAATCTGGCTGGCATAATCGGCGAAAATGCGGCCTGCGGGCGTCAGGGCGATTTTCGTCCCCAGGCGCTCGAAAAGGGAAGCGCTCAATTCCTGTTCCAGTTGCCGCACCTGCGCGCTCACAGCCGGCTGCGTGCGGAAGCACGTCTGCGCAGCCTTGGAGAAACTCTTCAGGCGCACGATTTCGAGAAAGGTGTGGATCTGGTCCAGGTCCATGGAAGGGACTCAGCTTGCAACTAATTTTACCACCCAGGGGCTCACTGGGCTCACTAAACTTCTGCCGGGTTTTCAACGGTCTTGGACACGGTCCATCTCTTCAGCGCGCCGACCAGGGCTTCCAGTTTCACGGGTTTGGCAATGTAGTCGCTGATCCCCGCCGCTATGCAACGATCGCGGGAGCCTTCGGTGGCTTCGGCGGTCATGGCGATGATCGGAATGTGGTCCCCCGGCGCTTCTCTTCGCCGGATTTCGGAGACGGCCTGATAGCCATTCATCTCCGGCATCTGGCAGTCCATGAAGATGATGTCGTACGGCAGGATCCGCATCATCTCGATGGCTTCATGTCCATTGACGGCCACATCCGCGCGTATCCCCAACTTTGCCAGCAATCGGACCGCGACTGTCTGGTTGACGACGTTATCCTCAGCCACCAGCACGCGGAGATGGAGTCCTTCAAATTCGTATTTCACCTGCCGTCTGACGCTCGACGGCACCACCGCGGGAGCGCCTTCGGGATCCACGGTCAAGGGCAAAGTGAACGAAAACGTCGACCCTTCATCGACGCGGCTCTCTACGTGAACCGCGCCGCCCATCAGTTCGACCAGCTGTTTCGAGATGGCCAGCCCCAGGCCCGTGCCGCCATACCTGCGCGTGGTGGACTCATCGGCCTGGCTGAACTTGCTGAACAAAGCCGCGATCTTGTCGTGAGGAATCCCAATCCCGGTATCCGAAACCGAGATCCGGATGTGGGCCAGGTTCCCCTCCCGGCGCGGGCATGCAGCCGCCAGCAGGATGTGACCTCGCGCGGTGAACTTGACCGCATTACCGACCAGGTTTGTCACCACCTGGCGGATTCGTCCCGCGTCTCCCAGAAAGTTCTCCGCAAGGTCGCGCGGATATTGAAAGATCAACTCGAGCCCTTTGTCGTCGACTTTCGGCTGGAGCATTTCCGCAACTTCTTCGATCACCTGGCGCAGATCGAATGGCAGAGTCTCGATCGCCAGCTTCCCGGCCTCGATCTTGGAGAAGTCCAGGATATCGTTAATGACGGTGAGGAGCGCGTCGCTCGATTTGCGCACGATCTCGACACATTCGCGCTGTTCCGGCGGCATATCCATGTCGAGCAGCAGCCCGGTCATGCCGATCACTCCGTTCATCGGCGTTCGGATTTCGTGGCTCATGTTCGCCAGGAAGTCGCTTTTGGCTCGATTCGCGATTTCCGCGTGCCGCTGCGCCGCCCGCAAACGCCGTGCCAGCCAAATGGAAGCGCCCAGGGTTGGAATCAGAACGGCGAGCGACACCAGAAAGATAATCTCGAAGAATCGCGCGGCGCCGTATTCGAAGACCGAACTCGCCTGGCTGCCGATTCCGGTATGCCACAGAAAATCGATGCGGTCGACGGACCCGTCCGTAGCCATGACGCCAATCTCATCCCTGAGCATGTCGGCTGCGCGTTGCGCCTGAGGGTCATTCTTTCGGGCTCCCAGACCTACCTGATAGCTCGCGCCGGGGATCGGCAGCACTACCAGCTGTTTCTCGCACTGAGAAGCTTGCGGAGCGATAAAGGCTGCTACCGCTACCAGGCCGGCATCCGCCGATCCAGTGCACACGGCGGCGATCACATCGAAAGCGGTTGGGCTCGATACAAGCGAAGTGGTGCTGAAAAACGTCCGAGCTACTCGCGCCTCGCTGAGTATTTGCGATCGTACCGCCAGCTTCTTCCCGGCGACGTCGCTCAAATTTTTGATGGGCGATGTTTCGGGAAAAGCGATCATATAGGAGATCTTCGTCCACGGCGCCGTGATATACATCAGCCGCAGGCGCTCCGGTAGGTCGACGAACAAGGGCCATAGATCGACCACTCCGGAGGACAAAGATTTTTCCGAACCCTGCGGCGCAAAGATCCAGTTCAGATGGATGCCTCGCCGGGCGGCGGCTGCATTAATGAGATCGATCGAGGCGCCCATCGGACGCCCGTTCCCGTCCCGAAACTGATCCGGAGGGGTGTCCTGGAACCCGATATTCAGGGTTCGTTCCGCGCCTTGGAGGCACATGGACATCGCGGCGGCCGCTACCCAACCCGCGACTACCCGTTTCGACCGAGGCTCCACGTCCTTGTTATCGGCAAAAGATCACTTTCTTTGCATAGGCGCTGGATCCCGGGAAACAACTGCCATCCTTGCAGAGACTTGCGGCTGTAGAGGAACTTGCGTCTACTGCGGACGATGAAACAGGCCCAGGTAGGCGCCCTTCCCCCGGATGTGGCCCACCATCGCCTGCATGATGGAGGTGCGGATGGCCTGCGTATTCGGATTCGGTTCCTGCGGGCCTTGCGGATTCACCTTGATGTCGAGCATGGTATCGAGCGCGTACAACTCCATCACATAGTGATGAAGCGGACCCGATGCAGGCGCGCCCGGACCCCGGTAACGGGATCCGCTGACGCTGATCTGTCGAATCCCATCCGGCAGCTCGAAGCCATCCGGGCGAGCCTGCGCCAGGCTGGTCGCGGACCCGGGAATATTCCAAACCAGCCAATGCAGCGTGTCGTCGGTCGAGTTGTTTACGACGCCATCCGCATCGTGGAAAATCAGCACATAGCTGGCGACGCCCTGGGGCGCGCCGCTCCATTGTATGGCGGGCGAGATCTCCGGTCCGGCTTGCGTGTAGCGCAACGGGATCATGCCT
Organism: Terriglobia bacterium; assembly: GCA_963705675.1. Taxonomy (GTDB): domain Bacteria; phylum Acidobacteriota; class Terriglobia; order Bryobacterales; family Bryobacteraceae; genus Palsa-187. The sequence goes on from CAVPKR010000043.1 coordinate 5,381, forward strand.
CCGTCGGGCCAGGCGGTGGTGACCAGCGTCATGTTTTGAACTGCGCCGCGGCCGCCTCCGCCGCGTCCGCCCCGGCCTGGGGGCGGGGTCTGCGCGCCCGCAACACTCATCAGCGCGATGAACAGAGTCAGAAGGATTGTCGAGCGCATGTTTGGTTTCCTCATTTAGCGTTTGAATTCCGGGTGAGCTTTCAGCCACGCGTCGTAGCGCATGCGGAGCGTCTTCACCGGATTCAGATTCTCGCCGGGCTTGATATTAAACGCGGGTCCGTGATTGGGCTGAGAGACCGCGATATACATCGCATATTTGCCGTTGTTGTGTGAGTTTGGCTGATCGGCTGCGCCGTTCGCATCCTTCGGATCGGCGGCCAGAATGTATGCGACGAGCGAAGTCCGGTAGGTGCATGGAATCCCGGCGGCATCGTTCGGCACGGCGGGAACCGTGCAAGTGCAGCGGCTGTCTCCACCGGCGGCGTCGGCGGCTTCCATCGCGGCCATCACCCGGTCGGTGATGCCTCCGCTGGCCGCGACGAACGCCTTCACGGCGCTCGGGACCACTGCCGCCGATCGAAGAATATTGCCTTGAATCGAATAGAAAATCTCGGTGCCGGGAACCTGGCCGTGGATATCTTGAGTGACAAAGCCGTTGGTTAATCCGGAATGTCCGGCCATGCGGCCTTGTAAGTCGACGATGCCGAACTGGCGCCCCTGAAATCCTGGATCCTGGCTTAGCAGCTCAATGATGCGGGCCGGATCGGTTCCTCTTTGAAGCTCTTCAAACACCAGCGTCTGATTCTGATGCGTCGCGCTGTCGACGCCCGCCTGGCAGGCCGCGACACCCTTTCCGGGCACGACCACAGCTTGCACGTCCTTCAGAAAATCATCCGTGGTGCCGGTGCATGTGGAAGAGGAGATGACGACCCGTCCTGTACTCCGGTCGACGGCGATGACCGACCATGTGGCGAACGCGGAAGTCCCGAAGGCCCAGAACAACATCAGGAGCAAGCACGTTTTTCGCATGGTTTTGAAATTGTACCCCAACTCTGATGTTATGATCCGGAAGGTGCGTGCCGGGACGCCGCCGTGTCCGCGGGAAGGGCTGAGCCCACCGGTCATTTTGAACGCCGTTCGATCGTTCGAGCACGAATCTTCTTTCCGCCCGTCACGCGGACTTACGGGCAACCGTTTGAAAGGAGATCGTCATGCCACATTTCTATCCAACACGGCGCTTGCCTGAGCAGCCCAACCTGGAACAACTGCGCAAGCAGGCCAAAGATTTACTCGAACGGTATCGCGCCGGTGATCCTGCGACGGTTGCCGAGGTGAATCGATTCGAACGAGCGCCTGACCCGAGCTCATTTAGCCTTAACGACGCACAGCGCGTGTTGGCGCGAGCCTACGGTTATCAGAGCTGGCCGAAGCTCAAAGCCTTCGTCGATGGAGCCAACCTGGCTCGCCTGATGGAGGCGGTTAAGACTGGTGATGTGAACCAGGCGCGCGTCCTGCTGCATGTTCGCCCTGAGTTGGCCGGAATGGACATAGCTGGGAACAACGAACATCGCGCCCTGCATTATGCCGTCTTGCGGCGGGATGTCGAGATGGTGCGGCTCTTGATGCAGTCCGGCGCCGACGCCCGCAAGGGAATATTTCCGCATCGCGATGCGACCACGGCATTCGTCATTGCACGCGACCGCGAGTATCACGACGTCGCCGCGGTCATCGAAGAAGAGGAGCAGCGCCGGCGAAAAGGACAAGTTTCCCCGGTGCAGGATCAAATCAACCACGCGATTTCGACTGGAGACAACGCGGACGCGATTCGTTTGATTGAGGAAAACGATACTCGATCCAGGCGGTTGATCGTCAAGGCCGCACGCCACTACACGTCGCCGCGCGAGGAAATGAATTTGGAAATGATCGAGTGGCTGCTGGCAAGGCGCGCCGATCCACAAAAGACCGACGCGAGGGACCTCACGCCTCTCGATCGAGCCGCGCTTGCCGCCGATCCGCGCAATGACTGTGCGGCGCGGTTTCCCGCGGTCGCCAAACGGTTGCGCGAGCATGGCGCAGCGGTAACGATTCGAGCCGCTGTCGCGCTGAACGACGCTGCCCGGGTTCGCAAATTGGTCGCCTCGAATCCGGCGGTGCTGAGGGAGATTCATTGGATGGGCGGGGGGCTGCTTAGTCTCGCCGCGAATCATGGGCATATCGAGATGGTCAGATTACTGCTCGACCTGGGGGCCGATGTAGATGAGCGAACCATGCTGCATGAGCTGGAGGAGCCTACGGAGAGTTGGGGAACGCCGCTCTGGTACGCGGCTTTGGCGGGGCGGCGCGACATCGTCGAATTGCTGCTCGATCGCGGCGCCGATCCCAACGCGAACGTTTACGCTTCCGGTTGGGCGCTGCGCAACGCGGAGAGGCATCCGGAAGTGAAACAACTGTTGCTAGCGCGGGGAGCTAGACGGCAGCCCTACATGGTCGCCGAAGCGCACGATGTCCAAGAGGCCCGACGCCTGTTGGATGCCTCGCCGCTGGACGAAGAACTTGCCCGGGAATTGGCTTGGTCTGCTGCGGATCACGGATGTGCGGCGATCGTGGAACTGGCACTGGGACATCTGCCCTGGGTGGAAGATGATCCCCGGTGGCACTGGATTCTGGTTCAGCCGATTCGTGGAATCGGAGGCGAATCGTCAGATCGTGAAGAGTATTTCGCGTGCATGTTGGCGCTGTTGAGGCGTGGAATCGTCAATGTGCCGAATCACTCCGGGGAAACCGCGCTTCATTATGTCGCCGCGCGCGGCGGTCCAACTGAAGAAGAACGCGTTCGGTTCGCCGCAATGCTACTCGATCACGGAACCAGGCTCGAAGCGCGCGACGCATTGCTCAAGTCGACGCCGCTCGGCTGGGCGTGCCGCTGGGGTCGTAAAAAATTAGTCGAGTTCCTGATCGCACGAGGCGCTTCTGTTGATGAGAAGGATTCCGAACCTTGGGCGACTCCGGTGGCGTGGGCGGCCAAGATGGGACACGTCGAAATCGTCGCCGTCATGAGCGCATCATCGCGTTCATCGCGCGGCAGTGCCGGGCGATCTGAAGATCCTCCTGGCTCGGAATCACTCGGACCTTCGAGGTGATATCGAGGAAATCGAGATCCGCGCAGACAGTATTTCGGATTCGCGCGCTATGCTCGCCGATACCCCCGGTGAAGACCAGCAGATCCAGACCGCCGAGCACCGCGGCATAGGCCGCAATTGTCTTTCGAATCGACCGGCAAAATATCTCGATGGCCAACTCCGCGTCGGGATCGTCCGAAGCTTCAAGCTCGCGCATGTCGGATTTACCGCCGGACAGCGCCTTGAGCCCCGCCTCGTGATTCAGCAGCTTTTCGAGCGAATCGGCGGTCATGTGCTTTACCCGCAGCAGATACAGGATCACGCCGGGATCGAGATCGCCGCTGCGGGTCGCCATGGGGATGCCACCGGTTGGTGTCATCCCCATGCTGGTGTCGACGGAGCGGCCATCCTTCAGCGCGACCAGGCTGGCTCCGCTGCCCAGATGCGCGATGACGACCCGAGTGGGAAGATTCTCCCCTAGTTGATGGACGATGGATTCGTAGGAAAGCCCGTGAAAGCCATACCGGCGGATTCCTTCTTGAAAAAGTTCGCGAGACAGCGGCAAGCGCGCGGCGGCTTCCGGCATGGTCTGGTGAAAAGCCGTATCGAAGCAGGCAAACTGAGGGACGTCCGCATAGATTTGCTGAGTCTTCTCGATCAACGCCAGCGATAACGGAATATGCAGCGGCGCGAAGTGGACGCAGGCCTGTAACTCCTTCAGCACCGCCGGCGTGATTCGCTGATGCTCAACCAGGCGGGGCCCTCCATGCACTACGCGGTGTCCGATCGCGCCGGGTTTCTCCATCGACATATCCCCCAGCCACTGCGCGATCCGGCCAAGCGCGTCTGCTTCCGTCCCCATGGCGAAGTTTTCCGAGCGCAGCGTGCGGCCGCCCGCGTCTTTGATTTCGAGCTTGACGCCGTCGGCCAAGGCGTCGAACAAAAGCCGGTCGTCGCGGTAGACGCCGCATTTCAGCGAGGAGGATCCGGTGTTGACAACGAGAATTGATCCTTCAGACATACTTTCAGCGTAGCGGCTGTGGCAAGCTGAAATCGAGGGCCTGATGACACCCCTTACGCCTGACGAGCTGCGAAAGATGGACGCCTACTGGCGCGCCTGCAATTACCTGTGCGCCGGAATGATTTATTTGCATGACAATCCGCTGCTGAAGGAGCCGCTTCGCCCGGAGCATTTTAAGAATCGGCTGCTGGGGCATTGGGGCTCCGATCCAGGACAAACCTTCGTCTGGGTGCATTTGAATCGCGTCATCCGGAAGTATGACCTGGATATGATTTACATCTCGGGCCCCGGCCATGGCGCGCCTGCCATGATCTCGAATTGTTACCTGGAGGGAACTTATTCCGAGATTTATCCCGAGAAGAGTCAGGACGAAGCCGGGATGCTTAGGTTGTTTCGGGCGTTTTCTTTTCCAGGACAGCTCGGGAGCCATTGCACGCCGGAAGTTCCGGGGTCCATCCACGAAGGCGGCGAACTCGGCTATAGCGTGTCGCATGCTTTTGGAGCCGCCTTCGACAATCCCGACCTGATCGTGAGCGTGGTGGTGGGGGACGGCGAGGCGGAGACTGGGCCGCTGGCGACGTCCTGGCATTCGAATAAATTCCTGAACCCGATTCGCGACGGCGCGGTGCTTCCGATTCTGCACTTGAACGGCTACAAGATCGCCAATCCGACGCTGCTGGCGCGCATCGAGCCCGAGGAGTTGGAGAATCTCTTCAGGGGCTACGGATGGACGCCGCATTTCGTCGAGGGCGACGATCCCGCGGTGATGCATCAGAAGATGGCCGCGACCGTTGAGGCTTGCGTCGAGCAGATTCGCGAGATCCAGCAAAAGGCGCGTAGCAGCGGCAAGCCAGATCGGCCGCGCTGGCCGATGATCGTGCTTCGATCGCCGAAAGGCTGGACCGGTCCCAAAGAAGTGGACGGTCACAAAGTGGAAAATTTCTGGCGGGCGCATCAGGTGCCGGTTCTCAACGTGAAGTCGAATCCCGAACATCTGAAGATCGTCGAGGATTGGATGCGCAGCTATCGTCCACAGGAGCTTTTCGACCAGCACGGCACCCTGATGCCGGAGCTTCGCGAGCTTCCACCCACGGGGGAGCGCAGGATGACCGCGAATCCTCATGCCAATGGAGGCAAGCTGCGCAAGGCGCTGGATCTTCCCAACTTCGCCGACTACGCAGTGAAGATCGACAGCCCGGGAACTACCGAAATCTCTCCGACAGCGACGCTCGGCAAGTATCTTCGCGATGTGATGCGTAGCAACATGAGCAGCTTCCGCCTGTTCAGTCCGGACGAGAATGCATCCAACAAGTTGGACGATGTTTACGAAGCCAGCCTGAAGACCTGGCTCGCCGGGATAAAGCCGGAAGACGCCGACGGCACCGATATCGCTCCCGATGGCCGAGTGATGGAAATGCTGAGCGAGCACACGCTCGAAGGCTGGCTCGAAGGTTACGTCCTGACGGGCCGCCACGGGCTTTTGAATTCGTATGAGGCGTTTGTCCACATCATCGACTCCATGTACAACCAGCATGCGAAATGGCTGGAGAAGTCGAAGCTGGAGATCGACTGGCGCGCGCCCATCTCGTCTGTCAATATTCTGATTTCGTCGTTGGTTTGGCGCCAGGATCACAATGGCTTTACTCATCAGGACCCCGGGTTTCTGGACGTGGTCAGCAACAAGAGCGCGTTGGTCACGCGCATTTATCTGCCTCCCGACGCAAACTGCCTGCTCAGCGTCGCGGATCACTGCTTGCGCAGCGAAGACTATGTGAACGTCATCGTCGCCGATAAACAACCGCACCTGGTTTATCTCGACATGGAATCCGCCATCATTCACTGCACGAAAGGCATCGGCATCTGGGACTGGGCCGGCAACGATGCCGGTGAGGAACCGGATGTGGTCATGGCCAGCGCCGGGGACATCCTGACGCAGGAAGCCTTAGCCGCCGTCGCCATTCTTCGCGAGAATTTTCCGGATCTGAAGATCCGCTTTGTCAATGTCGTCGATCTATACCGGCTGCAACCCGACTCGGAGCATCCCCACGGCTTATCCGATCGCGATTTCGACTCTCTTTTCACCGAGGATAAACCCGTGATTTTCAACTTCCATGGCTATCCCTGGCTGATTCACAAGTTCACCTATCGCCGGACCAATCACAATAACATTCATGTGCGCGGGTATAAGGAGAAAGGAAATATCAATACGCCGCTGGAGCTCGCGATTCTTAATCAAGTGGACCGGTTTACCCTGGCGATCGACGTGATCGACCGGGTTCCGAAACTCCAGGGACCGGGCGCGCAGTTGAAGGAGTGGCTGAAGGGGCAGATTATCGAGAGCGTCAATTACGCTTTGTCGGAGGGGCAAGACAAACCGGAAATTAGAAACTGGAAATGGCGCACCGCGCGTGGCGCCTGATCGCGCCACGCGTGATTTTCGCCTCGCGATAAGTCTAGCGGCCCCGTCCGCGATGTTCCTCTTCCACTCGCCGGCCTTCTCGCGCCGCGCCGCGTTCGTGCTCGGAACGCTCATGGAGCTCGTGACGCTCCGGAACTCGCTCGGCGGGCCCCCATCGGCGGACGCCGCCTTCATAGGGATGAACGTAACCGCCGCGATTCACCCACGTGCGTCCCCAGGGCGCATTGTTGATGAAGACCCGGTGTCCGCCCCAATCGAAGCGGCCATATCCCGGACCCCAGCCCCATGGACGGAAGAATCCTCCCAGGCTGACGCCGAATCCAAAACCGATTCCTGCGCTGACTACGAAGCCGGGCCGCGGTGCATAGTAAACTATCGCCGGGTCATAGTACGGCACCGGGATAAAATCCGGATTCACGGGTGTAATCGCTATATAAGGCCCCCCGCTCACTGCGATCTGCGCGTTGCTTCTCAGATACCCGTAGTGTTCCGCCTGATGACGTTGTCTTTGTACCGCGTCCATCACGCTTTGTTGATCTGTCAGGAAAGCATTGCCTAGCTGCTGGGTCCAGTTCATGTCACCAGCCATCATTTCCAGCACCGACGGGAAGGGAAGCAGTGCTTGGACGCTCGGGTCCCAGGGCAGGCGATCGCCCTGGATCGCATTGGCTAGGGCTTGTCCGGTCAGATAGTGATGCTGATCCGCCCATCGCGCCGCATCTGGAATCTGATCGGGGAATGACGCCGCCGCAAGGATCTGCGCCAACAGCGGGTCTGGATACAAAGCGATTCGAGCGACCAGCTGATCCAACTGCTGGGGCGGCAGGGGAGGCGGGGGCGCTTGCGCGCTGATCGCCACTGACCCTAATATCCCCATCATCGTCACCACTGCCTTTGAGATTCGCATAAGTTTTTCTCCTTCGTG
>CAVPKR010000044.1:0-12225 GCA_963705675.1 Terriglobia bacterium
CAGACGATCGACCCCGCGAAATGCTTCGGTGACTGCGGCCTCATCTGCAATATCGCACGGAATCACACGCGCGCCTTCGAGGCCGGCGGCCACCGTTTCAGCCCGTGCGCGATCCCTCGCCATGATAATGACCGATGCCCCAGCGCGAGTGAAGGCTTTCGCGATCGCTTCACCGATTCCGCTCGACCCGCCGGTGACCAGCGCGATCTTGCCATCCAGCCGAAACGGCTCGCTCATGAATGGACGCTCCTGCGACGCGCCGACAAAACCGCCAGCGCGAGGGCGATCCCCAAAAGCGCTCCATCGCGTGCGAGCGTTCTGGCGGTGAGCGCCTCACCGACGCCAAAACATCCGCAGTCGATTCCGAGGCCGCGCGAATACGCAAGCATCATCATGGTGAAAAACAATCCGAGCAGCGCGGCCGCCGCTACCAAAACATAGCGGAGCCACACGCCCGCCAGCAGCGCCACGCCCAACGCAAGCTCGAACCAGGGCAGCGTGCGCGCGACCGCCAGGACGGCCCACTCGGAGAGCATCCCGTAGGAATCGATCGACATCGCGAATAGCAGCCAGGGCTGCCGCAACTTGGTATACGCGGCATACAGGAACACCGCGCCCATCACGACGCGAAACAACACGATGGCGGCGCGGAGCGGCGTAATGATCATTACTTGAGATTGTCCAGGAAGCGGCGCAGGATCGGATAGGTCACGTAGCCGGCCACCGGATAGGTGTGGCCCCCGTGCGTGATGAACATGGTCGGGGTCTGCCCAAGCTTCGCCTGATTCCCCAACTCCATGTCCTTCTGGATCTGCGCGGCAATCGCCGGATCTTTCGCCAGCGCCCGGACTTTCACGGCTTCGGCGGGAGTCAGCACGCTGCACACCGTCTCATCGACTTTGCCCGTCACCGACCACGACTCCTGTTTGCGGAACAGGACGTCGCAGACCTCTTCATACTTGCCGATCCGTTCGGCAGCACAGGCGTAGCACGCGGCTTGCGGAGCGAACTGATGCTGCGGAAGCGGATAATCGCGGTGGACCAGATAGACCCGGCCGGTCTTGACGTAATCCTGCACCAGCGGAGCCAGCGTCTTCTCGTACAAGTCCTTGCAATGGGGACACTGGAAATCGCTGAACACCTCGATACGAATCGCGGCGACTGCGGCTCCCATGGATCTGCCGGCTTTGTAGGAACTTTGGCCGAACCCGCTGAGCGCGAACAGCAGGAAAATCGTCACCACGGTGCGGATTTTCATCTTTTCATTGTACGCCTGGACATCGCGGCCGCCCACTTCAGGAACCGGATCAGGTCGCTTCGTTGAGCCCACACCAGAGAACGGAAGTCCTGAGCTGTGATGTTTTCCGCATGCCAACCCCAATACGTTTCGATGCGCCACTTCAGATAGGGACTGCGCCACGGACAAAGGCGATAGCCTTTCGAAGCGCGCCACAGGAATCGGATCACCTATTTGACAAGGCCCGACGAGCCCTTAGGCGATGCGGCCGGGGTCGCGTAGTATCCATTACGGGTACGCACTATCGCGTTTCCGTAGCCCTTGACGGTCACCTTGACTTGCCGGAAGCTGCCGTCGAGCACGGTGTTCGTCGGAATGTAGCCGACGATGTACTGATTACGAATCTCATGCGCGACTTGCGGCGTGATTTTGTCGACATCCGCCACGTCCTTCGGATAATAGTCCATCCCGCCCGAAGCCTCCGCCAGAGCCCTCAGCGCGCGCTTGGCTTTGCCGGCTTCGCGAGGTTCTTCTTCGTTCAACAGGCCGATGGAATAGACCAGGATTTCACTTTGCCGCGCTTTGCGCACCAGCTGCTCCAGCGATTCGTTACTGGTGTTGTCGTTGCCGTCGGTGACGACCAATAGAACTTTCTTTTCCCGTTTGCCGTTGTCCTTCAAGTAATCGATGGAAGTGCTGATAGCGTCGCGCATGGCCGTGCCGCCCTTGGCGTCGATTCTTTCGAGCGCCTCTTCCAGTTTCTTGGTGTCGCTGGTGAACGGGCGATCCAGATACGCATCGTCATTGAAGTTCACGATGAACACTTCATCCTGCGGATTCGATGCCTTTACCAGATCCAGCGACGCTGCGGCGACTTTCGTGCGCTTGTCTCGCATGCTGCCGCTGTTGTCGATAATAATGCCCATCGAAACCGGAACGTCTTCGCGCCGAAAAATCTTAATGGGCTGCTCGACGCCGTTTTCAAACACCTTAAAGGCGGTTCTGCGGGATGTTGGTCAGCAGCCTTCCACTCTTGTCGGTCACCGTCACTTGCAGCGGCACCAGTTGGTGTCGGCGCGAAACGTCGGAATGTCGCCTTGCTGCGCGGGCGGCGGCTCTTGCGCGAAGGAGAGGAGGGAAAGTGGTAAGAGAGCGAACAGGCTATTGAGTCGGCGCATAATATCCGGTGCGGAAGGACGCTTTGAGTGGCGGCAATCCGGTGGTCTTTACAAGCTTTACTGAAACGCGGCGATACTTTCCATCCCGCGCGGCATTTTTCGGGGAATAGGCGAGGACGTATTGATTTCTCAGCTCGATACCGATTTTGGCGGCCACATCGGGCAGTTCGGCCAGGTTATCGACCGCGAAATGCCTGCCGCCGGTCTGCTCGGTGATCTCGCCCAGCAGCGCCGGGACCGCTCATTTCTTCCGGGGTGCGGCTGCGGGCCGCCGCCGGTTCGAAAATCCCAATGGCGTAAATCTGGACGTCGGATTCGCGCACCGCGTTCTTCACTTCACTCTCAGTATAGCGGCTGGAATTGTCGCCGCCATCGGAGATAATCAGGATCGCTTTGCGCGGATTGCGAGCCTTCTTCATCTGGTTCATCGCCATGTATACGCCGTCGAGCAGCGCCGTGCGGCCCTTGGACTGCGTGAACGTCAGACGGTTCTGAATCTCTTCAGTATCGGGCGTGAAGGGCACCGCCATCTCCGGCCGGTCATTGAATGGATCAGGAAAAATTCGTCTTCGGGATTGGCGGTCTTCAGGAACTGCGCCACGGCCTGGCGCGACTTCTACAACTTCGTCCCATGCTGCCGCTGGTGTCGAACACCAGCCCGACCGAAAGCGGCGCGTCTTCACTCGAAAATTGCTTGATCTGTTGCTCGACTTGTCCTCGTAGAGTCTTAAAGTTTTCTTTATCCAGACCTGTCACGAAACGGCTCATCGGATCGGTCACCGCGACCGGAATCAGGACCATGGTGGTGTCGATGCGGATGTTGGCGCGCTTATCCACCACCGTTTCCGCCACCGGCTTTTGCGTGCTCGCGCGAGGAGTGATGACGGCACCCCGGCTGCCGGAGACGTAGCCTGCGGGTCCGGTTTCTTCGGTCATCCGCGCAAAGGAGAGCCGCCGCAAGGGCGCATGAAATCAGGCCGAACATCAAAAAAGGCCGCATCGTCTCACCCAATCTGACCTCAGTATAAGCGGTTTCGCGGAGCTATTGGGTGGCCGCGTAATACCCGGTGCGAAAGCTCGGTTTTAACGGCGGCAGTCCTTTCACCGGCTTCACCTGGACGACCACCCGCCGGTATTTCCCGTCGCGAGCCAGGTTCTTCGGCGTATAGCCGAGCACGTACTCATTCCGCAGCTCGATGGCGATCTTGGCGGCCACGTCCGGAAGTTCCGCCAGGTTCCCAACCTCGAAAGCTGCGCCCGCCGGTGCGGTGCGCGAGCTCCTTTAACAGGTCGGGACCGGCCATCTCCTCGGGAGTCGACCGCCCCCCCATTCGCTCAAACACACCGATGCCGTAGATCTGCACATCGGACTCGACTACGGCGTTTCTCACCTCACTGACCGTATACCGGCTGGAATTGTCGCCGCCATCGGAGATAATCAGGATCGCCTTACGCGGATTTCGCGCCTTCTTCATCTGATTCATCGCCATGTACAGGCCATCGAGCAGCGCGGTTTTGCCTTTGGAGCTCGCAAACATCAGACGGTTCTGAATCTCTTCGGTGCTGGGGGTGAAAGGGACCACCAGCTCCGGCCGGTCGTTGAACTGGATCAGGAAGAACTCGTCCACCGGATTGGCGATTTTCATGAACTGCGCCACGGCCTGGCGGGAGACCTTCAGCTTGTCTCCCATGCTCCCACTGGTGTCGAAGACGATCCCGATCGACAGCGGGGCGTCTTCACTCGAAAAGGTCGAGATGGGCTGCTCGATTTTATCCTCAAACAGCTTGAAATATTCTTTCTCCATGCCCGCCACAAACTGGCCCAGAGGATTCGTGACGGTGACGGGAATCAGCACCAGGGTGGTGTCGACTCGAATGTTTCCTGGATGATCGAGGATGGTGATTTCTTTGCCGTCGGGGACTTTACCACGTACCCGAGGCGTGATGTTCGGCGTCGGATCCTGCGCCCAGCCTAAGATTGCAAAACAAATTAAAGAAAGGCCGAAAGTCCGCATCATTAACACTCAAATCGACCCCTAGTATATCAGCCGCGCCCGGCGGGACAGGGCGTCTGGATTCCGCCTGCGCTCCTGTGCTATCTTCGATTGTGCCGCACCGGATTCTTGGAGTAATCCCCGCCCGGTACGCTTCCTCACGGTTCCCAGGCAAAGCTCTCGTCTCGATTGCCGGTAAGACCATGCTGCAACACGTGTGGGAGCGAGCCTCGCAGGCCCGCTACCTCACCGACGTCATTATCGCCACCGATGACGAACGCATCCGCGCCGCTGCCGCCGCTTTCAGGCCCGAGTCGTGATGACCCGCGCCGACCATCCCTCCGGAACCGACCGCGTGGCCGAAGTTGCTTCGACATCCAATGCCCAGATCGTGGTCAATATTCAGGGTGACGAGCCATTGATCGACCCGGCCGCGATCGATGCCGCCGTGCTGGCGCTGCTGGATCTCAGGAGGCGCCGATGGCCACCCTGAAAAAGCGCATCGGCGCGTGCCGGAAATCGCCGATCCGAACGTGGTGAAGGTAGTGACGGATCGCGAAGGCAACGCGATTTATTTCTCGCGCTCGCCGATTCCGTTCGTGCGCGAGAAAGGAGGCGAGTCCGCGGCATACTTCAAGCATATCGGCCTGTATGTGTACCGGCGCGACTTTCTGTTAGCCTATCCGGATCTGCCCGGTGGGACCACTGGAACACGCCGAGCGCCTGGAGCAACTTCGCGCGCTCGAAAACGGCTTCAAGATCCGAGTCGTCGAGACCGAGTATGAATCGCTGGGCGTCGATACGCCCGAGGATCTGGGATAGTGTATCGGCACTGTTTGAAAAAACTGATGGATACGGGGTAGCAAAACATGGTCGAAATACATCTTCGTAACCGGCGGCGTCGTTTCTCCTTGGGAAAGGGATCGCGGCGGCCAGCTCGGTTGCCTGCTCGAAAGCCGCGGCCTGAAGGTCACGCTTCAGAAATTCGATCCGTATCTGAACGTGGATCCCGGCACCATGAGCCCGTTCCAGCACGGCGAAGTTTTCGTCACCGACGACGGCGCGGAAACCGATCTCGACCTGGGCCACTATGAGCGCTTCACCCACGCGCCGCTCACGCAGGCCAACAATCTGACCAGCGGCCGCATCTACGAACAGATCATTTCCCGCGAACGCCGCGGCGATTATCTGGGCAAGACGGTGCAGGTGATCCCGCACGTCACCAACGAAATCAAGGCGGCGGTCGAACGCGTTCCGCCGCAGCCGACGGTGTCGCCGATCGACGTGGTGATCGTCGAAATCGGCGGCACGGTGGGCGATATCGAATCGCTGCCGTTTCTCGAAGCGATTCGCCAGTTGCGCCATGAGCTGGGCCGCGAAAATACGCTGTTCGTGCACGTCACGTTGGTCCCCTGGATCGCCGCAGCGCAGGAGCTGAAGACCAAGCCCACGCAGCACAGCGTGAAGGAACTGCGCGCCATCGGTATTCAGCCGGATATTCTGCTGTGCCGCAGCGAACGTCCTCTGCCGCAGGACATGAAGGAAAAGATCGCGCTGTTCTGCGACGTGGATGTGGAAGCCGTGATCACCGCGAGGGACGTCGAGAGCGTGTATGAATGCCCGCTTGGTGTTCGCCGAGCAGGGCGTGGATGAGATCGCCCTGCGGCTGTTGCGATCTGCAAGCCGGACCGCGCGATCTGAGCGCGATGGAGCGAAATGGTACGCGCATGAAGCAACCCGTCGCGTGAAGTTTCCATCGGCATGGTCGGCAAGTACGTCGAATATGAGGATTCTTACAAGAGCCTCAAGGAAGCCCTGCTGCACGGCGGCTTGGCGCACGACGCGAAAGTCAACATCACGTGGATGGAATCGGAACGGCTGAAATGGCCCGAGGCGATGGCGGAGCTGGAGACTTTCGACGGGATTCTGGTTCCGGGCGGGTTCGGCCGGCGCGGCGTCGAGGGCATGCTGTGCGCGATTCGTTATGCTCGCGAATGCAAAGTTCCCTACTTCGGCATCTGCCTGGGAATGCAGACCATGGTGATCGAGTTTGCGCGCAACGTATGCGGGCTGGCGCAGCCGAACTCCACCGAATTCGATCCTGCCACGCCGAATCGCGTGATTTATAAGCTGCGCGAGCTGAAAGGCGTCGATGAACTCGGCGGCACCATGCGGCTGGGCGCGTATCCATGCTTGCTGGCTGAGAATAGCTTCGCGCGCCGAGGCCTACGGCCAGCCTGAAATCAGCGAGCGCCATCGTCATCGCTACGAATTTAATCGCGAATATGAAGGCATGCTCAAACAGCACGGCTTGCGCCTGACTGGCGAGACGCCCGACGGCGTCTATGTAGAGATCTGTGAGCTGCGCCGATCATCCCTGGTATCTCGGCTGCCAGTTCCATCCCGAGTTCAAGTCCAAGCCGCTGGAGCCGCATCCGCTGTTCCGCGCGTTTATCGGCGCTGCGCTGGAGCACCGGAAGCGCGGAGGCGCACGCCTGCGAGCAGAGTCGAGACGCTGGCAGGGCGGTAGTGAGCGGGTCGTTAATAATCGCGTTGGTCTGATGCGCATCACCGAAAACATTGCGATCGGGAGCGGCGCGCCGCTGGCGCTGATCGCCGGGCCTTGCGTCATCGAAAGCGAGGAGCACGTCCATTTTCTGGCGCGGGAGATCGCCAAGATCGCAGGACCGTTCATCTTCAAGGCGTCCTTCGACAAAGCCAACCGGTCGAGCGTCAATTCCTACCGGGGTCCCGGCTTCAAAGAAGGCCTGCGTATTCTGAAGACAGTTCGCGACGCTGGATTCGCCGTCCTGACCGACATCCACGAGCCCGCGCAGGCGGCTGAAGCCGCCGAGGCTGTGGATATCCTGCAAATCCCGGCGTTTCTTTGCCGTCAGACGGATCTTCTGGTGGAGGCCGGGCGCACGGGCCGAGTGGTGAACATCAAGAAAGGCCAGTTCGTGTCGCCCCACGACATCCGTCACGCGGCGGAAAAGGTTGCCTCCACCGGCAATTCGAAAATCATGTTGACGGAACGCGGCAGCTCCTTTGGATACAACAACTTGGTCGTCGACATGCGAGGCCTCGCCATCATGCGCGAGTTTGGCTGGCCGGTGGTCTTCGACGCGACCCACAGCGTACAGCTTCCGGGCGCGGCCGGAACCGCTTCTGGAGGACAACCTGAGTTCATCGGACCGCTGTCGCGCGCAGCCGTGGCGGCCGGCGTCGACGCGGTGTTCATGGAAGTTCACGAGGCGCCGGAGCGGGCACTATCGGACGGCGCCAACGCCCTCCGGCTCGACCTGCTGGGGGCGTTATGGCGGAAACTGCAAGAGATTGACGCGGTTTGCACGCCCGGCACCCAGGAAGCGTCTAAAATACAGGTATGAAAACGAATTGGCGCCGTCGCGGGTTTTCTCTAATCGAGCTGCTGATCGTCATCTCGATTATTCTTATCATTGCGGCCATCGCCGTGCCCAAGATGAATAAGCAGTTGATGCTGGCACGCGAACAGGCGGCGATTCGCCAGATCGGGACCATTCACCAGGCCGAAACCCAGTATTACTCGCAGTTCGGCAAATATGCCCAGAGTTTGACCGAGTTAGGACCGCCGGCCAGCGGCGCTCCCGGACCAACTTCCGCCGATATCATTCCCAAAAATCTGGCCGAGGGAAAGAATAGCGGATATCTGTTTACAGTGACCGGTTCGCCAACCGGGTATAGCGTCACCGCGGTCCCGGAGGCGTTCAACAGTACCGGTAGCCGGACTTTTTTTTCGGATCAATCGCTGGTGATTCACCAGAGTTACACCGCCGAGCCGGCCACCGTCACCAGTCCCGAACTCAGGTAGCACTATCGGCCGTCGCGGACGCCCGCGAGGCGATCAGCTCCGCGGCTTTTTCCCGCAACCAGCTGGCTTCGCCTTTCTTTCTTATTTGATCCAGCAGTTCCGCGCGATGCTCCATGTTCGCGGCCAGTTCCAGGGTGCGCTCCGCTCCGCACCCCTCCCAGGCTTTTCCGGCGCGCGCCAGTTCGGCGATCGCTTCCAGATACCGTCCCGAATATTCTTCAACGTAGGCGAGCGTCTCCTGCGCCACCGCCAGCCGGGCTCCCTTCTTTCGCTTGAACGTCCCGATGGACTCGAACAGCAGTTCCCTCGCCCGGGCGTAATTCGACCAGCCGATGTACACTCCGGCTACCCCGAACTGCATCTCGGCCAGGTCTTCTAGGTCGCCGCCGACGATGCGCTCCTTCAGCAACAGCATTCGCTCATACAGGGCTGCCGCCTGTTCGATTTCACCCGACGATTCGAGCGAGCCGGCAAGATGGTGCAGGTCATGCAGCGCCTCTTCCGAGGTAGGCCCCAGTTCATGCTCATGAATCCGCAGCGCGCGCCGCAGACATCGTTCGGCTTCCTGATGGGTTCCCTGCGCTCGATAAATCGCACCCAGTTCGCTCAACAGATTCCCGGTCTCGATGTGCTCTTCGCCGGAAACCTCCTCATGGAGCTTCACTGCCTTCTCCAGCGCGGGAATGGCGGCTTCCGATCTGCCGTTCTTATGGCGCGCGGTCCCCAGCCGGTGGATTCGCCGAGCCATTCGCATCCGGTCGGGATGCGGAATGGCTGCTTCGATTCGCACGCCTTCCTGAAGCACCGCTTCCATCGCCGGGAAATTTCCACTGTCGTGAAAAACCTCGGCCAGCGCATCCAGGCACTGGACGTAGCCCGATGGATTCGAAACGCGGGCGGTCAGCTCCAGGGCGTCGCGCACGGTCTGCTCGGCTTCGTTGAACTTACCTTGCTTACGCTGCGCCTCCGCCATTTCGAGCCTGAATTGCACGCGCCGGACGGAATGACGCTGCACGTCGGCTTCATGGAGAGCGCGCTCCAGATGCTTCTCGGCCTCGGCGTAATTGCGCGCTTTCAAGTGACGCTCGCCTTCGACGCGATTGACGCCGTGTTCCAGGCTCCACGCCTGCATGCGAGGCGCAGCCCATGCCGTTAGCGACAGAGACCACCGAAGCGCATTGAAGATCGGGTCCATTCCTTGTCCAAAACAATCGACGGGCTAGGGTTGTAGCTTTAGATTCGACTAGTGCTTAACCCGTGTCTTAAGCGGCCTCCCTTAGATTTCGCCCCGGTTTATCTAGGGCCCATTAGCGTGAGAGCCCAGTTAAAATACAAACGTGACTCGCCGGGAACTCTTCGCGGTTCTTTCCAGCGGCCTGCTGGCACGCCCCGCGGGCGGTCGAGTCGTGTTCATTGAAATGAGCGGAGGCCCTAGCCAGGTTGACACGTTCGACTTTCAGCCCGGTCCCTGGACGCCGGCTTGGATGGCTCCCGTCCGTCATCGCGATAGCGTGTTTCCCGCTGGTCTGATGCCGAATCTGGCCCGGATGCTTGACCGAGTCACTTTAGTCCGCGGGATCGAATCGCCGTCGCTGATCCATCGCGGCTTCGAGCCCGGCTGGCCGTTCCTGCGCGCTTCTGCAACAACGTTCGAGACCGCATGCGACCAGGCGACGAAGCATACTCCGGAGCGGCACGCACCGCGTCCATATTCGGCTGGGCAGTTGGGATCACCATGGCGATCTGTACGAGCAGCTCCGCGGTATAGGAACAAAGTTCGATTCAGGCGTCGCGGCTCTGATCACTCAGCTCAATTCGACGACCATCGTCGCAATGGGCGAGTTCGGCCGCCAGCCAGGTCCGCTGAATCAGAACGGCGGCCGCGATCATTATCGCTTCCACGCAGCGCTACAGGTCCGCTAAGATGAAGATACCGAGGTATTCTATATCAAATGACTCCGCGGGTCCGCGAGGTGCTGCATGAGATCGTCGAGGCTTACATTGACACCGGTGAGCCGGTGGCCTCGCGCTCTATCGCACGTCGCCGCCGCGATCCGCTGAGTGCGGCTTCTATCCGCAACATCATGGCGGACCTGGACGATGAAGGGTATCTGTCGCAGCCGCATACTTCCGCGGGACGGGTTCCAACCGAGAAAGCTTTTCGGAGCTATGTTCAATCGCTCAGCCTGCGGCGCATGGCCGCGGAGGAATTGGAACGCCTGCGGAGCGAGTTCGGCCGTCTCGATTCCGTCGAAGCCCGCATTGAGCATACTTCTCGCACGCTGACTGAAATGACGCGCGGAGTCGGCATGGCCGCGGCGATTCGCCAGTTGCATCCGGCTCTGGATCAAATTGAGCTGGTCGCGCTGCCCGACCGCCGGGTTCTGATGGTGGTGGTGACGCGCGATCACGAAGTTCGCAATCGCGTGGTGATGCTGGATGAGCCGGTCACCGCGGATGAGCTGGTCTCGATTCGCAACTACATCAATCGCAGTTTTTCGGGATGGACCCTCGAAGATGTGCGGCGTGAACTGGCTGGGCGTCTTGCGCACGCCAGTGTCGCCTATGACACCATGATGCGGAAGCTGACGCAGCTTTACGCGAAGGGCCTGCTCGACATCGGCACGGCGACTGAAGTTCACATGGAAGGCGCCAGCAACCTGGTGGGGTTGGATCTGCACCTGACCAAGGAGAAAATGCGCGAGCTGTTTCGCGCGCTGGAAGAGAAGAAGCGCGTCTTGGAGCTTCTCGACCGGTTCTTAAGTCCCGACGCAAAAGGCGAGATCGCGGTGCATGTGGGCCTTGGTGAAATGCACCCTTCGATGGGCGAGCTTTCGCTGATCGGCCTGCCGGTGACCTTACCCAATGGAATTTCAGCCGTGATCGCGGTGCTGGGCCCTATCCGTATGAATTACGGCCGCGTGATGAGCGCGGTTCAGCACGTCGGCAAGGCTTTCCAAGGCTCTTAGAATCGCGCGCGCCGCCGCTCCGCCCGCAAAGAAGTAACGCTACCGGAATTCCGGCGATTTTGCGCTGAATGCTAATCTAGTAGCGTAAAGTATGGCATTCGAAAAGACCGAGAAAAACGCAGATCGGGAGCAGGATCAGGACACGGCCGGCGTACAGGACGCCGCCTCGGTCCTTGAGGCAATCACCGCCGAACGCGACCAGCTGGCCACCGAGAAGGCTGAGCTGAACGACCGCCTTCTTCGCAGTCACGCCGAATTCCAGAACCTCCGTAAACGCGCTGACAAGGAAAGGCTGGAGCTGTTCGAATATGCCAGCATGGAGGCGGTCCGCACCCTCCTTCCCGTGCTCGACGACTTCGAGCGCGCTTTGAAGGCCGAGTGTACGGACAAGAAATACGCCTCCGGTATCGAGCTGATTTACAATCGTTTTTACGACGCCCTCAAGGAACTCGGGCTGGAGCCGATTGATTCCAAGGGACTGCCTTTCGATCCGCAGATTCACCATGCTGTCGATATGGTGGAAACGGATGAGGCCCCGGATCACACCGTGCTCGAGGATTTTCAGCGTGGATATAATTTGAAGGGCCTGCCGCTGCGGCCCGCGATGGTGAAGGTGGCTGTCCAGCCCGCGTCTAAATGAGCGTGACCAAGCGCGACTATTATGAAATTCTCGGGGTCGACCGGGGCTGCGACGACCAGATCCTGAAAGGGGCCTACCGCAAGCTCGCGCTTCAGCATCATCCTGACCGCAATCCCGGCGATCATTCGGCGGAAGAAAAATTCAAGGAAGCTGCGGAAGCATATAGCGTACTGAGCGATCCGCAGAAGCGGGCCGCGTATGACCGGTTCGGCCATCAGGGCGTACCGTCGGCGTCCAATCCCGGGTTCGATGGCGCCGGATTCCCGGATCTTGGGGATATCCTAAGCGACGTGTTCGGATTCTCCGACATGTTTGGCGGATCGCGCCAGAAGCGTACGCGGGCGCAGCGCGGAGAAG
>CAVPKR010000045.1:0-12543 GCA_963705675.1 Terriglobia bacterium
GGACATCCTGGTGAATAACGCCGCCATAGGCTTGGTGGGCAGCGTAGAAGAAACCTCGCTCGATGATTTTCAGCGGCTGTTCCGCGTCAACGTGGACGGGACCTTTCTGGTCACTCGCGCTGCGCTGCCGTTGATCCGCGCTTCACACGGATCGATTCTGAACGTCGCGTCGGTTGCGGGAATGATCGGTATCAAGCGGCGCTTCGCTTACTGTGCCACCAAAGGAGCCGTAATCGCACTTACCCGCCAGCTTGCGGTGGATTATCCCACAGAACTGCGGGCTAATTGCATTTGCCCCGGGACCATCGACACGCCGTTCATCGACGGCATCCTGGACAAGTATCACGCGCAGGAGAAGGATAAAGTGCGTGCGCAACTCGAACAGCGGCAACCACTTGGCCGTCTTGGCCGTCCCGACGAGATTGCCGGTCTGGCGGTCTACCTGGCATCCGATCAGGCCTCCTTCATGAACGGGTCGATTTTGCCGATAGATGGAGGGTGGACCGCTGCATAACGTTTCGCTTGACGTGATACTATGTGTTGCTGCAAACTGTTAGAGTTCGTGTTTTCAGCAAGACTTTAACATTAGAGGGAGAACCTTTGGCCCTTTCATTCCGCAAGTCTGTCCTTATTCTGATTTCGCTCGCCTGGGCCACCAACCTGCTGGCCGTTGCTCCCGTAAAGAAAAAGAAGAAGCCTGCCGCCGCGAGAACCATGGCGATGAATCTGGTTCCCGCGCGAACCGTCGCGCTTCACACCGCGCCGAAGCGAACGAAAATCGCCAGCGGCCCCTGGAAAGTACCCAACTACGCCGACTCAACCGTGGGCGATTTCATCGATGGCGAGGATATGGCCGTGCGGCGCGCGGCTGTGGATGCGCTGGGTCCGATGAACGGGACCATCGTAGTCACCGACGCGAACACCGGCCGGGTTCTGACCATCGTGAACCAGAAGCTCGCATTCCAGAGCGGGTATCAGCCGTGCTCCACCATTAAGGTGCCCGTTGCGCTGGCGGCGCTGAGCGAAAATATCATTGAACGGCAGACCTTGATCCGCATCTACGGACGAACGACGTTCGATTTAACCACCGCACTGGCGAAATCGAATAATTATTACTTCGCGAACCTCGGTCAACGGCTGGGCTTCGAACGGATGAGCTATTACGCGCGCCTCTTCGGTCTCGGCGAGAAGGCTGGCCTCGATATCGAGCAGGAACAGCCCGGCATCCTTCCGGCGACGGTTCCGAAAAGCGGTATGGGAATGATGACCAGCTTCGGCGACGGAATTTCGCTGACGCCGCTGGAATATGCCGCCCTGATCGGCGCAGTCGCCAATGGCGGGACTCTTTATTATCTGCAATATCCGCGTTCCCAGAACGACGCCGAGGGAATGATCCCCCGTGTGAAGCGCCGCCTGGACATCGAGCAGTGGATCCCGGAAATTCGTCCTGGAATGATGGGCGCGGTGGAATACGGCACAGCCCGCCGCATCGGCTTCGATCCGAATGAGCCGATTTTCGGAAAAACCGGCACCTGCACGGATTCGCGTTCTCCGACGCACCTGGGCTGGTTCGGGTCCTTCACGGAGATGGGCAAGAACCGGATGGTCGTGGTCGTGCTCTTGACCGGCGGCCGCTTAGTGAGCGGTCCGACGGCATCGGGCGTTGCCGGCCAGGTTTACAAGAACCTCGGGATCAGCTATTTCGCTCAGGAACACCACACGTCACCGGCGACGTTAGCCGTAAATTAGCAACGGCTCATTTGAAGAGGGCGGTTAATTCTGCTCTACCGACTCAATCTCCGCTGAAAGTTGCTCCCACTCCGCCACCGTGCTTTCGAGCTCCGTTCGTCGCGCCGACACCAGTCCCCCGAGCCTCATCGTCTCGTCGACACTCTTGAAATCCCCCAGCGCGGCTTCGTATTGCGCGATCTCCGCTTCCAGAGTCTCTACGCGCTGCTCGACTGCCTTCAAACGCTCCTGAACCTTCTTCACCTTCATCGGATTCACGCGCTTCTTCGACTCGGCCGGAGCCGCGTGAACGCGTTCGGGCTCCGGCTCGATATCCGCCGCGATCGGCGACGCCCCGCCGCCCTTGCGCCACAGGTAATCCTCGTAGTTGCCCGGATAAACGTGGACATGACCGTCCTCGATTTCGAAGATCCGTGCGGCCAGGTTGTCGATGAAATACCGGTCGTGCGAGACAAAGACCACCGTCCCCGAATACTTGCTCAGCGATTCGAGCAGCACGTCTTTCGCCCGCATGTCCAAGTGATTCGTCGGCTCGTCTAACAATAGGAAATTCGAAGGAGCCAGCAGCATGCGAGCCAGCGCGTATCGATTCCGCTCGCCGCCAGATAGGACGCCGATGCGTTTAAAAACGTCGTCGTCGCTAAACAGAAAGCACCCCAGCAGCGTCCGAAGCTCCGTCTGCGTCGACCGCGGCGCCGCATCGCCCAGATCGTCCAGCATGCGGCGGTTCGGATCCAGTTCCTTGTATTGATCCTGCGCGAAATAATCCGGTGACACGTTATGTCCCAGCGTGTAGGACCCTGACGTCAGCGGCTCGGTGCCCGCCAGCAGCTTAATCATGGTCGACTTGCCGGCGCCGTTGATCCCCACCAAAGCCACGCGATCTCCCCGCTCGATGATGAAATTTGCATCGCTGAACACGTGCTTCGCCCCGTAGCTCTTCGAGACGTCTTTGAACTCGGCGACGATCCTCCCACTCGGCTTGGGCTGCGGAAACGAAAAGTGAATGGTCTGCTCGTCGGGCGGGACTTCGATTCTTTCGATCTTCTCCAGCTCCTTAATGCGCGACTGCACCTGCTTCGCCTTGGTCGCCTGCGCGCGAAAGCGATTGATGAACGCTTCCAGTTGTTCGATTCGCTCGCGCTGATTGCGATAGGCGGCCTGAAGCTGGGACCGCCGCTCTTCCTTCTGGTTAAGATACGAATCGTAGTTGCCGCTGTAGAAATGGACTTGCTTATTCCAGATCTCCACCGTCCGGTTCACGGTGATGTCCAGGAAATACCGGTCGTGCGAAATCAGCACGTAGGCGAAGGGGTAACTCGCCAGGTACGATTCCAGCCAGTTGCGGGCCTCCAGGTCCAGGTGATTGGTCGGCTCATCCAGCAGCAGCATGTTGGGCTTTTCGAGCAGCAGTTTCGCCAGCGCGATGCGCATCTGCCAGCCGCCCGAAAATTCTTCAGTCCGCCGCGTCCAATCTTCCTTCCGGAATCCGAGCCCGTCGAGCACCGTCCCCACTTGCGCCTCGATCGCGTAGCCATCGCGGTTGCGAAACTCGGAATCGATGTAATGCATCCGGTCCGCGGCCGCTGCGTATTCGGGACTCTCCGGATCCAGCTCCCCCAGCTTGTGATGCAGCGACTCCAGCTCGCGCTCCATCTCGTGCAAGGCCGCGAAAACGTCCATGCACTCGGCGAAAATCGTCTTCCCGGAAAGCGTCAGGCCGTCTTGCGGCAGATACCCCTGCGTGATTCCCTTGGTCACGCTGATGATCCCGTAATCGAGCGTCTCCATCCCGCCCAGAATCTTCAACAGAGTGGATTTGCCGGTGCCGTTGGCGCCGACCAGGCCGGTGCGCTCCTTGGGCGTGATCAGCCAGTCGCAATTTTCAAAGAGGAGTTTGTGGCCGAAGCGTTTTCCGGCGCCTTGAAGTTGAATCACAAGTGCAGTTCAGTCACAGAAGAAGTTCAGAAGATTGCGCGATGTATTGCTTCATTTCGCCGCGCTTGACCACCGCGTCCAGGAATCCGTGATCCAGCAGAAATTCGCTGCGCTGGAAGCCTTCGGGCAGCTTCTGGCGGATGGTCTGCTCGATCACGCGCGGCCCCGCGAACCCAATCAACGCGCCCGGCTCGGCGATATTCAGATCCCCCAGCATCGCGAAGCTCGCCGTTACTCCGCCGGTGGTCGG
This sequence comes from Terriglobia bacterium, assembly GCA_963705675.1. Classification (GTDB taxonomy): domain Bacteria; phylum Acidobacteriota; class Terriglobia; order Bryobacterales; family Bryobacteraceae; genus Palsa-187. The sequence goes on from CAVPKR010000045.1 coordinate 3,938, forward strand.
ATCGGTCAGGACGCTGATGTACGGCACCTTCGCTTCGTCCAGGCGCATCAACGCCGAGGAGATCTTGGCGAGCTGCATCAGGCTGATCGCGCCTTCCTGCATGCGCGCGCCGCCCGACGCCGATACGATCACCAATGGACGCTTGTTCTCCACGCAGCTCTCGATCGCGCGGGTGATTTTTTCTCCCACGACCGCGCCCATGCTGCCGCCGATGAACTTCAGCTCCATCGCGCAGATGTGAACCGGCCTGCCTTCGAGCGTTCCGGTGGCCGAGATCAGCGCATCCGACAACGACGTCGCCAGTTGCATGGACGCCAGCCGGTCGCTATAGGGCTTCGAATCTTCAAAATGTAGCGGATCGGTGGATGTCAGGCTCGCGTCCAGCTCCTCATACTCGCCGCCGTCGAACAGGATGGCCAGCCGGGCCCGTGCATCCAGCCTGAAATGATGCGCACAATGCGGGCATACTTGGTGATTCTCGTCCAGGGCTTTTTTCCAGATAATCTGGCCGCAGCTTTCGCATTTTAGCCACAGACCCTCCGTGCGAACTTTCTTGTCGCCGTCGCCGACGCCCTCCGCACCCGATTTTTGCCGCGTAAACCATGCCATCCCGAACACATCTCTACGGTAGCCTACCGGAGCCCGGCCGCGCCAGTTTATGGTAAATTGACCCGCAGGGTTTCCTATGTTTCTTCGCCAAATTGCATACCTGACGCTCGCCATGTCTGCCGGATTCGCCGCCGCTCCCGATGGAGCCACTCTGTTCAAAGCTCGCTGCGCAGTTTGTCACGATGGACCGGCGCAACCGCGCATGCCTTCGCACGACGAACTGGCCGCCAAGACACCCGATTTCGTTCTCAGCGCGATGGTGAGCGGTGCGATGATTCAACAGGCGGCCGGCCTCTCCGACGACGAAAGCCGCTCTATAGCCCGGTTCATCACCGGCAAGGAATTTTCACGGCAGTCGCGGTCGCGATGACCGGAAAATGCACCACCGCCGCTCCGAAATTCACGGTCGCCGAGGGGGACTGGAACGGATGGGGCGTGGACCCCGGCAACTCGCATTTTCAGCCGAAGCCGGGCTTAGCCGCGTCCGACGTGCCGAAACTCCAATTGAAATGGGCGTTCGGGTTCCCTAAGGCGCCGATGGCATATTCACAGCCGACAGTCGCTGGCGGCCGCGTCTTCGTCGGAAGCGTCGACGGTACGGTCTATTCGCTGGATGCGAACTCGGGCTGCGTCTACTGGACCTATTCAGCCGGCGCGGGGGTTCGCAATGCGATCAGCGTGGGCAAGCTACCTGATGGGAAATGGATCGCGTACTTTGGCGATCTTCGAGCCAACGCGCATGCCGTGGACGCCGAAACCGGGGCGCCGCTCTGGAAGACTAAGCTCGACGACCATCCGGTCGCGCGCATCACGGGGGCGCCCATCTTGATTCAAGGACGCTTGATTGTCCCCGTCGCATCGATAGAGGAAGCATCGGCGCAGGGGCCGAATTATTCCTGCTGCACATTTCGCGGCAGCGTTGCGTCGCTGGATGCGGCAAGTGGCAAGCTGCTCTGGAAAAGTTACACGGTCCTCGATCCTCCGAAAGCCTACAAGAAGAGTTCCAACGGCACGCAAATGTTCGGTCCCGCGGGAGCCTCCGTCTGGGCGTCTCCTACGGTTGACCTCAAGCGCAAGCTGATCTACGCCTCGGCCGGAAATTCCTACACCGACGTCGATATCAACACCAGCGACGCGATTCTCGCCTTCGACATGGAAACCGGACGGCTGGTCTGGTCGGCGCAGGTGCAGCCTAAAGATAACTTCGTCATGGGCTGTCCCCGGACTCCGAATTGTCCGCCCGACACCGGTCCCGATTTCGACTTCGGAACTTCGCCGGTGCTCAAGACGCTCGCAAACGGGAAGCAAATCATCGTCGCCGGGCAGAAATCGGGCGTAGTGTGGGGCCTGGATCCAGACAACAAGGGAAAGGTCCTGTGGCAGACGCGGGTCGGCATCGGCAGCGCGCTGGGGGGCGTCGAATGGGGCCACGCCGCCGACAACACGACTGTCTATGCGGCCGTTTCCGATCGCTTCGGTAAGGACGGAACGCCCGGATTGTACGCGCTGGATCTGGCGACCGGCGAAAAGAAATGGACCGCGCCGGTACCAAAGGTCCCCGGGAATCCTGGGCAGTCCGCCGCGATTTCTGTGATTCCGGGCGCGGTTTTTTCGGGCGCGCTCAATGGCCATTTCCGGGCCTATGACACCAAAACCGGGGAAATCACCTGGGACTTCGATACGAATCGTCCGTTCGACACCGTAAACGGCGTGCAGGCGAAGGGCGGTTCGGTCGACTCCGCCGGTCCAACTATCTCGCACGGCATGGTTTATACCAATTCGGGTTATGGAATCTTCGGCGGAATCGCCGGAAATGTCCTGCTGGCTTTCTCGGTCGACGGCAAATGACCGTAGAGGAGCTTAGGAAGCGAATCGGCCAGGAAATCGGCGTCAGCGCATGGCGAACCGTCACGCAGGAACAGATCGATCGCTTCGCGGAAGTGACCTTCGATGATCAGTGGATTCATATCGATACCGATCGCGCCCGCCGGGAATCACCGTATCAAACCACCATCGCCCACGGCTTCCTGACCGTTTCCCTGCTTCCGATCATGATTCGCGAGGCCGTGGATTTTCGGGAAAATGCGAAGATGAGCGTGAATTACGGCTTCAATCGCCTTCGATTCACCGGGGCTGTCCCGTCCGGAAGCCGCATTCGCGCGCGATTTACGCTGAATTCGATTAAGGACGTGGAAGGCGGAGTCGAGATCGCTTGGGGCGTCACGGTCGACGTCGAAGGCCGCGAGAAGCCGGCCATGGTCGCCGAATGGCTGGGCCGCACCTACTATTAGCTAAACGCTCATTCTTTTCAGTTGACCGCAAGCTGCGTAGACGTCCAATCCTCTGGGTTTGCGAATGAAGCAGGGGAGCGACCGGCGGACGATCGACTGGAAAGCGGCTACACGCGCCGGGTCTGGAGTTTCGAAATTTATTCCCGGGCCGGGATTTAAGGCGATCAAATTTACTTTGGCGTTCAGGTTCGCCAGGAGCTTGACCACTCGGCGGGCGTCGGCATCGGTATCGTTCACATTCTTCAGCAGGACATATTCGAACGTCAGTTTTTCCCAGGCGCGTAACGGGTATTTACGGCAAGCCTGGATCAGTCCTGCAAGTGATACTTGCGAGTGATTGGCATCAACTGGATGCGCTGCTCTTCAGTGGAGGCGTTAAGCGAGATCGCTAGTTTGGGCCGGACCGGTTCGTGGGACATTTCCTCGATCTTAGGAATGATGCCGGACGTCGACAGGGTGATGCGGCGCGGGGAGATCGCCATGCCTTCGGGGTCGGTCAGGAGCCGCGTGGCCTTGATCACGTTGGGAAGGTTGAGGAGCGGCTCGCCTTGTCCCATCATCACGATGTTTACGCGATCGGTATTGGCGGCGAGGGCGTTGTCAGCGGCTACCCGCAGGACTTGGCCGACGATCTCGCCCGGGGTCAGGTTGCGCTCCAGGCCCATCAAGGCGGTCAGGCAGAATTGGCAATTCACGGGACAGCCGACTTGGCTGCTTATGCAGATAGTGGATCTTTCGTCCTCTGGCATCCAGACGGTCTCGACGGTCTTGCCATCTTCTAAGCGCAAAAGGTAGCGGCGGGTACCGTCCTTGGAATCGTAGCGATGGGCGATTTCGGGGATGCCTAAAGGGATCGCTCGGATGGGCTTAGGGAGATTTGAAACATCGGCTAAGTCTGTGATTTTGCGGCGATAGACCGCGTCGTAAATCTGGCGGGCACGGAAGGCTGGATGGCCGGGGCCAAGGGCTGTGGATAGCTCGGCAAGTTCCATGCCCACAAGGGTTTGCGCCACACCTCATGGTACCATTGAAGTATCCATGCCTCGTTCCCATTCCCCCCATAAACCTCGTGATATTCAGCGTGAAACGCTGCCGAATGGCATTCGAGTGATCACGGAACAGATGCCGCACGTGCGCAGCGTGTCGGTAGGGATCTGGATCGGGACCGGATCGCGGGAAGAGGCTCCGGAGGATACCGGGATTTCCCACTTCATCGAACATATGGTGTTCAAGGGCACCAAGACCGGTCGGCCGAGCAGATTGCGCGGTCGGTGGATTCGATCGGCGGCGGGCTGGACGCGTTCACATCGAAGGAGCTGGTCAGCTACAACGTTAAGGTGCTGGATGAGCATCTTCCGGAGGCGTTCGACGTAGTGGCCGACCTGGTGCGGAATCCGCTGTTTGAAGCCGAGGATATCGAGAAAGAGAAAGGCGTCATTCTCGAAGAGCTGAAGATGGAAGTGGATAATCCGGAATACCTGGTCCACGAGATTTTTTCCAGCAATTTCTGGAAGGGGCACGCGCTGGGGCGGCCGATTCTCGGGAACAAACGGACCATCAAGTCCTTCGATCGGGAAAAGATCGAGCGCTTCTATAAGCAATTCTATACACCCTCGAATATCCTGATCACGGCGGCGGGCAGTTTGAATCACAAGAAGCTGGTGAAGCTCGCGGACCAATATTTTGGGGATTTGAAACGTGCCAAGACTCCTCGGATTAAGGAGCTTCCAAAACCGCATGCGCCGCTGATTTTCCGGGAGAAAGAGTCGCTGGAGCAGGTACATGTTTACGTAGGCCTTCCGGCGATGGCGATGCCGGATAAGGCCCGGTTCCAATGTTTGATTCTGAATGCGATTCTAGGCGGCGGCATGAGCTCGCGGTTGTTCCAGAATATACGAGAGAAGCAGGGGCTCGCGTATACCGTGTACTCGGAGCTGACGATGTATCGCGACGCGGGATGCATGCTGGTGTATGCGGGGACCTCGCTGAAGTCGGCGGGCAAGGTGGTGGAATCGATTGTGCATGAGCTGCGGGCGCTAGTGGATCATCCAGTCACCGCGGAGGAGCTGCGGCGGGCTAAGGACCATCTAAAGGGATCCTACGTATTGGGCCTGGAATCGACGTCGAGCCGGATGGGGAATCTGGCGCATCAGGAATTGTATTTCAAGCGATTTTTCACGCTGGATGAGACGCTGGAACGGGTGGAGAAAGTGACGGCTGGGGAAGTGCAGAAACTGGCTCAGAAATTCTTCGATCCGAAGCGGATGGCGGTGGCGATGCTCGGTAGATTGGAAGGCTTTCGCGTCCGGCGCGAGGATCTGGTCGGGTCCGCGATTCAATAAATGCGAAAATACCTGTCGATCCGGAAGGCTTTCGGGCTCGGGCTGCTGGTGGTGTCGGCGGCGTTTGGGCTCGACACGTCGAAGCTGAAGCCCACCGGATATGTGAACGATTTCGCACACGCTCTGGATGCGGCGTCGAAGGCTCATCTGGAGAATTATTGCGGCAATTTGGAGCGTGCGACCGGCGTCCAGATGGCGATTGTGCTGGTGGATACGCTCGACGATGAGCCGATTGACCAAGTCGCCAACCGGTTGTACCGGGAGTGGGGCATCGGCAAAAAAGGCAAAGACGAAGGAATTCTGCTGATGCTGGCGGTGAAGGATCACAAGCAGCGGGCGGAAATCGGGTATGGGCTGGAACCCAACCCCGATTTCCGCCCGCTGCTTGTGATCCTTCACCAGCATCAGCAGATTCCTTCGTCTCCTTTGCCGATGCCCGCTCCGGTACAACCGGTTGGCGACTTGGTCAATCGGCTGATCCTCCACCACACAATGTCCATGAACACCGGCATTTCAGCGGCACGCTCCAAATTCCACGATGACACCCAGATGAGCCTTCGACCGCGTGGAGCGTGTGCGAAATGGCATCTGCAGTGAGCTCCGCGAACGCCGCCCAACACCGCGGCAACCCGGAGCCGAAGCCTTCCCGGATCAACATCGCATTTATTGAATCGCGGACCCAACCGCGCCGGACGCGAAAGCCTTCCAATCTACCAAGACATCGCCACCGCCATCCGCTTCGGATCCGAAACAGCCCGGCTTCTGCACTTCCCCAGCGGTCACTTTCTCCGCCCCGCTCCAGCGTCTCATCCAGCATGAAAAATCGCTTGAAATACAATTCCTGATGCGCCGGATTCCATCCGGCTCAACATCGATTCCAGCCCTAGGATCCCTTCAGATGGTCCTTAGCCCGCCGCAGCTCCTCCGCGGTGACTGGATGATCCACTAGCGCCCGCAGGCCTGAATCGATTCCACCACCTTGCCCGCCGAGACCGGGGCAAAGATCAGCCATACACCAGCATGCATCCCGCGTCGCGATACGGTGGTTGGCTCCAAGTACACGGTATACGCGAGCCCCTGCTTTTACTGTCAACTATGTTCCTGGAACAACCACAACTGCATGCCCACACCCTGAATCGCATTCGGATCCAAACATTGGAACGGGGCCTTATCCGGCGTCGGCCATCGCCGGAAGGCCTACGTAAACATGTACATGTGCACATCTTCTACAGAAATGAGGCGGCGCATGCAGTTTGGAAGCCTTTAATGAAAATATGAGCACGTTTGAATGCCAACGTGTTGGTTCCGCGAGCTTCACCACTTCTTGTGATTCAAACTGCCCGCCGCCGTGATCAGGATATTATGGAGGGTGTATAGAATTGCTTATAGAAGCGCTCAATCTTTTCCCGATAGAAGGACTTGATGGTCTGCTTGGTCCCCAGAATCGAGCGCCCCAGCGCGTGGCCCTTCCAGAAATTGCTGGAAAAGATCTCGTGGATCAGGTATTCCGGGTAGTCCGCCTCCATCTTCAGCTCTTCCAAGGATGACGCCCTTTTCCTTCTCGATATCGTGCTTCTCGAACAGCGGATTCCGCACCAGGTCGGCTACGATCTCGAAAGCCTCGGGAAGATGCTCATCCAGCACCTTCACGTTGTAGCTGACCAATTCCTTGGACGTGAACGCGTCCAGCCCGCCGCCGATCGAATCCACAGAGCGCGCAATCTGCTCCGCGGAACGATTCTGGTACCCTGAACACCATGTGTTCGACGAAGTGGGAGATGCCGGTTTCCTCCAGATCCTCTTCCCGCGAACCGGTGCCGATGTAGACGCCGACCGAGACGCTGCGCACGTGCGGCATCCGTTCCGTGATCACTCGAACGCCGTTCGGCAGCGTTTCACGCTGGATATTCACGAAGGGTTAGTGGGGGAATGGGAACGAGGCATCGATACGAAATAGTACCGTGGAGTGTAGCGCAACCCTTGTGGGCGTGGAATTTGCCAGAGCTATAGTTGGCCCCGGCCATCCTGCAGTTGGCCAGATTTACAGACGCGGTCTATCGCGGCAAAAAGCAGACTTAGCGATCCTTCAAATCTCCCTAAGCCCATCCGAGCGATACCTTTAGGCATCCCGAAATCGCCCATCGCTACGATTCCGACGGCGCCCCGCCGCTACCTTTGCGCTTAGAAGATGGCAAGACCGGTCAACCGTGTCAATACCCGGACGAAAGATAGGCTATTCATGAGCCACCATCAGCTGTGCCGTGAATTGCCGATTCTGACCGCCTTGATGGGGCCTGGAGCGCAACGTGACCGGGGCGAGATGCATGGCCAAGTCCTGCGGTAGCCGCTAGACAACGCCCTCGCCGCCAATACCGATCAGCATAAACATCGTGATGATGGGACAAGGCGAGCCGCTCCTCAGACCTTCCCAACGTGATCGAGGCCACTGCAGTCCGAGGCATGGCGATCACGGCGTCACCCTGTCGACGTCCACGTGTAAGATCGAGGAAATGTCCCACGAACCAGTCCGGACTAACGATGCTGGTTAAACGCCACTGAAGGGCACGCATCCAGTTGATGCCGATCACTCGCAAGTATTCACTTGCAGGACTTGATCCGGGCTTGCCGTAAATCATAGCGCGCCTGGGGAAAAACTGACGTTGAATATGTCCTCTGAAGAATGTGAACGATACCGATGCCGACAGCCGCCGATGACTCCTGGCGAACCTGAACGCCAAAGTAAATTTGATCACCTTGAATTCCGGCCCGGGAATAAATTTCGAAAGCTAGACCCGGCGCGTCGTAGCCGCTTTTCCAGTCGATAGTTCCGCCGGTCGCTCCTGCTTCATTCGCAAACCCGGAGTTGGACGTCTACGCAGCCTGTGGTGGACTGAAAAGAATGAGGTTTTAGCTAATAGTAGGTGCCGCCTAGCTAATACACAACCCCGTGAGGCTTCTCGCGGCCTCAACCGTGACGCCCCAAGCGATCTCGACTCCGCCTTCCACGTCCTTAATCGATGAGCGTAAATCGCGCGCGAATGCAGCTTTCCGGAACAGAAGCTGGTGAATCGAAGGCGATTGAAGCCGTAATTCACGCTCGTCTTTCGCATTTTCCCGAAAATCCACGGCCCTCGCCGTAGATAATCGGAAGCGGGAAACGGTCAGGAAGCCGTGGGCGATAGTGGTTTGATACGGTAATTCGCGGCGGCCGCAATAGGTATCGATATGAATCCACTGATCATCAAAGGTCCACGAAGCGGTCGATACCGTGACCCATGGCCGTGCGCTGACGCCGATTTCCTGGCGACCTCGCCTTCCTCAGCTTCCTCTACGGTCATTTGGAGCCCCACCAGGACATTTCCGG
>CAVPKR010000046.1:0-18460 GCA_963705675.1 Terriglobia bacterium
GGCAGCGAGTCGGATTGCGCGTTTCATCCTTCAGAAACAGTTTGCCGAGTTTGAATCGTTCGGCGAGCCTCGGGGCGGGAACCAACGGGGTCCCACCCGCGGGCAGAACATCGGATTTTTCGCGAACGGGCAACAGCGGAAGATAGCGAAAGATTCCCCGCCGTGCGGCGAAATTCGGAAGCGCCTCGCGCGCGGCGGCGTAGTCGTAATGAACGTCCAGAATGCCTGGATCGGGGCCATCGGCTCCACATTGCGGACACAAATACGCGCGCGGGTCCATGGGAAATTTTTCACCACAGCGAAAACACTCTAAGTGTGTAACGAACACCGTCTTATTATGATGAATAGATGGAATCCGCCGCTGCCTCAACTTCCGTGGTCGAACTCGAACAGCGATACCTGTTGCAGAACTATGCCCGCTATCCGTTGATACTGCATCGCGGCAAGGGTTGCTATGTTTACGACACCACGGGGAAGCGTTACCTCGACCTGATCGCCGGGATTGGAGTTAATGCCCTGGGCTATGCGCATCCTCGATTGACGAAGGTGATCCGCGAGCAGGCCGGGCTGCTGCTGCATACCTCGAATCTGTACTACCACGAGTACCAGGGTCCCCTGGCGGAGCGCATCGCAAAAGTTAGCGGGCTGGACCGCGTGTTTTTTGCAACTCCGGCACGGAATCGATGGAAGGCGCGCTCAAGATGGCGCGATCGTACGGACGCAAGATCAGTCCCAAAAAGTTGAATTCATCTCGCTCGATAATTCCTTTCACGGGCGGACGTTCGGGGCCCTTTCCATCACCGGTCAGGAAAAGTACCGTCGCGATTTCGAGCCCCTACTCCCAGGCGTGCATTTCGTTCCGCGCAACGATGTGACGGCTCTCGAGCAGACGGCGAGCAGCCGGACCGCGGCAATCGTCCTCGAACTGGTACAGGGCGAGGGAGGAATTTATCCGCTGTCACCGGAGTACGTTCGCAAGGCTCGGGAGCTGGCCGATCGCCACGACGCGCTACTCATCTTCGATGAAATTCAGTGCGGCGTGGGGCGTCCCGGAACGTATTTCGCTTATCAGATGTTCGAGCCAGCCGTGATGCCGGACATCATGATCGCCGCCAAGCCGATGGCGTGCGGCATCCCCCTCGGCGTAATTGCGGCCAATGAGCGTGCCGCCGCCGCGATCGGAAGCGGCATGCATGGGTCGACCTTTGGCGGCGGTCCGCTGGCGTGCCGCGTCGCGCTCGAATTTTTCGACATTCTGGAGCCGCTGCTGCCTCAGATCGTCCATGTCGGAGGATATTTCCGGATGCGGCTGATGGAGCTCGCCAAGCGCTACAGTTTCATCCAAGAGATTCGCGGCTTCGGGCTGATGATCGGAGTGGAGCTGGATATGCCGGGTAAGCAAATCGTCCTCGACGCGATGGAAGAGGGTCTCCTGATCAACTGCACGCACGAGACGGTTCTGCGGATGCTGCCGCCGTATATTTTGACGGAACAGGATGTCGACCGGGCAATGACTGTCCTGAACAAAGTATTGAAGAAAGCCAAGCCCGCATAGCGCCCCATGAATCAGATCCCTACCGGTCTTCATGGCGTGCGCCTGCTTAGCTCGCCCGCCTGGAATAAGGGCACCGCTTTCAGCGAAGAAGAGCGCACTCGCCTGGGGCTCCACGGGCTCCTGCCGCCCTATGTTGAAACCCTGGATGAACAGGTGGTTCGCGCGTTCACCGCCTATCGCGCGTACGACAAGCCGATGAACCGCCACATCTATCTGCGCCAGCTTCAGGACAACAACGAGGTATTGTTCTACCGGCTGCTGCTCGATCATGTGGAAGAAACCATGCCGATCGTCTATACGCCGACGGTCGCCGAGGCGTGCGCGCACTTCAGCCATATTTACCGGCGTCCGCGAGGCTTATTCATCTCTTATCCTCTGCGGGAGTCGATCCCGGAGCTGTTGCGCAATCGTCCGCACCCGGATGTCGACGTGATGGTGGTTACCGATGGCGAGCGCATCCTTGGTATTGGCGATCAAGGCGTCGGAGGGCTCGGCATACCTATCGGGAAACTGTCGCTATACTCGCTGATCGGCGGAATCCATCCGGCTCGGACCCTTCCCATCGTGCTCGATGTCGGGACCAATAATGAAGATATTCTCCGCGATCCTACCTATCTCGGCTGGCATCACTCGCGCATCGTGGGCGTCGAGTATGACGATTTCATCGACCGATTCGTCAAGGCCGTGAAGCAGGAATTGCCCGAGACCTGCCTCCAGTGGGAGGATTTCGCCACGCCGCACGCACGCACGATTCTCGATCGTTATCGCGACGACCTACTTACATTTAACGACGACATTCAGGGAACGGGCGCAGTCGCCCTGGGCGCGATTCTATCGGCCGTCAAGGTCACCGGCAAGAGCATGCGGGACCAGCGCGTAGTGTTTCTTGGCGCTGGGTCCGCGAGCATCGGAGTGGCCGATTATCTGCGTGCCGCGATGGTCGAGGAAGGCCTGTCAGAGCGCGAGGCTCGCGATCGTTTCTGGATTGTCGATAAGGATGGCCTTCTACACCTCGGCCGGCCCGATCCTGACGCCCGAGCAGCGTGTTTATGCGCGCCGCGATTCGGAGGCAATCGCCCTTGGGGAAGTAATCGCCCAGATCGAAGCCACCATTCTGATCGGGCTCTCGACCGCACAAGGGTCGTTCACGGACCCCATCGTCCGGGAAATGGCTCGCAAGACGCCGCAGCCGATTATCATGCCGCTGTCGAACCCCACCGAACGGTCAGAAGCGACCGCGGAGGACCTGATTCACTGGACGGACGGGCGAGCTTTGATCGCGACCGGCTCGCCATTCGCGCCGGTGCGTTACGCAGGCCGAACCATCCCGATCGCCCAGTGCAACAACGTGTATATTTTTCCCGCCATCGGCTTAGCCGCCGTGGCCGCTCGCGCGCGGCGAGTTACCGACGGAATGCTCCTGGCCGCCGCCCGAGCCCTGGCGGATCATTCGCCGGCGCTGAAGGACCCAGCGGGCAGGCTGCTTCCTTCGCTCCAGGATTTGCGCGGCGTAACGGTGGCGATCGCGTTCGCCATTGGACGGGAAGCGCAACGCGCGGGTGTCGCCCCCGAATCGACGCCTGAAGCGTTGCTGGATGCGGTGACGGCTATGCAGTGGACCCCGCAATACCCGGTACTGTAATGTAAACTGAAATCGGATGCGCTCCATCGGTCGATTTTTGTTCTGGGATTTTCCAAGGGCCAGCTGGCAGTACGATGTCATGGTCGGCCTGATTCTCGCGTTTATTTTCCTGACGCCGCGCGACATTTTCCGCGATCAGCCCAAAGCCGCGACGGTGGTGATGCTCCGCGGCGGATACTGGATCGAGCCTCAGCTTCTGGCCGGCGTCCCGGACAATCAGCTTCTATCGAAAGCCTCAGCCGTGGTCAACAGCCGGTTCAAGACTCGCACGGCAATCAGTAGTGTGGAGCCGATCTACGATGAAGCCGAGCAGGAAGTCAAAGGCTACATGGCCTTTACCAAGCCGTGAAATATTCACGCGTCCTGCTTTGCGCAGCGGCATTGATCGGACCCGCTGTTCGGGCCGACTCGCTGGATGAGATTCTTCAGCGCATGGACGGGGCCGCGAAGAAATTCAAGTCGGTTTCCGCAAAACTCCACCAGATCAGTTACAACCACGTCCTGAACGAATCGACGAGCGAGGACGGCGAGTTGCGCCTGCGTCACGGCAAGAACGGATTGACCGGCGTGCTCGAATTCAACCCGCCGGATCAGCGTATGGTCGGGTTCGTGGGGAACCAGGTGAAGGATTATCATCCTAAAGCTAAGCAGGTGACGGTGCTGGACGCGGGCAAGGGCAACATGGCGAAGATCGACCAGTTCCTGTTCATCGCGTTCGGCGCCACATCCGGAAGCGAGTTGAAGAACGCTTACGATATCCAAGTCGCGGGCACGGAAAATATCGATTCCAAGCCGACGACTCACTTGATCTTGACTCCTAAATCCGAGGACGCGAAAAAGCTGGCAACCATGATTGAGCTCTGGTTTCCCAGTGGGGATTCGAAAGCGGTCAAGGAAAAGGTGACACAGCCCACCAAGGATTACATCGAGACGACGTACTCCCACGTCGAGAGTCCATCTCCGCTGCCCGATTCCGCGTTCGAGCTGAAACTGCCGTCCGACGTCCACGTCATCAAGCAGAAATGAAAAAGCCCGCAAAGGGCGCCTGTGCGCTTCTTTTGCGGCCTGCGAACCCCGAACTAGACGCCGGCTTCTTCCTTCTTGAGCTTTTCGCGCTGCTCCTTCAGAATTGCCCGGCGGCTGAGCTTGATCTTATTTCCCTCAAGTCCCAGAACCTTGACCAGGATCTGATCGCCTTCCTTCAGCTCGTCCCGAACCTGCTTGATGCGGCTCTCCGAAATTTCGGAGATGTGCAGCAAGCCGTCGGTACCCGGGAAAATCTCGACGAAGGCGCCGAAATCGACGATTCGGACCACTTTGCCGAGATACGTTTTCCCGACTTCCGCCACCGCGCAAATGTCGGTGACCATCTGGATCGCGCGATCGGCGGCAGCGCCGTCGGACGAGAAAATCTTCACCGAACCGTCGTCTTCGACGTCGATCTTGCAGCCGGTCTGTTCGACGATTCCACGAATTACCTTGCCGCCCGGCCCGATCAGCTCGCGGATCTTCTCGGTCGGGATCTGCATCGTGAAAATACGCGGCGCGTACGGCGACAGCACCGTGCGATGCGTGTCGATCACGGCGTTCATCTTGCTAAGGATGTGCAGACGCGCCCGGCGCGCCTGTTCCAGAGCTTCCGTCATGATGGCGTGGGTCACGTTCGGGACCTTGATGTCCATCTGCAACGCCGTGATGCCGTCTTTCGTCCCAGCGACTTTGAAATCCATATCGCCGTAATGATCTTCAGCGCCCGCGATATCGGTGAGCACGGCATAATCTTTGCCCTCGAGAACTAGGCCCATCGCAATTCCGGCCACCGGCGCGCTGATCGGGACGCCCGCGTCCATCAGCGAAAGCGTCGCTCCGCAAACTGACGCCATGGAACTGGACCCGTTCGATTCGAGAATGTCGCTTACCACGCGCATGGTGTACGGGAAGGTCTTGTCGTCCGGAACCACGGCCGAAAGCGCGCGCTCAGCCAGCGCCCCGTGGCCGATTTCACGCCGGCCTGCGCCGCGCATGAAGCCGACTTCGCCCACGCTGAACGGCGGAAAATTGTAGTGCAACATGAAGCGCTTGGAGCTTTCCGAGGAATCCAGCAGCTCAATACGCTGCTCGTCGTCCTTGGTGCCGAGCGTCGCGGTGACCAGGGCCTGGGTCTCGCCACGAGTGAACAGGCTGGATCCATGCGTGCGCGGCAGAATGCCGACTTCGCAATCGATATTGCGCACTTCGTCAAACTTGCGGCCGTCAGGGCGGCGGCGGTCTTTCAGCATCTGGTCGCGGAAAATGCGTTCCTTCAGACGGTCGAACAGACCCTTCGCTTCCGCCTGTTGTTCCTCGGGATGCGACTCGACTACTTTCTTCTTGGCTGCATCGATACGCGCGTAACTATCCAGCTTCGCGTACTTCTGGGTGTTCATCGCATCGGTAAGCTCGGTGCGAACCGCATCGGAGATCTTCGAATACATCTCTTCATTGATCGCCGCAGGCGTGTACTCGCGCTTAGTCTTGCCGGTCTTCTTCATCAGCTCGCGAATCGCGGCGCCGATTTTCTTGCAGCACTGATGGCCGAACTCGATTGCGGCCAGCACTTCGGCTTCGGTAGCCTGCTGTGCGCCGGATTCCACCATCACGATGCCTTCTTCAGTACCCGCTACCACGATATTGACCTTGGAAGCCTTGGTCTCTTCGTAGGTGGGATTCGCGATCAATTTCCCGTCGATCATGCCGACGCGCACGCCGCCCAGCACGTGCCCGAAGGGGATATCGGAAATGGCGAGCGACGCCCCTGCGCCGACGATGGCCAGCGTGGACGGATCGCGCACCGGATCGGCCGACAGCACCATGCCGATCACCTGGGTCTCATAGGCGTAGCCTTCGGGGAACAACGGGCGGATGGGACGGTCGATCAGGCGGCTGGTCAGAACTTCTTTCTCAGTGGGGCGCCCTTCGCGCTTGATAAATCCTCCGGGAAAGCGCCCGGCAGAGTAGGTATACTCGCGGTAGTCGACAGTCAGGGGGAAAAAATTTGCGCCGACTTTGGGTTTGTCGGCGGTACAGGCGGTCACCAGGACCACCGAATCACCGGAGCGGACAATCACCGCTCCATTGGCCTGTTTGGCCATCTTCCCGGTTTCGATCGTCAAAGACCGTCCGTTACCGAGGTCCACTTCAACGGAATGCAACATTTTTTGGAAACGTCCTTTATCTTCTATTAATCAGCGGCCGCGTGCGCGCCGCGTTGACTAAGAGGAGACTGGAGAGGTTCTGCGGCCTGGCTGACATCAGCCGGTTCTCGAGAATCGGTATTTTCGATACTAGCGACGGATGCCAAGACTCGTAATCAGCGTCTTGTAGCGCTCCGGGCTGCGGCCGCGGAGATAATCGAGCAAGTGACGCCGGCGCTGCACCATCTGCAACAGGCCTCTGCGCGAATGATGATCCTTCTTGTGCGTCTTAAAATGCTCGGTCAACTCTAGAATCCGCCGGCTCAGGATTGCAACCTGTACCTCTGGCGAGCCCGTGTCCGACTTGTGGACCCGGAACTGCGAAATCACCTTGATTTTTGCTTCTCCCGCCAGTGCCATTCGAAAATCGATACTCCTCGTCTTTTCTTAATCCTTTTGTACGGACCTAGAATAACACAATTCACACAATTGGGTTAGACTGGTGGTTCAAATGATTCGAGTGACAGTCAGTTACCCCAACACTCCCGGTTCGCGGTTCGACCTGGACTATTACCTCAGCCAGCACATGAAGATGGTGGAAGAAAAGCTCAAACCCCATGGTATGACCGGCTGGACCGTGGAAAAGGGCCTCAGCGGGGGCGCTCCCGGGTCCGCCCCGAAGTTTCAAATTCAGGTGCACATGAATTTCGAAACCCTGGAAGGTATGCAGGCAGGCCTGGGCGCCGCTGCCCCTGCCCTGATGGCCGATATCCCGAAGTTCACCGATGTTCGGGCGGACATGCAGATCTACGAGGTCATCCGGTAACGCTTCGCTTACCATAGCTTCATGGGCTCGCGCCTGTGCTAGGCTAAATCTTTCATGACTCAACCCGCGCCCTTGAGGACCACTCCGCTCAATGCGATTCACCGCCGGATGGGCGCCAAAATGGTCGATTTCGGCGGATGGGACATGCCGGTCCTCTACTCGGGCGTCATCGACGAGCACAACACCGTTCGCCAGGCTGCCGGCCTCTTCGACGTAAGCCACATGGGCGAGCTGGAGGTCCGCGGACCGGAGGCTCTGAAACTGGTGGATTACGTCGCCACCAACGCCGCTTCCAAACTGAAGACCGGCCAAGCGCAATATTCGGCGCTGCTCTACGAACACGGCGGTTTTGTGGACGATATCCTGGTCCACAAAGTCGCCGACGATCATTTTTTTCTGTGCGTCAACGCGTCCAATCAGGATAAGGACTACGAGCACATCGCCTCGCATAACCGGTTCAATTGCACCGTCGAGAATGCCGGTGATCGCTATGCCCAAATCGCCGTTCAAGGTCCACGAGCGCTCGAGATCCTACAGAAGCTGACACCCGTTGAGCTCGCGCCGATCCGCTATTACTGGTTCGTGGATGGGACGGTATCAGGCGCTAAAGCGCGCATCGCGCGCACCGGATACACCGGCGAAGACGGGTTCGAGATTTACGTCGATCCGTCGGAGGCCCCGCACATATGGGACGAGATTCTAGCCGCCGGTGCGGAGTTCGGTATCAAACCCGCCGGTCTGGCGCTCGAAATACGCTGCGGCTGGAAGCGAAAATGGCGCTCTACGGCCACGAAATCGACGCGACCATCACACCGTGGGAAGCCGATCTCGCCTGGATCGTAAAGCTCGACAAAGGCGATTTCATCGGCCGCGACGCCTTGGTCAAGCAAAAGGAACAGGGCGTCACCCGGAAATTGATCGGATTTGAAATGCAAGGCCGCGGCATCGGCCGCGACGGCTATGAAGTGCAACTCGACGGAGCGGCCGCGGGCTGGGTAACCAGCGGAGGACCGGCGCCCACCCTCAATAAAAACATCGGACTTTGTTACCTGCCCGCCGCGAAGTCGGAGATTGGCCGCACCATTCAAGTGATGGTGAGGAATCAGCCGGTGGATGCCGTGACCGTCGCAACACCTTTCTATAAACGAGCCAAATAAACCATGTACCCAGCAAACTTCCGCTACACCAAAGAACACGAGTGGGTGAACGTCGAAGGCGATACCGGAACCATCGGCATCACCGACCACGCGCAGAAGGAATTGGGCGATATCGTGTATGTCGACTTGCCGAAGGTAGGCACCACCACCGAAAAAGGGAAAGGCATGGGCTCAGTGGAATCGGTAAAGGCTGTAAGCGATATTTACGCCCCGATTTCCGGCGAAGTGGTGGCCGTCAACGATCTGCTGACCGCGTCCCCTGAAAAGTTGAATGAAGATCCGCACGGCGCGGCTTGGCTGGTGAAAATCAAGATGTCCTCCCCCGCGGATACCGCCGACCTGATGTCCGCCGCCGACTACGAAAAATACGCCGGAGCAGAATAGCGCGCCAGCGTTGGAACGGCGGCGATCACAAAGGGTCCAACGCGCTTAGCAAAATCTCCGACCGAACCGGCTTCGCCAGCACCCGGTCGACCAAGACGGCCTCCTCGCGACCATCCAGATCCGCCGGATTCCCGCACAGCACGACCACCCTCACGCCGCTATCGTGAAACCGGCGAATCAGAGCGAGCCCATCTTCAACCTCAGGCAATCTCAAATCCAGCAGCACGACATCAACCGGTGAACAATCTCGCGCCGCCTCGGCATTCTGGGCAACATAGACCTCATGCCCCCGCCGCTCCAACACTAGTTTCCGAATCTCGAGCGCCGCGGCATCGTCGTCCACCACCAGCACTCGAGCCATCAGGGAAACTTGATCCCCGCGATCACCAGTTGCGGCATCGCGTGGTTCCAGCTATCGGGGATCTCATCGAACGGGAGCCGGAACGATTTGGTCTCGCCCGGTTTCAGACCGCCCATCTTAGGACTGACAATCGACACGCGCTTGCGAAGCACCAGTTGCCCGTACGCGTCGCGAAAGATGCAGTAGATCTCGACCAAAGCCAGATTGCGATCGCCCCCGTTCGCGATCTTGCCGTCGATTTCCACCACCACCTGTTTGAAGTAGCTCTCGCTCGCCTTCATTTCGACATCGCTCAATTGGAGACTTCGAACATACTCTTTTGCTTCAGGCGTCAATGGCAGATCCGCCGCCTGCCGCCCTGTAGCAAACTGAAGATAGTAAAACAGCGCCCCTCCGATCACTAACACTGCCGCAATGATATACATCGGCAGCCCGGCCAGCGACCGTTTTTCAGGCTTTTGAAGTGAACGAAGCTCAATGGCCACTGATGGTCATCTCCCGAATTAAAATAGTAGGCGATGCAATGGACCCGCGAAACTCCAGGTCCGAGCCGGCCTTTTCCACGTCCATCAACATCTGTTTCAAATTCCCGGCGATGGTGATTTCGGACACGGGATAAGCGAACTCGCCGTTTTCAATCCATAAACCGGCCGCGCCCGAAGAATAGTCGCCGGTAACCGTATTCGCCGCCGCGCCGATCAATTCGGTCACATACAATCCCGATCGCACGCCGCCGATGATCTTCTCCGGCGCTATCTCGCCGGCCTCGATGTAAAAATTCCCAGTCCCGACGCCCGCCGCCCCACTCAATCCGCGCGACGCGTTGCCTGTAGTCTTCAATCCCAACTTCTTCGCCGTATACGTATTCAATAGATAGCTCTTCAGCATTCCACGCTCGACGACCACCGTACGTTGCGACGCTACACCCTCATCGTCGAAGGGCGAGCTTCCAAATAAACCCGGTAGGGTCGCATCGTCGACGATAGTCAAAGCTTCCGACGCGATTCTTTCCCCCAGCCGCCCTGCAAGGAACGAAGCCTGCCGGTAAATCGCCGATCCGCTGACCGCATCGAATAAATCCCCTAGCAGCGCCGCAGCGGTTCGAGGCTCAAACACCACGGCCGCTTTCTGCGTCGCAATCTTTCGCGAATTCAGGCGCCGCAGCGCGCGTTCCGCAGCCTTGCGCCCGACATACGCAGCGCTCTCAAGACCCGCCGCCGCCCGCGACGATGTGTACCAGTAATCCCGCTCCGTGGATCCGTTTT
The DNA here is from genome assembly GCA_963705675.1 of Terriglobia bacterium. Taxonomy (GTDB): domain Bacteria; phylum Acidobacteriota; class Terriglobia; order Bryobacterales; family Bryobacteraceae; genus Palsa-187. The sequence continues at coordinate 10,364 of CAVPKR010000046.1, forward strand.
CACTCGCAACCGGCTGCACCGCGAGCCCGCAGCTCGAGGTCCGGTACGATCCGGCGAATCCTCGTGAATTCACAAACGTGCGCGACCCAAGGTTCGAGCTGAACCCCGCGCCCTTCGAATTAGAAATGCGGGAGTCGGTCGAGAACGCGAACTTCTCGGCCTCGATCGCCTGGGCAATTTTCCACTCAGTCTCGATCGCCGCAATCGCTGGATCGTACAAGCGCAAGTCCCCGGCAAATTTCCCTAACGCATCGTGTTCCGGCAGCCCCGCATGCGGATCTTCACTGGTGATCTTCGACAACTCGATCGCCGCCCGAACCATCTTGTTGATTCCTTCCACCGAAAAATCCGAAGTGTAGGATGACCCGCTTCTCTCCCCCGACATTACCCGAATCCCCGCGCCGCGTGACCCGGCTTCTTTCACGCTCTCCACTTCGCGCATCCGCACGCTAACCTCGAACTCCGCGCCATCCGAGATGGTACATTCCGCATCCGTAGCCCCGCCCGCCAACGCGAGCTTCACCGCGTCCGATGCAATCTGTTCCAGCTCACTCATGCCGCCGTTCCGCCCACCGTCATCTTGTCGATCTTGATGGTCGGAATCCCCACGCCCACCGGCACGTGCTGCCCTTCCTTCGAGCAGATTCCGACGCCTTCATCCAGTTTCAAATCGCGCCCCACCATGCTGACGTATTTCAGCGCTTCTGGGCCGTTGCCAATCAATGACGCCCCTCGAACGGGCCGCGTCAGACGGCCGTTCTCGATCAGGTAACTCTCGTTCGCCGCAAACACGAAATTTCCCGACGTAATATCTACCTGCCCACCGCCGAAAGTCGTGCAATACAAACCACGCGGCACCGACCGGATAATCTCCTCCGGATCGCTCTCGCCCGCCAACATATACGTATTGGTCATGCGCGGCATCGGGATCTGCTGATAACTCTCGCGACGTCCGCTGCCGGTCGACTTGGTCCCCATCAGCCGGCTCGAAAGCTTGTCCTGCAAATATCCGCGCAGCACGCCATTCTCGATCAGAACATTGCGCTCCGTCGCGACCCCTTCGTCGTCCATATTCAACGAACCGCGCCGGCTCCCGATGGTTCCATCGTCGATCACTGTGCATAAAGGACTCGCCACCTGCTGCCCCACGCGTCCACTGAACGCCGATACTTTCTTGCGATTGAAATCCGCTTCCAGCCCATGACCCACGGCTTCGTGCAGCAGAATCCCGGGCCATCCCGGTCCCAGGACCACCGTCATCTCGCCCGCGGGCGCCTCCACCGCGCCCAGTTGCACAATCGCCTGCCGCCCCGCTTCATTCGCAAAGAACTCGGGCGTTTTCTCATTCAGAAAATGATCCAGTGTCACGCGCCCGCCGCCGCCCGAATGCCCCTCTTGCGGATCGCCATCGCCCTGCCGCGCCAGCACCGTCACGCTCATCCGAGCCATCGGCTGCCGATCGAAACTCAATCTTCCTTCACTGGTCGCGACCAGAACATCGCGCAAGCTGTCCGCATAAGATGCCTGCACCTGGAAAATTCGCGAATCGTAGGCGCGCGCCGCGCGGTCCGCGCGTTTCACTAGGTCGACCCGCTCGGCGAGTCCCATCTCATGCGGAGCCCGCAACATGGGATATAAATCGTGACGCGAAGCTTCTTCGAACCCGGTCTTGACGATGGTCGCCGGTCCGCGAGCGATGCAGGCCGCGACTCGTGCCGCCTTCCGAATCTTTTCAGGACTCAGATCGTCGCTGTAAGCGTAACCCGTACGCTCGCCCGAGATGACGCGCACGCCGACGCCCAGCGTCACGCCTTCCGTAGCACTCTTCACGATGCCTTCGTCCATCGAAATGGAGCTGGTCGAAAGATGTTCGAAGTACAAATCGGCGTAGTCGCCGCCGCCAGAGAGCGCCTCGCTCAGATAGTTTTCGAGATCACGCTCCGTGATACCGAACCGCGAGCCGAAAAAAGATTGCGCAAGCCCCATACTCCGAGCCTATCACGCGGGCCAATTCAGACGACGTGCGTCAGCACCAGGATCACATAGATCAGCGTGACCACGGCCGCCATCACCGCTCCGGCAAGAAAGATCAGCCCCGTCTGGGTCTTCAGCGAGGCCTGGCAATTTCTCAATGAACCCTGGGACCTTCGGCCCCGCATATGGATCCTGCGCCGCCGGGTCCACCGGGCTAAAAGTCGGGCTCAGGATATGTTCGATCTCGTCGCACACCAGCGCCAGGCTCGCCGGCCTCTGCCCTGGAATTTTCGACATGCATCGCCCGATCAAATCGATCACCGGCGGAGGCAACCTCAGCGCCCGCAGCGGTTCCATGTCGACCGGTTGATACAACACGTTTTCGAAAATCCGCTCCACCGAATCTCCGCTGATCGCCTTGGCCCCAGACAACAACTCGAACAGCAGTGCTCCGAACGCATACACATCCGCCTGCGACCCCAGCGTCTGCCCTAGGACCTGCTCCGGAGCCATATAATACGGGGTCCCCAGGGTGAATCCCGACCGCGTCAGATTCACTCCCGCGGACTTCGCAATGCCGAAATCCATCAGCTTGACCTTCCCGGTCTTGTCGATATTAATATTCTCAGGCTTGATGTCGCGATGAATAATCTTCTTGGTATGGATGAAATCGACGGCTCGCGCCACCTGCAGCGCGATCCGCATGCGCCGCGGAAAATCCCCCAGGTGCCCGTTGCGAATCGCGGCCCGGAGGCTCTCGCCCTCCAGGAACTCCATGACGATGAACGGCCGCCCGCGGTCCTCGCCAAAATCATAAACACTGATAATGTTTTCGTGCGTGATATTGGAAGCAACCCGCGCCTCCATCAGAAACCGAGCCTTCGACTCCTCATCCGCCGCCCCGGCATCGGTCAGGATTTTGAGGGCGACACGCCGGCCGAGCACAGTATCGGTGGCTCGATAGACGTTCGACATCCCGCCCCCGAGAAACTGCTCGATCTGATATTTCCCGACATTGGCCGGATGATCCATTACGCCACTTTTTAGTGTAGAACAGCTAGTTTGGCGGGTGCTGGAAATGTGGCGTCTGAACGGGCGTCTCCGTTTATCTAGGACCGGTGGGTTTATTTCCACGCCTGAGCTTGCTCGGAGCACCGGCGAATAAGCTCAGGCTTTCTGCCGCAGAAGGGTGGGAAGCTGCTGTTGCAGGTGTTCACAATCTTCCGGCAACCCATCCGGTAGACCGATTTTGTTCGTCAATCGCGGGGGCGCAGAGCTGAAAGCCGACTGGAGAGCCGGATTCGACCCGCCTGTCGTCACTGATCACAGTCTTTCTCCGGCAGGATGGAGCCCACTTCAAAGAGGGCCAGGCGCTATGTTACGTCCCGACTTAACGTCGTAAACGAAATGTTAAAAGACTTGTGTCAGGTATGATATATTGCTTTCTGCGTGGCTTCCTTTACCGCACCGGATCCTGAAGCACCTGAGGGTTCTGAGAACACAGTGGCGGAGCAGGCTGAGCTTGCCATCGTGCTTCAATCCGAGAAATTCCGGCGGTCGCCGAAGGTTTCCCGGTTGCTTTCTTATCTTTGCGACAAGTACTTCCGGGGCGAGGCGGAGGAGATCGGCGAGTACGGAATCGCCGTCGACGTCCTGGGGCGGGGCGCGCAGTTCGATCCTCAGGTAGATGCGATCGTACGGGTAGATACTCATCACCTCCGGAAGCGACTGAAGGAGTACTATGCGAGCGAGGGCGAGCAGCATGAACTACAGATCGTAATACCGCCGGGGCAATACACTCCTAAGTTCGTGCCAAAGATCCCGATCGCGCAGGAACGGACCGCGCAGGAGCCCCCAAAGGCGGCTGAGGAGGCCGCGGAAAAGACCCTCAGTCCGCCGACGCCTGTCGAAACCGCTCAGCCACCGCCAAGATGGCTGTGGACCGCTGGCGGTTTGGCTATCCTCATAAGCGCAATGGTGATCGCCTCGATCGGGTACTCCCGAAAACGGCCGGCGGTGGCCGCCAGCGTGACGACTTTTACGTCGGGCGGCGATGAGATCCGGATCTTAGCGGGCGACAATCGTGGGGACTACGTCGACAAGGCCGGGCGGAAGTGGCTATCGGACCGGTATTTTACCGGAGGAACGAGTTTCCAGCGTGCTTCGCATCAGATCTTGCGCTCTTCCGATCCATCCATTTTCCAATCGGGCCGCGAAGGGCAGTTCGCCTATGAAATTCCTTTGAAGCCTGGAATCTATGAGTTACGGCTTTGGTTCGCCGAGACTGGGGTGGTGAGTGAGGCCTTGCGCGGCGTGAATGTCGCGATCAACGGAATCCCGCTTTCGACGCTGGACGTGGCATCCGACGCCGGGGGCATCGATACCGCTACCGTGAAGATTTTTAAGGATATCTCGCCGGCGAAGGATGGAATTCTGCACCTGACGTTTCAGGGCGACCCCGGATTCGTCAATGCTCTCGAAATACTTCCGGGGGTGAAGGGGAAGATGAGGCCGGTCCGGCTGACCACGGCTAACACGGCTTTTCACGATCATTTGGGAAATATCTGGCTACCGGACCAAGGTTTTGCCGGTGGGCGAAAATCAAGCCGGACCGCCAACATCGAAGGGACCGAAGACCAAGCCCTGTACCTGACGCAGCGATACGGGCATTTCACTTACTCCATCCCAGTGGCGGAATCGGGGCGCTATACAGTGATTCTGCACTTCGCCGAAACCTGGTTCGGCAAGACCGTCGGAGGAGTGGGAAGCCGCGTCTTCGATGTGTATTGCAACGGGACCACGCTGCTCAAGAACTTTGACATTCTGCGGGATGGCGGAGGAACCGGCGACCGGCCGGTAGTGAAGGTCTTCAGGAACCTGGAGCCCTCGCCGCAAGGCAAGCTGGACTTGACCTTCGTTCCGGTGGCAAACTACGCACTGTTATGCGCCCTCGAAGTGATTCAGGACTAAGCTCTAGACGTTAATTTAACCCACCTAAACTTGACTCAATCCTGCATTGAGCCGAAACTGTTAGCGCCATCGCGTCAGGGTTGGGGAACCTACATTTTAAGGGGGAAGTCGATGCAACGTTTGCGTTATATCTGCGCTATGATCGCGCTGCTTTCGGGCGCGGGAACGGTTTACGGTCAGGCGGTAAACGCCACGCTGCTGGGCACGATTACCGATTCGACCGGGGCGATTGTCGCCAGCGCCAAGGTAAGCGCCGTCGAGGTGAATACCGGCATCGTCCACACCGCCATGTCGAATGAGAGCGGGAATTACACGTTTCCCGATCTTCCGCCGGGCAATTACGCCGTGACGGTCGAAATGTCGGGATTCAAGAAGGAAACGCAACGGGACATCGCGGTCCTGGTGAACTCCAGCACTCGCGCGGATGTGCAGCTTCAGCCGGGCAGCGTGACGGAGGCGATTGAAGTCTCGGGAGCTCCTCCCCTGCTAGAGACGGACCGGGCCGATACGGGCCTTAAAGTAGACGGGGCGCTGGTGGGCGAGGCGCCGCTGGGTAACAACCGAAACTTCCAGAGTCTGCTGGCGCTGGTGCCGGGAACCTCCGGGTTGACGTTCCAGCATTCGCAATTCTTCAATGCGGCCAGCTCTCTTCAAACCGAAGTGAACGGACAGATGCGGCAAGCCAACAATTTCATGATCGAGGGAACGGATGACAATGAGCGGACCGGCCTGCTCCAGATCCTGATTCCGCCGATCGAGGCGATTCAGACGGTGGACGTGGTGACGAGCAATTTCGACGCCGAGCTGGGTCGAGCCGCGGGCGCGATCACCAACGTAATTCTGAAATCGGGCGGCAATCAGTATCATGGCGCAGCGTATGAATTTTTGCAGAACAGCGACATGGACGCGCGCAGCTTCTTCAATCCGTCGGTGGGGCACATCGCTTACAACTATGTAGGCGGAAACATCGGCGGACCGATCAAGAGAAACAAGCTATTTTTCTTCGGCGATTATCTGCGGGTGATGGATCATGAGGCTAACACCAACCTGGTAACCATTCCGTCCCTGCAGGAGCGCACCGGAAATCTGAGCCAGTTGTCGGGGACCGTTTACGACCCGGCGTCGGGAGATCCGTACTCCGGTATCGGGCGTATTCCCTTCGCAGGCAATATCATTCCGATGAACCGGATCAACCTGGTTTCCGCGAAGATTCTGGGTCTGCTTCCGGCGCCCAACCAGGCGTTCAAAGAATCAGCACCGAGCAACAATTACTTTGCTCTGCTGCCGTTCCAAAAGACCACAGACTCGTTCGATTACAAAATGGACGACAACATCACGGATAAGGACCGGCTTAGCGGGCGGTTCAGCTTCGCGCGACCGATCGTATTCCAGGCCCCGCTGTTCGGCTCGGCCGGCGGCGACGGACCGGGCGGCGCGTTCATGGGGACCGGCACGCAGAAGACCTACAGCGGCGGGATCAATTACAACCACGTAATCACGCCCAGCTTCCTCACCGAAGTGCGGCTGGCGGTGTCGCATTATCACAACGAGGCCCAGCCTTCCGATTACGGCGCCAACGACGCGACCGCGGTGGGTATTCCGGGCGTCAATATCAGTCAGTTCACCAGCGGCATGGTGGGGATCAACCTGAACGGCGGCTTTTCGCAGCCCATGGTCGGGTATTCGGCCAGCTTGCCGTGGATTCGCGCGGAAGCCAACGTGGACGTCGTCAACACGTGGACCAAGATTTACAAGAACCATACCTTCAAATTTGGCTTTGATCTGAAGCGCGTACGCGACGATTTGCTTCAGGATCAGACGTTCAGTCCGCGTGGAATTTACACGTTCAACACGAATCAGACGGCCCTGCCCGCAAGCCCGGGCGTGGCCGCGTCTACTACGGGAGTTGCAAACGACGTGGCCAGCTTTCTGCTGGATGTCCCCAGCCAGGCGGGGCGCGATGTCAATACCTACTTCCCAGCTTACCGGCAATGGGAGTTCTTCGCCTACGCGGCGGACCGATGGCAGGTGAACAGCAAGTTGACGGTCGACATGGGTCTGCGCTGGGAATTTTATCCGCCGGCGACGCCGCAGTTCCCAGGAGGATTTTCGAATTACAACCCCACCAACAACACCTTGGTGATCGCCGGAGTGGGCTCGAATCCCGAAAATCTGGGAATGCAGACGCGCTATAAAGACTTCGCTCCACGCCTGGGAATCGCGTACCGGCTGACCGAAAAGACGGTGATCCGCGCCGGATTCGGGATGAGCTATACGCCCTATCCGGACAATACTTACGCGTATAACTATCCGGTGCGGGCGAACAACGCTTATAATCCGGTGGGGAACGGATATGGTCCGGCAGTTCTGGCCGACGGAGTCACTCCCGCCAGCTTCCAGGCCGGATTCCCGCTGCCTGTGCCGATCGTTACTCCTTCCAACGGAATCATCCCGGCCACCGGGGCTCTGAATGCGCAGGCGTATTTCTACATCCCGTTGAACTGGAAGAATCCATACGTGGAATCGTGGAACGTCTCAGTGCAGCAGGCGCTGCCGCACAGCTTCACCCTGGATGTCGCCTATGTCGCCAATCACGGCGTAGACACACCGGCGTCCCCGAATATAAATTCCGCTTCGGTGATCGGAACGGGAACGGCGGGCGAGCCTGGGGCGGTGTTTGGACGAACCGCGTCCACAACCGAGGACTTTGCGGGCTACTCGTCGAGCTACAACTCGCTACAGGTGAAGCTCAACCGGCGCTTCATCAACGGATTCCTGGTGACCACCTCGTTTACCTGGCAAAAGGCGATGGACTTCCAGTCTGGCGACGACGGCGGGCTGGTGTTCTTCATCAACCAGCAGCGGAACTATGCGCCCACCGACTTCGATCGCAAGATCAATTTCGTGCAGGCATGGGTCTATCAGCTTCCGGCCGGCTCCGGCCACAAGTTGTTGTCTCACGGAGTTGGGAAAGACGACGTCGATCCGGTGGACGCTGTCGCACCATCACCCCTCCGAACTCCGTGCCGTCAGCATCGTCGCCAACACCGGCTCGATCATGGAATTCTACAAACAACTCGCCTGGGGCTTGGACCTGGCGCCCAGTGCCACGTCGAAGGCCGTGCTGCTGGCGGAGAGCAAAGCGGCGATCCG